>NZ_CP020538.1:1917500-2251611 GCF_002080435.1 Sphingobium herbicidovorans | reverse complement strand
GCGGCGGACTGCTTCCTCGACGGATCCCGCGACGGCGACGTGATTGTCCTTGATCATCGCCGCATCCCACAGCCCCATGCGATGATTGGTCGCGCCGCCCATGCGCGTCGCATATTTCTCGAGCACGCGAAGGCCGGGAATAGTCTTGCGGGTATCAAGCAGCGTAGCGCCGGTGCCCATGATCGCGTCCACATAAGCGCGCGTCATGGTGGCAATGCCGGTGAGATGCTGGACGGTGTTGAGGGCTGACCGTTCAGCCGTCAGCATGGCGCGCGCCTTGCCCCGGATACGCATGATGTCGGTGCCCGGCCCCACGCGGTCGCCATCCTGCTGGAGCAGTTCAATCTCCACATCCGGATCGAGCGCACGGAAAAAAGCGGCGGCGATCGGAAGCCCGGCGAGCGTCACGGCGTCTCGGCTGTCCATGACCCCGTCGAAGATCGCATCCTGCGGAATTACCGCTTCGCTGGTGACGTCACGGCCTTCGGGACCAAGATCCTCGGCCAGCGTGGAATCGATAAAGGCGTCGAGATCGAAGCCGGGAAGCGTAAAAGTCATATACTCAGCGATTCCCAACGTCGCCTTTGCCCACCGTGCCGCTGGCCATCTCCAGCATGCGGTCTAGGCTCTTGCGGGCGCCAAGGCGCAGAGTCTCGTCCATCTCGATGCGCGGCTGTAGATCGCGGAGCGCCAGATAGAGCTTTTCCATCGTGTTGAGCGCCATGTACGGACAGACATTGCAGTTGCAATTGCCGTCCGCGCCGGGTGCGCCGATGAAGCTCTTTTCGGGAACCGCCTTCTGCATCTGGTGGATGATATGCGGTTCGGTGGCGACGATCAGCGTGTCGCCGGTCATCGTCTTGGCATATTGCAGGATGCCGCTGGTCGATCCGACATAGTCCGCATGATCGACGATATAGGGCGGGCATTCGGGGTGAGCGGCGACCGGCGCGCCGGGATGCTCGGCCTTCAGCTTCAGCAATTCTGTTTCGCTGAAAGCCTCATGCACGATGCACACACCAGGCCACAACAGCATGTCGCGGTCGAATTTGCGCATCAGGTAGCCGCCCAGATGTTTGTCGGGGCCGAAGATGATCTTCTGGTCCCGGGGAATCTGGCTCAGGATCGTTTCGGCTGACGAGGACGTCACAATGATGTCGCTCAAGGCCTTCACCTCTGCCGAGCAGTTGATGTAGCTGAGTGCGATATGATCGGGATGCGCTTCGCGGAACGCCTTGAACTGCGTGGGCGGGCAGCTGTCCTCCAGCGAGCAGCCGGCATCCATGTCCGGCAGGACGACGATCTTTTCAGGCGACAGGATCTTGGCGGTTTCAGCCATGAAGCGCACGCCGCAAAAGGCGATGACTTCCGCGTCCGTCTCCGCAGCCTTGCGCGAAAGCTCCAGGCTGTCGCCAACAAAATCGGACAGGTCCTGGATTTCGGGCTTTTGATAATAATGACCGAGGATGACGGCGTTGCGGTCCTTGCGCAGGCGGTCGATTTCCGCGCGCAGATCAATCCCCTGGGGAATTCCAGTGATGGCGTTCATTGTCCCTACTCCTCAAGGGCCTTGTTCAGCGCGCCCCTAGCGGGCGTTGGCCCGATTGGCCAGTATTTGATCCTAGCACAGCCGCCAGCGGCCATCCCCCACGGCGGCAGCAATACCCCGCCCGCCAAGGTCGATAAGATGCGCCAGAACCGACCGGCCTGCGGCGGGATGCAGCCGCGCATCCACGCCCCGATACATTTCGGCCACCATGTCAGGGACTTCCGACGCACCATTACGCTCCAGAAAGCGCAGGATTTGACCCTCGCGCTGCTTGCGGTGCCCCATCATGCCGCGCACCAGCCGCCGGGGATTTTCGACCGGCTCGCCGTGCGCAGGATAATAGACTGCGTCTTGGCGATCGAGCAGGCGCTGCATCGAACGCATATAGTCAGCCATGTCGCCATCCGGGGGCGAGATGACGCTGGTGGACCAGCCCATGACATGATCGCCGGTGAAGAGCGCGTTTTCCTCAACCAAGGCGAAACAGAGATGGTTCGAGGTATGACCGGGCGTGGCGACAGCTTCCAGCGTCCAGCCCTCCCCTGCCAATCGATCCCCATCGGCCATTATGCTGTCGGGGCTGTAGTGAATGTCGAACGCGGCGTCGGCGCGCGGCCCGTCATCCTCCAGTGCCAACGGAGCACAGCCAATGACCGGCGCGCCTGTCCGGGCAGAGAGCGGGGCAGCCGCAGGACTGTGGTCGCGATGCGTATGGGTACAAAGGATCGCGCGCACCGGGCGGTCGCCTACGGCGGCGACCAGCGCGGCGAGATGATCCGCATCGTCGGGGCCGGGATCGACAACGGCAAGATCGCTGCCGCCTACGAGGTACGTCTGCGTGCCGGTATAGGTAAAGGGCGATGGATTGGGCGCCAGCACGCGGCCTACCAGCGGCGAAATCTGCAGCAATGCGCCAGTGGGCATGTCGGCTGTGTCGGAAACGGAGGCCATGCGCCTCATGTGCCCATTTTGGGGGATTTTCAAGGGCGCGGGGATAAGGGATTCCGTTGGAAAGAAGGCTGTCCTACTATCCCCACCTCCGTTCGTGCGGGCGAGTAGATTGGCAAGCGGTCGCAAGGGTCGCCGCGAACGGGCGTGGGGAGTGCATGTTGCGGGATCTGGTGGAAGCATGGCGGCATCATCTGGCGCTCGACCGCCGACGCTCAACGCATACGGTACGGGCCTATATGGCAACGGCCGAGCGGCTGATCGCATTTCTTGAAGAGCATCGCGGCGGCCCGGTAAGCGCAGCGACACTGGCGACGGTCGAGCAGGCAGACCTGCGCGCCTTTTTGACGGTGCGACGGATGGACGGGATCGGCAATGGGTCTGCGGCGCGGGAGCTATCGGCCGTGCGGGGCTTTCTGAAATTCACTGGCGGCGAAGATGCGCGCGTGCCGTTGCTGAAAGGGCCGAGGGTAAAGCGCGGGCTGCCACGACCTGTGTCACCCGATGAAGCGGTGGCGCTGGCCGCAGATATTGCGGAGTCCGCGCGAGAGGAGTGGATCGGCGCACGGGACTGGGCGGTGCTGCTGTTGCTGTACGGGGCTGGATTGCGGATTGGCGAGGCGATGGCGCTGACCGGCGATGTCATGCCGTTAGGCGAAACGCTGCGCGTGACAGGCAAGCGAGGGAAAACGCGGATCGTGCCGCTGCTGCCGCAGGTGCGGGAAGCCATAGAAAAATATGTTGTGCTATGCCCCTATCCGCTGGAGCAGCGCCAACCACTGTTCCGTGGCGCACGGGGGGGCCATTGTCGGCAGCAATCGTCCGGCGGGCAGTGCAGGGCGCACGGGGCAGGCTGGGACTGTCCGATCGAACGACGCCCCACGCGCTGCGGCACAGTTTCGCGACGCATCTGCTCGGACGCGGGGCGGACTTACGCTCGCTTCAGGAACTGCTGGGGCATGCCAGCCTGTCATCCACGCAGATTTATACCCAGGTGGATGCGGCCCATTTGCTGGACGTGTATCGCAACGCGCATCCACGCGCCTGATCGGATCGGATGACCATCAGCCTCTGGGCTTCCATGTCGCAAGGCGCCAGAGGTAAAGGGCGATTGCGCCCACGACGCAGGCGGTGGCGACTGGCCCCACATATTTGTCAATGTCGCGGAAATTCTGGCCCAGAAGAAATCCCGCATAGGCAAGGATGATGTTCCAGATCAGCGCCCCGCCCGCAGTCCAGGCCAGAAACTTGAAATGACCCATGCGAAACAGCCCTGCCGGCAACGAAATCATGGTGCGGAAGGCTGGCAGGAAGCGAAAGACGAAGACGACGATCTGCCCATATTTCCCGAATAGATGGTCCAGCGCCTCCACATCCCTCCATTCCAGCGTCGCCCAGCGGCCATAGCGGTCGACCAATGGCTTCAAGCGATGAAATCCCAGCACGTGGCCCACCAGATACCAGAAATAATTGCCGACCGTCGTGCCCAGCGTCCCCGCCAGCAGCAGCCACTCCATCGCCATTCGGCCCTGCCCAACGCGGATGCCGCCAATGCCCATGATCAGTTCCGATGGTATCGGCGGAAAGACATTCTCTATCACCATCAGGGCAAAAATGCCCCAATAGCCGCCCGCGTCGATCAGGTGGAGAACCCAGTCGGTCACTTGCTCGTCGCGGGGCTAAGAGGGTCAGGCGTCAAGCGGCGGCCCGCGCAGCCAGGCGGGCGTCGATGGCGTCCCAGATCATGCCGCCCGTGTCCGTGCCGTTAAAGGCGTCGATCGAGACGATGCCGGTGGGAGAGGTCACGTTGATTTCGGTGAGCCATTCGCCGCCTATCACATCGATGCCGACGAACAGCAGGCCGCGACGCTTGAGTTCCGGCCCCATGGCGGCGCAGATTTCCAGTTCGCGATCGGTCAGTTCGGTCTTGGCCGCCGATCCGCCCACCGCAAGGTTGGACCGTATTTCGCCAGCGCCCGGAATGCGGTTGATCGCACCTGCGATCTCACCGTCGATCAGGACGATGCGTTTGTCGCCCTGCGCGACGCCGGGGATGAAGGCCTGAACCATGAAGGGCTCGACCCACGATGCGTTGAACAGTTCCACCAGCGCGGAAAGGTTTGCGCCGGACTGGCCGACATGAAAGACCGCGTTGCCCGCATTGCCGTAAAGCGGCTTGACGACGATCTCCCCATGTTCGGCCAGAAAGCTCCTCACCTCGGCCAGGTCGCGGGTGATCATCGTCGGCGGCATGAAGCGCGCATAGTCCAGAACGAACAGCTTTTCAGGTGCGTTTCGAACCGAAGCCGGGTCGTTCACGACCAGCGTTTCATCCTGCACGCGCTCGAGCAGGTGAGTGGCAGTGATATAGCTGAGGTCGAAAGGCGGATCCTGGCGCATCAGCACGACGTCCACGTCGCGGCCAAGATCAAGCAGTTCAGGTTCTCCAAGGGCGAAGTGGTCTCCGTCCACTTTCTGCACCTTGACCGGACGCGCCTTCGCCAGCACGCGGCCTTCGCGGTAGGTGAGGTCCGGCGCGAGATAATGGTAGAGGCGATGCCCCCTCGCCTGTCCCGCCAGCATGATGTGGAAGGTTGAATCGCCCTTGATATTGATCCCTTCCATCGGGTCCATCTGCACAGCGACGGTCAGGGGGTTGAGATCGGTCATCGGACTAGCTGTTCCTTCCGTTCAGGGCTGTCACCCCCCATGCCAGACATTCGCCAGATGGCGCGGCGCGCGCCCCGGCGCAAGGAGGATCACATCGATCCGCATGTCATCGCCGGGCTTCGCAAGTTCGTAGAAGAGCATTTCTGCCGCCGCAGCGACGCGCGACAGGCGGCGCTCATCGATGGCTAGGTCCAGATCAGCGCCGCTGGCACGGGCCTTTACCTCGACAAAGGCAAGCATCGCGCCGCGCCGGGCAACCAGGTCAACCTCGCCTGCGGGAGTACGCAAACGGCGGCCGACGATCTGCCAGCCCTTCAGCCGCAGCCACCAGCCCGCGATGCGTTCCGCCTGTCGCCCGCGTCTTTCGGCCTGCTGACGCTTCACCCTTTCAGGTCCATCGCGCGGGCGTAAAGGGCGCGGCGGTCGAGACCCAGCTTCTTGGCCACCTCTCCGGCCGCCTTGGAGACAGGAAGCCGCTGCATCGCTTCCAGCAGGGCAGCGTCGGCGTCATCTGCGCTGGCTGGCGGCGCTTCGCCCGGAGGACCGACGATGACGACGATCTCCCCTTTGGGTGTAGCGTCCGCATAGCGGGCGGAAAGCTCGGAGAGCGTGCCGGTCCGCGTTTCCTCGAACGCCTTGCTGATTTCACGCGATACGGCGGCGTCACGGTCGCCCAGATGCTCCGCCATGGCGGCAAGGCTTTCGGAAAGGCGCGGACCGCTTTCATAGAAGATCAGCGTGGCGCGCAGCGCGGCGACTTCCCCCAGCGCGTCCGCGCGCGCCTTCTGCTTGGCGGGCAGGAACCCTATGAAAAGGAAACGGTCGGTGGGAAGGCCCGATAGGGTGAGCGCGGCGATGGCCGCGCTGGGGCCGGGAAGCGTCGTGATGGTCCGTCCGGCGGCACGGGCGTCGCGAACCAGCTTGTAACCCGGATCGGAAATCAGCGGCGTTCCCGCATCGGACAGCAGCGCGACTGATTCGCCTGCCATTCGTTCGATCAGGCGCGCACGCACACCTTCGGCGCTATGGTCATGATAGGGGATCATCGGCCGGTCCGATCCGGCATGCCGCAACAACCGTGCGCTCACCCGTGTATCTTCCACGGCGATCACATCGGCAAGGCGCAGGACTTCGGCTGCGCGCGGGCTAAGGTCTCCAAGGTTGCCGATCGGCCCCGCAACGATGTAAAGCCCGGGCTCCAGCCCAGAAGATTGAGTTTCCATAAGGACGCCAGATGACAGAGACGGATGCCTCCCGGCAAGCGAACATGTTCGCGGCCATGAAGCGCGGCGCACGCATGATATTCGCGGCCAGCGCATTGCTGGTCGCTGCCTGTCAGTCGGTCGTTCCTCGGGGCGCGGGCCCTGCCCCGGCGGAACCAGCGCCCAGCGGTCCCGATGTGACCCAAGGACTGCCCACCGACACTATGCGCCATCGCGTGGCGCTGCTGGTGCCATTGAGCGGCCCCAACGCTGGCGTGGGTCAGTCGATCGCCAATGCGACCACGCTGGCGCTGCTGGATACCAAGGCGGATCGGGTACGGATCACCACCTATGACACCGGCATGGGCGCGGCAGCGGCTGTCAACAAGGCGCTGGCCGAAGGCAACCGGCTGATCCTTGGCCCCTTGTTGGCCGAAGATGCGCGGATTATAGGCCCGATCGCGTCGCGCGCCAACGTGCCGGTCATCAGCTTTTCCAACGATGTCAGCGTTGCCGGAAACGGCGTCTACATCATGGGCTATAATCCCAACCAGTCGATCGATCGGGTGGTCGAATTCGCGAAAGCCAAGGGACTTTCGAAATTCGCGGCATTGATACCCAAGGGCACCTATGGCGAGCGATCGGGCACGTCCCTGCTCCGAGCGGTAGAGGCCGAAGGGGGGACGGTCGTGTCGATGCAGACATTCGACCGGACGCCTGCGTCGATGACGGCGGCGGTCAAGAAATTGCAGGCGTCGTCCAGCTATGACGCGCTGCTGATTGCCGACAGCGGCCGGGTCGCCATGCAACTGGCCCCGATCGTGCGGAAAAATGGCGGGGCGACCGCACGCCTGCTGGGGACGGAATTGTGGAATACGGACAGGGGGCTGGCATCCGTCCCGGCACTGCGCGGCGCGTGGTTCGCCACTGTTTCCGACGGACTCTATGGCCAGCTGGCGAACAAATATCGCGCCCGTTATGGCAGCGCACCGTTCCGCCTGTCGGCGCTGGGCTATGACGCCGTGCTGTTGACCGTGCGGATCGCGCGCGATTGGAGGCCCGGAACGACTTTTCCGGCCGCCAGGCTCCGCGATTCGGGCGGCTTTTCCGGCATTGACGGCGCATTCCGCTTCGGCCGGAATGGCGTGGCGGAACGCGCGCTGGAAGTGTCGGAAGTCAGCACGGGCACCTATACAGTGGTGGCAGCCGCTCCCAAGGCCTTTACGGAATAGCTCAGGTCGAACGGAGGTCGGTGTTTAGGGCGTGATTCGCCCCGTCGGCAGGATCAGCGGCCATTCGCCATCAGGCTCGATGCAAGCCGATATGCCGTAGACCTCAGCAAGGCTTTGTTCGGTCAGCACCGCCATCGGCTTGCCATCGGCGACCAGCCTGCCCTTGTCCATCAGCAGCAACCGGTCGCAATAGCGCGCCGCCATGCCCAGGTCGTGCAGGACAGTCACCACCAACGATCCGGCGCTGGCTTCGGCCTTGAGCAAGTCCATCACGTCGAGCTGATGCCCCGGATCAAGCGCGGCGAGCGGTTCGTCGGCGATCAGCCCGGGCGCGCCCACCGCCAGCGCGCGGGCCAGCAGCACGCGGGCGCGCTCGCCGCCCGATAATTCAGTGGCGATCCGGCCCTTCAAATGCAGAACATCGGCGCGGGTGAGTGCGGCATCGACAATTGCCTCATCCTGATCGGACAGGCGGGACAGCGGCCCCAGATGCGGCATCCGGCCAAGCGCAACCAGCCGTTCCACCAATAACGGCCAATGCAGCGTCTGGCCCTGCGGCAGATAGGCGATCCGACGCGCCACATCCTTGCGGCTGAGGCTGGCGATCGGACTGCCGTCAATCCACACTTCGCCGCTTTTCGCGCGGACAAGGCGCAGAAGGGCGCGGATCAGCGTCGATTTGCCTGCGCCATTGGGACCGACGATGCCGACCAGCTGGCCCGGCTCCAGCGTCATGGTCACGGAGGTTACGGCAGCATGACGCCCAAGGCGGACGGACAGGCTTTCGGCCCGGACGGTCACCATAGCCGCCGCTCCCGCATCAAATGAATCAGAAAGACCGGCACGCCGAGCAAGGCGGTGAGGACGCCGAGTTTCAACTCGCTGCTGGTGGGGATCAGGCGCACGCCAATGTCGGCGAAGGTGAGCAGCGCCGCACCACCGAGCAGCGAAGGGAACAGGATCGCCGAAGGCGAACGGTCGGTCAGCGGACGAACCAGATGTGGCACGATCAGGCCGACGAAACCGATCGCGCCGGAAACCGCAACCGCCCCGCCCACGCCGATGGCGACGCCCAGCATGATCCGCAGCCGCGCCTTGCCAAGATCGGCGCCCAGCGCCTGCGCGCCCTCCTCGCCCAACGTCAGCGCGTCGAGCGTGCGGCCGTCGATAAATAGCAGTGCACCGCCGATGAGGACACAGGGTAATGCGATCCAGACATGCGCATAGCTGCGGTTTTCAAGGCTGCCCATCAGCCAGCTCATGATCTCCATCGCGGCGAAAGGATTGGGCGAAAGGTTGAGCGACAAGCTGATCCCCGCCCCGGCCAGCGTGGCAACGGCGATACCGGCAAGGATCAGGGTTAGCGGGCTTTCCGATGGCCCTGCGAGCAGGAACAGCGCGGTGATCGCCATCAGGCTGGTGGCGATTGCCAGGATGGGCAATATGGCCGGATGCATCTGCGCCAGACCGAAATATATGGCGCAAACCGCGCCCAAGGCGGCGGCATTGGATGCGCCAAGGACCGAGGGTTCGGCCAGCGGGTTGCGCAGATAACCCTGAAGCGCAGCGCCCGCCAGCCCCAGCATCGCGCCGACGATGATCCCCAGCAGCATGCGCGGCAGGCGCAGATCGACAAGTATCGCGCGAGCGACCTCGTCACCGCCGCCCATGAGGACCGCGAAAATGCGCGTAGCTGTGAGCGGCACCGCACCGAGCGTGATCGATCCCAGCGCGGCGACAATGGTAAGCGCGGCCAGAATGGGGATCAGTATCGGGTGACGGCGCAGGCTCATGGCTTGCGTCCCGGCTGTTGCTTGGTAAGGCCCGTTTCATGCGCGGAAAAATGGTGATCGCGGCGCTCTGTGCGCTTGGCCTGACGGGCGCTGCGTCGCCCGCCCCCCGGCGAATCGTGTCGCTCAACACCTGCGCCGATCAATATGTGCTGGCGCTCGCCGATCCAGAACAGATCGCGGCGCTCAGTCCCTATGGACATGATCCGGAACTGTCGGCCGCAGTGGCGCAGGCGCGCAAGTTTCGCGTCCTTCGGCGTCCCGCTGAGGAAGTGCTGGCGATGCGGCCCGACCTGTTGATCGGCTTTCCCGATGGCGCTGGCGGCGTCGTGGGTGCGCCGCCGGGGCAATGGCGCAGGCTGGGCCTGGCGAGCGCGGACAGTTTTGCAACGATCCGAGCGCAAATCCGCGAAGTGGCGACCGCCGTGGGCCATCCCGAGCGCGGCGTTGCGCTTATCCGCGCCATGGAGCGCGACCTCGCCGCTCTGCCCCGCGCCGCGCGCGGCGGCGTGGCGGCCTATTATCAGCGGCGCGGCTATATGACCGGCACGGGCACGCTGGTCGATGAGTTGATCCGCCGCGCGGGGCTGACCAACCTCGCCGCCAGGCTGGGCAAGCCAGCGCTGGCGCAAGTACCGCTTGAGCAGATGATCGCCGCCAGGCCCGACTGGCTTATCGTCGAAAGCGGAAGCGAGAAGGTCGTCGATCAGGGGACGGAGATGCTGCATCATCCCGTCCTGCGGTCGATCCCACGCATCCGCCTGCCGCAAGCATGGACGGTGTGCGGCGGGCCTGCCTATGTGAAGGCGGTGCGCGGCATCGTGGTGCAGCTGAATGCAGCCAAGGCTGGGGCGCAGGTCAACGCTGCGCCCAGACGCTGAGGGGCAAAGGCTCACGCCCGCCCCTCTCGCCAGCCCTTAGAAACGGACACGAACGCCGCCATAGGCCGAACGCCCATAAGTGTTATAGCCATAAACGGTCGCGTATTCCTCATCGAACAGATTGTCGATGCGGCCATAGATTTCGAGACTGCCGGTGATGGGCAGGGATGCGCGGACGCCCATCAGCGCATAGCCATCAAGCGACTGCGTATTGGCGGCGTCGTTGAAGCTGTCGCCTACCATCGTAAGGGTCGCTCCGGCTGACAGGCCAAAGGACCATATGTAATCGGCCGAAACACTGACGGCGTCCTTGGCGCGGCGGGGCAGCAGCTTTCCTTCGTTGATGCCGCCTTCTGAGCGATCCACCGCGTCGATATAACTATATGCCGCGGTGACGGTAAGCGCATCGACCGGCTTCAGCGTCACGGCCGCCTCAACACCCTTGGCGCGGGTGCGGGTGAGATTGATATATTGCCCGAATGGCGGAATGACGCCGTCGAAATAGATTTGGTCACGCGTATCACGGCGGAACGCAGTGATGGAAAACAGCGCGCGCCCGCCGTCCAGGCTCTGGTCAAAGCCGATATCATAGCTCTTCGACCTTTCGGGCTGCAAAGCGGGGTTGCCGTTGAAGCCATCGTAAAGCTGGTAGAGCGAGGGTGCCTTGAAACCTTCGCCGTAGCTGGAGCGGATATTGGTCGCGCCGCCATTGGGGGTGTAGTTGGCGTTCGCGCCGAAGGTGGTCGCACCACCAAACTGGCTATGGTCATCATGACGCACGCCGCCGGTCAGCGAGAGACCGGTAAAGGGCTTCACGACGGCAAGAGCAAAGACGCTGTCGATGTTCGCCTTCGCGCCGCCCGATCCAAAGCCGTAAAAATCGTAATCCGGGCTCTCATGCTCATAGCCGAACACCAGCTTCGCCTGATCGACGGGTTGGTAGACGCCTTCATATTCGAAACGCAGATTGGTGCCCGAATAGCCATAGTCGCCGAAGGACGAGAAATAGTCACGGTCGTTGCGGAACCAGGTGACTGCCGCCCTCTGCGTCAGCTTGCCCTCGAACAGGGTAAGGTTGATGCCAGCATAGCCGATATACTGGTTCAGCTTGCTGCTGTCCGTGGACTCCATCGGCTCGGCAAAGAAGATGTCGGTGTCGAGGTCGGCATGAATATAATAGCCACGCAGGTCGAGGCTCAGATTATCGGCCAAGCTCAACTTCAGTTTGGCGTGGGCGGCAATATTCTCGTAGCCGTCCTTTTCCGTGCCGCCCTGCGCAGCCGAAATGCCATCGGTGCGGAACCATGCGGCCCCCGCGCTGCCCGCCACAATGCCGCTGCTGCCCGAAACGTCCGCCTTTGCATTCACCGTATCGGCATAGCCGTAATCCACCGATGCGGACCCGCCAAAGCCATCGCCCGGTTCTCCGGTCATGATGTTGATGACGCCGCCGATCGCCTGGCTGCCATAGACGACCGAGTTGGAACCGCGCAGTATCTCGATCCGCCGGATATTGCCCGTCAGCAAATTGCCGAAATCATAAGCGTCGCCAATGCCGCTGGGATCGTTGATCTTGACGCCATCCAACAACACCAGCGTCTGCGTCGTTTCAGCGCCCCGGATTGAAATGCCGGTCACACCGCCAACAGCATCGGCGCGATTGAAGCGCACGCCCGGCGTGGTGGCGATCAGGTCGGCCACGCTGACATTTTGACGCGTCTCGATGGTCTGCGCATCAATGACGGAGACGGCCTGACCAACTTCATCGCGCGGCTGCTCAATGCCAAGCGCGGTGACCACGATGCTGTCCGACTGTTCCGCGAGTGCGGGCGTCGCAGCCAGCAGCGCCACAAGCGATATTCCGATTTTCAACATTATATTGTCTTCCCTGAGCGTCACGCGACTTCAGGCAGGAGCATCCGCGCAAACGGTCGGCATGCGGGAAGGACAGACGCCAGCGTCCCGCCCCGCGCACCGATGCGGCCCCCGCCGCTGCGTCGCTCAGACGGAAAACACCGTGCCTGGGCCGATCCCTGGACCCAAGGCAAGAGCGACCATGCGCCGGCAGGTCTCCTGGCTCGCGGGTCAAGGCAGCGATGCACAAGCCTTCCCGGGCTGGCCGCCCAGTGGCTGGTCCCTTCGCCTTCCCCTTTCGAAAGCGCAGGTCCCCCGTGCATCGCGCTCGCCGCTTACAGTTGCAGGGACAGCCGCGGAGTTGGATGGGCAAGCCATCCGCACCGCATTCCCTTTCAAGCCCAAATGGGCACCGGCGCGATCTTCTTCATGTCAACGGTTGCCCGCTCACGCGGCGCGCCATAGTGGAAAGACAGGGTTCTGCCAAGGAGTGGTTGGATGCGATTGCTGGGCGCAGTGCTGGCGGGAGGGCGATCGAGCCGTTTCGGGAGCGATAAGGCGACGGCCCTGTTGCCGGACGGGCGCACGCTGCTGGACCATGCCGTGACGGCGATAACGCCGCATGTGGAAGCTGTCGTGGTCTGCGGGCGGGAGGTCCAAGGCATGACATGCCTTACCGACCGGCCAGCACCAGACATGGGTCCATTGGGCGGGCTGAACGCGGCGCTGCATCATGCGGCTGAGCAGGGATTTAACGCGGTGCTGACAACCGGGTGTGACATGCCGGTCTATCCGTCCGCGCTGGCTGACGCGCTGGTCGGCGACCGCGCGGCTGTGCTCAAGGGTCAACAGCTGGCAGGCTTCTGGCCTGCATCCCTCGCAGTCGAAATGGACGCGCATCTGGCGGAGGACAACAACCGGTCCATATATGGCTGGCTGAACCGCATCGGTGCGCGCATTGTCGATCGGCCGGACATCGTGCTGCCCAATATCAACTGGCCGGACGATCTGGACAGGCTGCGCAATGTCTGAGCCTGTCGATACCCCACACCTTCCTTCCAACTAAGGCAGGCGCATCGACAGGCTCAGGGCAAAATCGTGGAGGGCAACTTCAGACCTGAAGGGCGACGCTCACGGCAGTCTCCACAGGCATGGCCGTGCCCGCCACGGCTTCACCGATCAGAAGCAGCGTCGGGTCCTCATCGCTGATGGTGGCCACCAGAAAGGCAAGCGCGGAAAGCCTGCCCCGGATGAGGCGTTCGGTGGGCAGCGAGACGTTGACCGCAACCATCACCGGCGTTTCCGGGTCGCGGCCAGCAGCGATCAATTGCCGGCTGATCTCTCCGGCGGCGGCGCGGCCCATATAGATGCCCAGAGTGCCGCCGGGACGCGCCAGCGCCTCCCAGTCGAGTTTGAGCGGCTCGCCTACCTTCAGATGCGCCGTCACCAGCGTCAGCCCGCGCGCGACGCCCCGCAGGGTGAGCGAGGCGCTGCCGCTCGCAGCGGCGGCGCTGGCGGTCGTGATCCCCGGACAGATGCGAAAACGAACGCCGTCCGCGGCCAAATGCTCCATCTCCTCGGCCGAGCGGCCAAAGATCGATGGATCGCCGCCTTTCAGGCGCACGACACGCTTCCCAGCCTTCGCCGCGGCGAGCAGCAGATCGTTGATGCTTTCCTGCGCCTTGCTGTGGCGGCCAGAACGCTTGCCGACGCTGACACGCTCGACGCCAGCAGGGATAAGGTCGAGCACGCCGGCACCGACGAGCGCATCGTAGAAAATGATGTCGGCGGCCGCGATCAGCTTTTCGGCCTTGCGGGTGAGCAGATCGGGATCGCCGGGGCCTGCGCCGACGAGCCAGACTTCACCGGGGGCGATCAGTTCATTCGGCTGCATGGAGAGTCTCCTGCGGGATTTGGGCAAGGATGTTGGCGAGTGCGGGGCGACAGGACCCGCAATTGGTCCCTGCGCCGATCGCCTTGCCGATGGCGGGCACATCGACCAGGCTCTGCTCGCGGATGGCGGTCATGATCTGGTTAAGGCCGATATCGAAACAGACGCAGATCGTCGCGCCCTTGTCCGGTTGGTTCCCCGGGCCGCGCGCCGCGAGCACCGAACCGCCCACGCCCTCGGCCTCCAGTTGCCGGATCAGCCAGTCGCGCGAGGGCAGCAGGCCGGTGCGCGTCACGAACAGCACGCCGCACAGCTTGCCCTCGCTGATGGTCGCGATCCGGCGGGTGCCACGGGATGCGTCCATCGCCTCGACCCGGTCGCCCTTGGGCAGGAAAGCCTCCAGCCGCGCCGGATCGCCATTGCCCGCCACCTCGTAAAGCGCACCGCCCGGCACGCTGATCCTCGTCGCCCACAGGCAGGGCAGCTTCACCGGCTCCGATCCGCGCAGGATCAGAAAACCCTTCCATTCGGCCGCGACCTTCTCGACGCTGGCCGGGGTCGATTTGAAACCCGGCTGGCCCGAATGAGGGTCGACAAGTGGGCGCGGCAGCAGGCCGGTGCGGCCGCCGCTCGACATCTGGTCGGTCCAGTGGATCGGCGTGAAGATCTCGCCTGGGCGCTGGCCAGTGCTGATCGCGACGCGAAAGATGCTGTTGCCCTGCGCGGTCTGGACGCGCGCCAGATCGCGATCGACGATGCCCAGTTCCTCGGCGTCGCGCGGGTGGATTTCCACCAGCGGCTCCTCGCGGTGACGCGCAAGCTTGGGCGAGAGGCCGGTGCGGCTCATCGTGTGCCACTGGTCGCGATAGCGCCCTGTGTTGAGCGTCATCGGCCACTGTTTCAGCGGCTCCTGAATATCCATCTGCTTCGTCAGGACGAAACGTGCCTTGCCGTCGGGCGTCGAGAAATGCCCATCCGAAAATGGCCTTTCCTCACCCCAGCGAAACGGCTCCATCCTTTCGTAGGCATCGTTGCCGATCGTCGCATGGCCGCGCAGGTTGAGCACGCGCTGGCCGTCGTTCTGATAGGCGGTCAGGCGCGCATGCTCGCGCCAGATGTCGGCGGGCCGATCATAGGCGAAGGCGTTTCGCCAACCCATCCGGCGGGCCACTTCGGTGACGATCCACCAGTCGGGCTTGGCCTCGCCGGGCAGGTCCAGGAAGGGACGCTGGCGGCTGATGGTGCGGTCCGAATTGGTGACGGTGCCGTCCTTCTCGCCCCAGCCAGCGGCGGGCAGGCGCACATCGGCATGGACGCTGGTGTCGGTGTCCCCCATGATGTCTGACACCGCGAGGAAGGGCACGCTCTCCAGCGCCTCGCGCACGCTATTGGCGTCGGGCAGAGAGACGGCGGGATTGGTTGCCATCACCCAGAGCGCCTTGACCCGGCCTTCATTGATCGCGCGGAAGAGGTCGACGGCTTTCAGGCCCGGCTTCGTAGCCATGCGCGGCGCAGCCCAGAAGCGGCCCACTCGATCCACATTTTCGGGTGCGAAGTCCATGTGGCTGGCGAGGGTCGAGGCAAGCCCGCCAACTTCGCGGCCGCCCATGGCGTTGGGCTGGCCGGTGATCGAGAAAGGCGCGGCGCCCGGCTTGCCGATGCGGCCGGTGGCGAGGTGGACGTTGATGATTGCGTTCACCTGATCGGTGCCGCGGATCGACTGATTGATGCCCTGACTGAACAGCGTGACTGTGCGCGGGGTCGCCGCGAACAGCTTATAGAATTGCTCCAGCAGCGCGGGTGCAATGTCGCAGGTCTTGGCCGTGGTCCAAAGGTCATGGCCTGTGCGGATATGCTCCCAGAAACCTTCGGGGGCGTTCACATGATCCGCGACGAAGGCAGCGTCAGTGATTCCCTCGGCGTCGCACCACGCGAGCAACCCGTTCATCAACGCTACGTCGGTGCCGGGCTTTACGGCCAAATGCAGGTCCGCGCCTTCGCAGGTTTCGGTGCGGCGCGGGTCGATGACGACCAGCTTGGCGCCGCGCGCCGCGCGGGCCGCCTGGATGCGCTGATATACAATGGGGTGGCACCAGGCGGTGTTGGAGCCGACCAGCACGATGAGATCTGCTTCTTCCAGATCGTCATAGGTTGCGGGCACGACATCCTCGCCAAAGGCGCGGTTGTGCCCGGCAACCGCGCTCGACATGCAAAGACGCGAATTGGTGTCGATGTTCGACGTGCCGATGAACCCCTTCATCAGCTTGTTGGCGACATAATAGTCTTCGGTCATCAACTGGCCGGAAACATAGAAGGCCACGCTGTCGGGACCGTAGCGATCCACAGTCTCGCGGAACTTCTTCGCCACCAGGTCCAGCGCCTTGTCCCAGCTGGCGCGCTTGTTGCCGATCATCGGATGCAGCAGGCGGCCCTCCAGCCCCACGGTCTCGCCAAGATGCGTGCCCTTGGAACACAGGCGGCCAGCATTGGCGGGGTGCAGCTCGTCGCCCTTGATCGTCACCGACCGGGGTCCGGTCGGCATGGCCGAAATGCCGCAACCGACACCGCAATAGGCGCAGGTGGTGCGGATGGCCTGTGTCATGCTCTTACCTCTTGTCCAGAAGAGAGAATTGGGTGGAGGCGCATGCCGCAAGGGATGGCCAGCATGGCGCCCCCACCCGGGTCCCCGCCGTTGTGGCTGGGGACCGGAAGCTCACGCAGCCGCTTTCAGCGCCGTGGGGCGGGCGATCAGGATACGACCGCCCTCCTCTTTCACAGCGATGGTCGGCGTGCAGCCCTCATCATTGCCCTGCGCCTCGCCCGTTTTCAGGGCGATGTTCCAGTTATGCAGCGGGCAGGCGACGCTGTGGCCGTGGACGATGCCTTGGCTCAACGGCCCCTTCTTGTGCGGGCATTCGTTGACCAGCGCGAAGACGGTGTCGTCGCTGGTGCGGAAGACGGCGATTTCCTTCTCCCCGGCAATCTGCACCGTGCGGGCGCCGCGCTGGGGAATGTCGGCCAGCGTTCCGATGTCGATCCATGTCGTCATATCGTTCACTCCGCAGCGATGGCGATGGGTTCAAGATGCTGATGCAGTTCGGCATGTTGGCCCGCTGCGCGCTCCGCCCATGGGTCGTCCTGACTGAAGCTCTGCGAATAGAGGAAGCGGCTGCGCAGAGCCTCGCGGCCAGCTTCGTCCTCGACGATCCGCTGCTTGATATATTCTACGCCGACACGCTCGATCCACGGCGCGGTGCGCTCCAGATAGCGGGCTTCCTCGCGGTAGAGCTGAATGAAGGCGGCGCAATAATCGAGCGCCTCCTGCTCGGTCGCAACCTTGCACAGCAGATCGGTGGCGCGGACATGGATGCCGCCATTGCCGCCGACATGCAGTTCATAACCGCTATCCACGCAGACCACGCCGAAGTCCTTGATCGTCGCCTCCGCGCAGTTGCGGGGGCAGCCCGATGCGGCGATCTTGAACTTGTGGGGCATCCAGGATCCCCAGGTCATCCGCTCGATCTTGACGCCAAGGCCGGTCGAATCCTGCGTACCGAAGCGACACCATTCGGAACCCACGCAGGTCTTCACCGTGCGCAGCGACTTGCCATAGGCGTGGCCCGACACCATGCCCGCGGCATTGAGGTCGGCCCAGACGGCGGGCAGGTCTTCCTTCTTGATGCCGAAAATGTCGAGACGCTGGCCGCCGGTCACCTTCACCATCGGCGCATCATATTTCTCGACCACATCGGCAATCGCGCGCAACTCACGCGGGTTGGTGAGGCCACCCCACATGCGCGGCACCACCGAGTAGGTGCCATCCTTCTGGATATTGGCGTGCATGCGTTCATTGACGAAGCGGCTCTGCTGGTCGTCCTGATATTCGCCGGGCAGCGCGCAGAGCAGATAATAGTTCAGCGCGGGACGGCAGGACGAACAACCATCCGGCGTCGACCAGTGCAGCTTCTGCATCACTTCCGGGATCGAGCGCATATTCTGCGCCACGATTTCGCGACGCACATCGTCATGACCAAAGCTGGTGCACTTGCACATCGTCTTGGGCCCCGACTGCACGTCATCGCCCAGCACTACCGCCAGCAGATTTTCAACCAGACCCGTGCAACTACCGCAACTGGCCGACGCCTTGCAGGCACCGCGCACCGCGTCCAGGCTGCATGCACCCTTTTCGATGCAGGCGACGACCTGGCCCTTGCTGACGCCGTTGCAGCCGCAGATCTCGGCATCGTCCGAGAGCGCCGCAACGGCCGCCTTAGGGTCCAGCGCGCCCCCTCCCGAGGCGAAAGCCTGGCCAAAGATCAGCAAGTCGCGGATTTCGCCGACATCCTCGCCGCGCTTGAGCAGGTCGAAATACCAGCCGCCGTCCGCCGTATCGCCATACAGCACCGCGCCGATGACCTTGTCTTCCTTGACCACGACGCGCTTGTAAACACCGCGCGAGGCGTCCCGCAGGACGATGTCCTCGCAGCCCTCGCCACCGGAAAAGTCACCGGCGGAGAAGACATCCAGCCCGGCGACCTTGAGTTTGGTCGAAGTGACCGAACCCTTGTAGCCCGTATGCTGGTCGGTGAGGCCGTCCGCCAGGCTGCGGCACATGTCCCACAGCGGGGCCACGAGACCATAGACATTGCCGTCATGCTCGACGCACTCGCCGACCGCCAGCACATCGGGATCGCTCGTCACCATATGGTCATCGACCTTGATGCCGCGATTGACTTCAAGACCAGCTTCGCGGGCAAGCGCGGTTGAGGGACGGATGCCCACCGCCATGACCACCAGGCTCGCGGGGATTTCGGTGCCGTCCTTCAAGCGGACGCCCTCGACCTTGCCGTCACCATAGATTTCTTCGGTGTTGGCGCCGGTCAGGATGGTCTGCCCCCGGCCTTCCAGCGCGGTCTTGAGCAACCAGCCCGCCGCTTCGTCCAGCTGCCGCTCCATCAGCGTGTCCATCAGGTGGATCACGGTGACCTTCATGCCGCGCAGGGTGAGGCCGTGCGCCGCTTCCAGCCCCAGCAACCCGCCGCCGATGACAACTGCATTGCCGCCCTTCCCGGCGGCCTCCAGCATGGTGTCGACATCCTTCATGTCGCGGAAGCTGATGACGCCCGGCAGATCCTTGCCCGGCACCGGAATGATGAACGGGTCGGAACCCGTGGCAATCAGCAGCTTGTCATAGCCAACGGTGCGACCAGACTGGCTCGTGACCGTCTTCGCAGCCCGGTCGATGCCCGTCACCGGATCACCCGCGATCAGCTCGATATTATTGTCCGAATACCATTCGCGGCTGTTGATGACGATGTCGTCAAAGCTCTTCTCGCCAGCCAAAACCGGCGAAAGCATGATCCGGTTATAGTTCACATAGGGCTCAGCGCCGAAAATGGTGACGCGATAGCGTCCCGCATCCCGCGCCAGCAATTCCTCGATCGCGCGGCAACCGGCCATGCCGTTGCCCACAACCACCAGATGCTCGCGAACATCGTCAGAGGGCACGAAGATTTCCTCTTCGTTGGCCGTCTCCGGTCCGGCGTTGTTCTGAAAATCCATCCCTTGACTCCAGACAATAAAAAAAGCCGCCATCCGGACCCCTGGGCTTTGAACCCAGAGGTCTGGATGGCGGCTTTGCCATCATTCACGCTTCCCACCGTCCGTCCGTGGACCAGGTCAGCTATGTAGGTGGAGGACAACCTTGTCCTTCGCAGTGCAGCATAAATGAAAGGTGGAGGGGGTCAAGCGATTCGTAGGAAGTTTTTTGCATTCCCAATGCCGTGTGCGCATCCTTTTGCGCGCAAAACCCTATAAAAGGCGACGGCGCCTCTTTCGAGTGCCGCCGCCTCCCCTCCTGTCAACCTTTTCAGATACGAGCGGCGCTGCTCCAGGTCGCGCGCCATCGGGCACGGACCAGCGAGATGCCGAGGAAAGCAGCCACCGACAGGCCCGCGAAGATCAGGAAGCCGGGCGCGAAGCTGCCAGTGAACTGCTTTGCGATGCCCAGCGACGAGGCGAGGTAGAAGCCGCCAATGCCGCCCGCCATGCCGACCAGGCCGGTCATGACGCCAATCTCTTCCTGGAAGCGCTGGGGCACGAGCTGGAACACCGCACCGTTACCTGCGCCCAGCGCCAGCATCGCGGCGACGAAGAAGGCAAGCGCCGATACCAGCGTCGGGGCATAGGCCACAGCAGCCAAGGCCAGCGCAGCGGCGACATAGACGATCATCAGGGCTTTGACGCCGCCGATCTTGTCCGCCAGCGCGCCGCCCATCGGACGAACCAGCGACCCTGCGAACACGCACCCAGCCGTGCAGTAGCCCGCGACGATCGGGGTCAGGCCGAACTGGTCGGTGAAGTAGATAGGCAGCGACGCGGCAAGGCCGACGAAACCGCCGAACGTCACTGAATAAAAGCCCATCAACCACCAGGCGTCCGCGGTCTTGAGCGGCCGGAAATAGTCGACCAGCTTCTTGGGGGCGGGCGCGTTGGGGGCGTTTTTCGCCATGAGCATATAAGCGATGAAGACGATGGTGAGCGGAATGCAGGCCAGGCCCAGCACTGAGTTCCAGCCGAAAAACTTGGCCAGAACGGGGGCGAAAAGCGACGCGAACACTGTGCCCGAATTGCCCATGCCTGCCAGGCCCATGGCCTTGCCCTGATGTTCGGGCGGATACCAGCGGCTCGCGAGCGGCAAGGCAATGGCGAAGCTCGCGCCCGCAAAACCCAGAATGACGCCCAGCGCCAGCGTACCGCCGAAGCTGTTCACGCCCAAAAGCCAGGCCGTGAACAAGCCGACGATGACAATAACCTGGCTGATCGCGCCCGCCTGCTTACATCCAATCCGATCGACCAACAGGCCGTTGACGACGCGAAGCAGAGCGCCCGCCAGCGTTGGGACGGCGACCATCAGCCCCTTTTCCGCAGGGGTCAGCCCCAAGGTCAGGGAAATGGACGGAGCGAGTGGGCCAAGCAACACCCACACCATGAAAGCGAGGTCGAAATACAGGAATGCGGCGACCAGAGTGGGCGTATGACCCGCTTTCCAGAAGCTGGTCTGGCCGACTTCCCCCTCGCCGCCTTTCTCGCGGTCCCAATAAGCAGTTGCCATGATGACGTCCCTCAATCTTGTGAAATGGACAAAAAAAAGCCGCTCTCCGGAGGCCCGTTATTGACGGGGTCCGGCCAGCGGCTTTGCTGCAAAATCTGTTTCAGGAGAGCGCGATCCCATCCTTGGGCGTGCTCATCCATGTACGCGCATCGTCGCGCGACCTTTTCCTTATCTAATGATTCGCTTTATGTTGCAAGGCACAATTTTTGGCGCTTGCCTTTGACCGAAACCTCTACAAATGCCGCAAGGAAATCGAGCGGCTCTTGGGAAAGCTCCGGGCCTTCCGACGCATCGTCTCCCACTTCGACAAGCTCGACCTCATATTCAGGACGTTCCTAAAATCGCTGCCGAATGTCCCTTCGGACAGGGCGCGAAAACTATGAGAAGGCCGCACATGTGGCAATCACTCCACATAGATCGCATCTATGAGATCTATAGCGCAATAGCGGCTGGCGTGATGGCGCCGTTTCGCGATGCTGAACCGACCTGAAGCCCGATGGACTTGGATGCCGTCGCTCTCCTTGGGCGCGCTTCAACGACCTGCAGATATGGGCTGGCAAAATGAGGGCGGTATGGACGGAGTCCGCGTAGGTAAACGACTGATAGGCACGCAGTCCCCCGTCACGGTGGGGTGGGAAAATATCCCGCGCGTTGAAGGCGGGCCGCTCAAACGCGCCTTCTTCACCTGGTTCCAGCCCGCAGCGCTGCTCGCGCTCATCGCGTTCTGGTATTATGCGCCCAATTCTATAGCCAAGGCATCTACAGCCATCGGCATCGGCATCGCCTTCAAGGTGCTGCTGCTGGCCCTGGAATGGGTCAACCCGCGCCATGAGAGCTGGCGGCTGACCTGGAAAGAGCTGATCACCGACCTCTTTTATGTTGGGCTGGGCTACACGCTGCTCAGCATTGTCGAACATTTTATCGGCGCTGACGTGGCGATCGAGGCTGTTCAGCAGAATTTCAATTGGGAAAAGATCGCGTGGTTCATGGGCCTGCCGCTGCTGCTACAGGCGTTCCTGATCTCGTTCATCTTCGATTTCGGGCAATATTGGATGCATCGCGGAATGCATAACTGGTATCCGCTTTGGCTGACGCACGCGCCGCACCACTACATCACGCAGCTTAATATAAACAAGGGAGCAGTCGGCAATCCGGTCGAACTCTTCCTGATCGGGATCGGCATTGGTGGTTTCTTTGACTTCCTGCCCCGGGCGGCCTTGCTTGCGGGCACGTTGGGGCTTGCCGTCGGGACCTACCAGCACATCAACGTCCGCTTCAACTCCCCTCGCTGGTGGCGTTTCCTGTTCAACACCACCGAGCATCATAGCGTGCACCATTCTCAAGACTATGAGGGCAGCCGCAGCAACTATTCCAGCACCTGGATCATCATCGACCGCATGTTCGGCACCTGCGTTGATGGCGAAGCGGAGCTGTTGGGCATGGAGGGCGGCCGCAGGATGTCGGTCGGTGAAACCATGACCTTCCCCTTCACTGAAGCCTGGAAAACGATGAAGGCAAAGCTGCGCAGGGATCGCTTCGACGAGCCGACGATAGTGCCCGCGGAATGACAATGGCGCGGCGCGGGAATGGGGGAAATGGGGTGAACCGGCGCTTCATCGACTGGATCTGGAATATCAGGGGCAGCCTGGCGCTCGTTCCAGGACAGTCCAGCGACGATGCCTTTCGCCGGCTCGATCCACTGTTCCAGGAAGCCGGCACCAGCCATGAAAGGTCAGCCGACACACTGACGTTCCGCAAGAAGGGGCAGGCAGCTCAGGACAAGATGTCGGTGTTCGATGCTGGCGTGCTCCAGGTTAGAAAGGACGCAGCCGGTTCAGTGCTCCACTATCGCCTGAAAAGCCGTGCGCTGCTCTTCTGCTTTCTTGCCCCCTTGCTGTTCCTGGCCTTCGCTCAAGCCACGGTGATGATCGGCCAGTGGGAAAAGGCCTCGGCGCAATCGTCGGAGAAGAAGCCGGACAAGAAGAAGAAGGACGTTGCGCTGCCGCAGCACCCCATCGACGCCTTTCTGGGCGCACCGGCACCCGAAAAGCCGAAGGCGGACAAAGACAAAAAATCCGAGGACGAAGACAAGCCGTCGCCAAAGGCGGCCTATGTGTTCGCGGCCCTGTTCGCCACCCTCTATGTTGTCGGGCGCATCCTGGAAGCCAGGCTGGTGAAATCGCTGTTCCGCAGAAAGCTGCTGGGCGTGTGAACAGACGGGCCGAGCGCCTTTCTAGAGCGTAATCCGTTCATGCTGAACCGGTTTACGCTCTTTTTTCTTTTGTTTTCCGCATTTTCCGAGCCAGCAGATGATGCCATCTGCTTCGAAAATGCTCTAGACGTCCCGCCGCCCGAAAGAATGAAGCGGCATCACGTCAGTCAAGGCAAGATCTCCGGCCGCGATGCGGCGCTTCAGATAAGCGAATGTCTGCGCGGTCTGATTGAAAAGATGCTCGCCGCCTTTAAGCGGCGCGTAACGGGGAGCTTCGTCGTTCGTCAACGGGGCGACGACATAGTCATAATCGCAGGTGTGGAACATGGGGAAAGAATAGCGTTCCTCCCGGACCTTCTTCACGCGGTGCCTGGTCGCCAGATATCGCCCATTGGACAGGATTTCCATCATGTCGCCAATGTTCATGATCATCGCGCCTTCAACCAACGGCACGTCGATCCAACCCCCTTGCCTGCTGACAATCTGTAACCCAGGCACCGTCGCAAAGAGCAAGGTGAAGCACTCATAGTCGGTATGCGCGCCGATGCCCGGTCGGTCCTGCGCACTGTCGTCACGAGGATAGTGGATGAGGCGCAACTGGCTCGGCGGATTTAGACGATGTGCGTCGAAATGATCTTCATCCAGGCCCAGCGCCAGTGCAAAGGCCCCGAACAACTGACGGCCGATGTCCATGATATGGGCATAATAGGCCATGACATCGTCCCGGAAGCCCGCCATCTCCGGCCAGAGGTTGGGGCCGAGCAGCGGCCGCCGACCCTCGGCATGCAGATAATCGTAATTGACGTCATAGGCTTCCTTGAGGTCGACTACGCCTTCGCCGAACTGCTCCTCTCCGACCGGCACGTAACCGCTATGGTTCTGCGACCGGCCGATATAGCTTTCCATCTTGGCTGTCTGCTCCAGCGCAAAATACGCTATCGCCCGGCTGTGCAATCTGCGAAACAACGCCCAATCCAGTTGCTTACCGCTGATGTAGAGGAAGCCCGACTCCGCACAGGCGCGATCGAGAGCATGCGCTACGGCGATACGGTCATCGCGCGAGGCGCTTACCAAATTGGATATGTCGATGATGGGCAGCGAACGCATGCCACCCTGTTATGGAACATAGGTCATAAGGGTAAGTTGCGACCTAACGATGATTTGCATTGATTTGATCTATGTCGGCGGCGATGAGCAGCTATGGAAAGGCGGCCCATGACGGACAGGGGACAGTTGATAGATCGGAAGTTCGCCAGCCGAGTGGACTGGAACCTGATGCGCACCTTCGTGGACATCGTCCGGGCCGGGGGCATTGGCGCGGCCGCCCGGCAACTCAATCGGCAGCAGCCCAGCATCAGCGCCGCGCTCAAGCGGCTCGAGGATCATGTCGGCGCCACCCTCCTCCACCGCACCGCCACTGGCGTCGAGATGACGGCGGCGGGCAAGGCGTTGATGGCGCTTTGCGAAGACATGCTCGAATCAGCGCAGATGGTGCCGCATCAGATCGCGCAGGCGACCAAGCGAGTTGAAGGCTTCGTTCGCATCCAGATCATCTCCGGCCTGATGTCGCCCGAGTTTGACGAGGCGATTGCAAGCTTCCATCGGCGCAATCCCGCCATCCACATCGAAATTCGCGTGTCGCCATGGCGTCAGGTGCTCGACGCGCTCGAACAGGGCGAGGTCGAGATCGGCGTCGGCTATGACAGCAACGTTCGGGGAAGTCTGATGTACGAGCCGCTGCTGGTGGAGCGGCAGCAACTCTATTGCTCCCGCTACAGCCCCTATTTTGGCTACCGTCTCAGCCGCCTGCACGATCTGAAGGATGAAGGCTTCGTCCTCACCGGCGATGACGAGATCGAAGCGATCACGCATCTGCGTCGTCGCTACCGTCTTGGAACCCAGGTCAGCGGTCTTGCCGAAGACATTAACGAGGCGAGGCGGCTCATCGTGCAGGGGGTCGGCATCGGCTTCTTGCCAGTCCTTGCGGCCGAACAGGATGTCGCCAGGGAGCGGCTTTGGCCTATTCTGGACGCAGATATGGAACCGTCTTACGACATTTTCCTTCTCTCCCGTTCAGAACCCGCGAGAGACACGGCGACCCAGCTTTTCTGGGACGAGGTCATCCGCCGCTTGCGGGCCAAGAACCGGACATAGATTTCATCGATGCCTTACATCGGGATTTTACCCCTCCCATAATGACGCGCCGCAGCACAGCTTTCCATTCGAGCGAATGGAGGTGAATCATGCGGACAAATCAAGGGCGCAGGCCGCCCCTAAGTCCCGGCCATATAGCCGATAGCCTCTCCCGCATTGCCGCATTGATCGGTCGTCTGCTGCTCGCGGGCATGACTGCCAGGGCGCAGGTCCTGCTCGCGTCCCCGCCAGCCCGCGAGAAACGATGATCGTCGCGACCATGGCAAGCAAAACGACAAGTGCGATGAAGGATAACATCTTCAACTACATGCCGCCCGCGATGGTCGCAGCCCTTCTGTTTTTCTGGGCCCTGGGTCCTGAAATCCTGCTGGACCATCCTTTGACCCTGGTCGGTATGTCCGCGCTCATCACGATCAGCGTGCTCCTGCTCGAGCAGGTCCATGAACGCCACGCTGGTTGGCGCATGAACCGACAGGAATTTTTCACCGACCTCTTCTACGCGGTTCTCAGCGCCACCGTCATCGCATGGGTGTCGCGCAAGGTCGGTGAAGAACCGCTGGCAGCGGTCAAGGGTTCGTTAGGCATCACGACGCAATGGGCCATGCGCATGCCTTGGCTGGCGCAAGTCGGCCTCGTCGTATTTCTGATCGAATTCGGGCAATATTGGATGCATCGCCTGATGCACAATGTGACGCCCTTCTGGCTCACCCACGCCCCGCATCACCACCTCACGCAACTGAATGCAGCGAAAGGCACGGTCGGAAATCCGATCGAGCTGGTGCTGATCAGCCTCAGCATCGTGGCGCTGTTCGATCTTCAAACAACCGCAGTGTTTGCGGCAATCAATGTCCTTGGCGTCATTTCGACCTTTGCTCACGCCAATGTGCGGTCCGATCCGCCGATCTTCTACTCCTTCTTCTTCACGACGATCCGGCACCACAGCCTGCATCATTCGACCGATTATGAAAGCACCCGCTGCAACTATGGCAATTCGCTGATCCGTCTCGACCGCATCTTTGGCACCTATCGTGAGGGCGAAGCGGAACTGGTCGGCCAGGACGAACGCCGCCGCCTGTCGATCTGGGAACAGACGATTTTCCCCTTCGAGCCGCTGATTGCGCGATATAAGGCGCGCAAGGGTTCGGCGGAGACGAGCGGAGACAGCAGTGCCCCTGCCAAGGCGGTGGTGGAGCGGCCCCGGTCAGAAGCCATAGAGAGCCCGATCGCGGCATGACGGCCACATGCGCCTTGCGGGTCAGTCCGGCACGCGATGCGCTGGCCCAAGGCGACGTCCAGGCGGCGCGCCAGTTCGCTGCCAGGATGATGGCAAGCGATCCCAGCGATGCCGAAGGCCACTTCATCTTTGGCCTGGCGGAATCAAATGATGGCCGGATCGGCGCGGGTATCGAACATCTGGATCGAGCAGTGACGCTGGATCCTCAAGGGGAATATCGGGCTCAACTCGCCCGGCTCCTCGTCATGATGCGCCGCGACGGCGATGCCGCAGCGATCCTGCATGATGCCGAAAAGGCCCCGCCCACGGATGCACTGAGCCGCGACACGATTGGCTGCGTCTATGCGCGCCTGGGCGATCATGGCGCCGCGCTTGGCCATTTCGAAGAGGCTGTCCGGCTGGACCCGCCAAACATCAATTACCGCTACAATCTGGCAACGACGCTCAATTTTCTAGGCCGCTCAGACGAGGCAGAGACAGCACTGGAGGCGTTGCTAGCGCTCGCCCCGCAGGACGCGCGGGCGCACCATCTCCTGTCCGCGCTCCGCAAACAAAGGCCGGACAACAATCATGTAGATCGCCTGACTGCCACGCTTGCCGATGCGAAGGACAGCCGCAGCAGGCTGCTTCTGGGCTACGCGCTGACGAAGGAACTGGAGGATGTCGGCAGGCCGGACGAAGCGCTGAAGCAGCTTTGCGCGACCAATGCAGAGCATCGTCGAAACTTGCCTTATGCCTTCGCCCGCGACGCAGCGTTGTTCGACGCCGTGGAAGGCGCATGGCCGCTGGCTCCAGCGTCTGACGCGCCGGGCGATGCACCCATCTTCATCATCGGCATGCCCCGCACCGGCACCACGCTTGTCGACCGCATCCTGTCATCCCATCCCTTGGTCAAGAGCGCCGGCGAGTTGCAGGCCATGCCGCTTGCCGTGAAGAAAGCGGCTGGAACGAAATCCCCCACGGTCATGGACGCCGAGACCATTGCGGCTGCCGCACGCGCTGACATTGGGATGATCGGACGCGACTATCTGGACCGCGCCGCCCATCACCGCCGGCAGCCGGAACTCCGCTTTATCGACAAGTTTCCGGGCAACTTCTTCTATGCGGGATTCATCGCCCGCGCCCTGCCCGCCGCCAGGATCGTCTGCCTGCGCAGGCACCCCATGGACACGGTGCTCAGCAACTTCCGCAATCTCTTCGCAGTCAGTTCCCGCTATTATGACTATAGCTACGACTTGCTCGACATTGCTGCTTATTACGCCCGCTTCGACCGGCTGATGAGCCTGTGGCGCGAAGCCCTGCCAAGCCGCCTGATCGAACTGCGCTATGAAGATATTGTCGCCGATCAGGAAGGCGAGAGCCGCCGCCTGCTCGCCCATTGCGGGCTCGACTGGTCGGACAGCTGCCTGTCCTTCCACACGAACCATGCCCCGGTTTCCACCCCCAGCGCCGCCCAGGTGCGCCGCCCGATCTATGCCGACTCGGTCGGTCGATGGAAACGGCATGCCGACGTCCTGGAACCCGTGCGCCGCTTCTTCGAGCAGGCCGGGATCGACATATCATGACAGAAAGGAACCGGATCATGCCACCAGCCGCCAAATGGATGTTGATCCCCGTGCTCCTCGGTTCGGCCACGTCAGCACTCGCTGCGCCGGAGCCGAGCACGCGACTGGTGGAATGTTCAACGGGTGACTGCCTGCTCGTGACCGGCCGCCGCGACGACCGGCACGCCCCGGTCAGCATCAACGGCCATGAAATTGCGGTCAAAGGCGATTGCCGCTGGCAGGCCCGGCTGCCGGTCGAAACCTTCCGCGCCTGGTCCGCGCCCAACGCACGCACCGTGACCGTCTCCGTGGATGGCGAGGAAACGAAGGCCAGGCTGCCTGTCGGCATGTTTGTCCGGCCGGAGAAACTGACGATGCTCGTCATCAGGCCCAAGTAATATTGAGGTAACGCCCTAGTAATAATCGAACAAATTTCATTGTAGTCTTGAAATAATCATTGCTCGCTTCTATGTGATCCGCAGTCGCCGGAGAGCGGCGTTCGTCTGACGCACAGGAGACAATGATGAAGATTGGCTTTGTGGCTCTCGCCACTTTCGCATGCGCGATTCCCGTTTCCGCCTTCGCCGCCGACAACCCCTTCGCTCAGGATCAGACGATCCTCGACCTCAAGGGTCTCGACCTCGCTTCGGCAGACGGGCAGCAGCGCCTGGCCATCCGCATGGATCAGGCCGCCAACGCCGTATGTGGCCAACGCCTCGCCGCAGTGCATCTCGCAGCCAAAGCAAAAGCCCAGGAATGTCGCGCCGCCGTGCTGGCCGATGTCCGCTCGCAGATCGAAGCGCGCTTGGCCATGAACGCAAAGCCGGTCCAGGTCGCCGCCCGCTAATTGCTTGGCTGGTTCACCTCCGCCGCCCCATTCTTCAGGGCGACGGAGGAACAGCCTGCTTATTTTGCCAGTTTCTTCGGGTTGGGCCACCAGGTCAGCGTTTGCACGTCATGCGCTGAAGTCCACAGGCCCTTTTTGGTGAAACGCAGCGCGCCGCTGCCCTCTGCATTGCCGACACGCGCCTTGACCGTCATCGTGTCGGGGTCGATCACGACGAAGGTCTGATCTTCCGTGGTGCGCAGCCACACCATGCCTGCCCCGGTGTCGATGTCCCCATATTTCAGCACTTCGCCAACCTTGACGCGGCCGGTGACCTCGCCGTTTGCTGGATCGATGCGCGCGACGGTTCCGTCACCCTGCTCCTGAACCCATATGGCTCCTTCCCCGGCGGCCAGAAAAGCGGGCTCCTTGCCGAGCGCCGTGGTCTTGATCACCATATTGCTGGCCGGATCGATGCGCTGGATCGTCCCCGCCTCGCTGCTGACCGCCCACAGAGAGCCGAAGCCGAAGGCGAGGTAATGGGTGCCCACGCTGACCGGGATGGTAGCCGTGACCTCATTGCTGTCAGGATCGATGCGTGAGACCACGCCCTTCTGGTCGCTCGCGACCCAGACCGATCCTGCCCCGGCGACGACGTTTAGTTCGCCCTTGGGATTGGCGATGCCGGTAGGGATGGTGGCGCTCTTCTGCGCCTTGATCCTGTCGATTCGGACAAGCGCCTTTTCGTCGCAATCGGCCACCCACAAGGCATCGCCCAATATCGCCATCGCGCCGCAGGGTTTGGCCATCGGCACCGATGCGATCCTGCCCTGCCGCGACCAACGCTCGACGCGGGCGTCGTTGGTCGCCCACACGCTGTCGCCATCGACCGCCAGAAAGTCGGCAAAGCCCGGAACCTTTATCACCTGTTCCCCGTGCGCAGGCGACGCGGCAGCCGCCGTGGCACAGCCCGCCACCAGCATGGCGCCAAGGATTGGAAGCTTCGTCATGATCATCCTTCCCGGTTGATATAGGCGCGCCAGCCGCCAAGGGCGGTGATGTCTTCCGCCCCCGTTATCGCGCGCGGCTCGGCCACGAAGCCCTTGACGCTGCTGCCGTCCGCCAGCGTCACCGTGCCGATGGCGAGCGGCGCGGGCACTTCCGCGACGAAGCTGCCGAACTCGGCAACGCCCAGCTCATAGACTTCCAGCGCGATCGGACCGCCTTCGTCGCTATACACCAGCGCCGGCTTGGGCGGTACGCTGTCGGCCATCGCGTAAAGCCGGTAGTTGGGCGCGGTTTCGAAAGCACCGACGAACTGCGCGTCGCGCGACGTAAGCTGCCAATGCAGCGGCATGTCCTTCAGGTGCGCGCCCACAACGGCGAGTTTCACAGTCTGCATTTTGCCCTCCAGATCTAGTGGCGGTGGGGAAGGAAGATCGGCGACGGCGAAATAGGCGTCCGCTACATCGAGCAGGGCGCGGTCCGTGTCGGCCGGCCCGATCAGGGTGATGCCAAAGCCCGTGCCATTGGCGCGACTGCCCGCAGGAACGGCGACAGCCGCCATGTCGAGCAGGTTCACGAAATTGGTGTAGAAGCCGAGGGCGCTGTTGAGAGCAACCGGCGCGGCGAGCAATTCGCCGACGCGGAAGGTCGTGCCCGTCGTCGGGAACGCCAGCAGGTCGACCTCCGCCCATTGCTTATCGGCATGCCGCTTCAGTTCTGCCAGGCGATAGATGCCTTTGAACAGATCCACCGCGCTGATCGTAAGGCCAGGTTCCACCACCTCCCGCACGGTCGGATCGATGGCGCCCGGATCGTCGGCCAGGAGGCCGGACAAAGCGGCTGTGCGTTCCGCGACCCATGGCCCGCCATAGAGCAGCTGTGCTGCTTCCAGCAGCGGCGCGATGTCGATCTCAACCAGTTCGGCCAGCCCGCCAAGCCGCTCCAGCGCACGATCATACAGATATTCCGACTCCGCGTCGCCGAACCAGACCCGCTGGTCGCGCCTCGGCACGCCGATCCGCTTGCAGGAGAGCAGCCGGTCGGCCAATGGCTTTGAATAGGCATCCGCCGGATCGAAGCCGGCGATGATCCTGTCCAGCAGGCGCGCGTCGCCGCTGTCATTGGCGAAGACGGTAATGCAGTCGAGTGTGCGGCAGGCCGGCACCAGTCCCGCATTGCTCCACCGCCCCTTTGTCGGCTTGAAGCCTATCAAATGCTGAAATGCAGCTGGCACCCGGCCCGACCCGGCCGTGTCGGTGCCTAGTGCGAACGCGACCAGCCCAGCCGCTACCGCTACCGAGGAGCCCGAACTCGACCCCCCACTGACGTAGGCAAGGTTGTAGGCGTTGCGGGGACTACCATAGGGGCTGCGCGTCCCGTTGAGTCCGGTCGCGAACTGATCGAGATTGGTCTTCCCGATACAGATCGCTCCGGCTGCGGCAAGGCGGTCGACCACGGTTGCGGATGCGCCAGGGCTGTAGGCGAAAGCGGGACAGGCAGCAGTGGTCTCCGCCCCGGCCACATCGATATTGTCCTTGACCGCGAAGGGCACTCCAGCGAGCGGCAGGTCTTCGCCCGCAGCCAGCCGAGCGTCGACGGCTTTGGCGGCGGCGATCAGACTTTCCGCGCTGGGCCTGCTGATCCATATTTGCGGCTGGACGGCGTCATAGGCGGCGAGACGCCCAAGCGTTTCCTCCATCACGGCAAGGGCGCTGGTCCGCCCACCCCTGACCTCCTGCGCGATGGCGATCGCGCTGCGGCGGTCGAGCGCGGTCATGCCTGCGCCCTCAGCGCCAGCATCGGCGCGCCGGGCTGTAACGACTGCCGTTCCTGCACATAGAGCGCCTCGACAATCCCCGCGCCTGGGCTTTGCACTGCACATTCCATTTTCATTGCCTCAATGATGGCGATCGTGTCGCCAGCCTTCACTTCGTCGCCGACAGCGACCAGCAATTTCCAGATGCTCCCGCCAAAAGGGGTCTCGACCAGCGCGGCCCCATCCGGGATCTCGATCGTTCGCGATCCGGGCGCGTCGGCTTCGGCGAGGTCCGTGATGCGGTCGAACTCGCCGCTCCGCTGCCATTCGGCGCGTTCCTCATCGAAAGCCGCCTGCCGACGCGCCTCGAATTCCGCGATGGACGAGGCATTTTCCGCCAGGAAGGCGCGATAGTCGGCCAGCCGGAACTCCGATTGCTCGATCCTGATCGAGCGCCGCCCGCTGGGAAAGTCGCGACGCCATTCCACCAGCTCTTCCGCGCTGACCGGATAGAAGCGAATCTGGTCGAAGAAGCGCAGCAGCCAGGGCTTGCCCTCCACGAACGCATCCGTCTGGCGATGCGTGTTCCACACCTGAATGGTCCGGCCGAACAGCTGATAGCCGCCTGGCCCCTCCATGCCGTAGATGCACATATAGGCACCGCCGATGCCCACTACGTTGGGCGGAGTCCAAGTCCGTGCGGGATTATATTTGGTGGTGACAAGCCGGTGCCGGGGATCGACCGGGGTGGCCACCGGCGCGCCGAGATAGACGTCGCCCAGCCCCATGACGAGGTAGTTCGCCTCGAATATGAGATTTTCCACGGCCGCCACGTCGGGCAGGCCGTTCACCCGGCGGATGAACTCGACATTGTCCGGGCACCACGGAGCGTCGGCGCGCACCCCGCTCATATATTTCTCGATCGTCTCGATCGTGGCCGGATCGCGCCAGCTCAGCGGCAAATGCACGATACGGGAGGGTATGGTGAAATCCTCCAGATCGCCCAGCCGCTCTTCGGCGGCAATGAGGGCGGCCAGAGCGGCGCGTTGATCCAGCCTTTCGCCATCGAAATGAAGCTGAAGCGACCTTATGCCCGGCACCACATCCACCACGCCGGGTAGCGCGAGCCGCTCCAGTTCGGTCATCAGCGCATGGACCCGGATCCGCAACTCGATGTCGAGGACAATGGGACCATATTCGACCAGGATATTCCGGTCGCCCTGCTGTCGATAGACGGTGTGTGGCCGCCCCGGCCCTTCCGGGATGTCCGCAAGGATCGGCGAGAGCATGTCGATCGGCCGGGCTGGACCCGAATCTTCCGCCGCGCCCAAGGCTATCAGCCGCCGCTGCAACCTGTCCGCCGCGGCCGCGTCGCCGATATTGACCGGCACAAAGCGGAGCTTGTCGCCAGGCGCGAGCTGTCCGATCTTCCAGCGGTCAGCGGCGATGACAACGAAGGGGCAGACGAAACCGCCCAACGACGGACCATCGGGGCCAAGGATGATTGGCATGTCGCCGGTAAAGTCAACGGCGCCGATCGCGTAGGGATTGTCGTGGATATTGGACGGGTGCAGACCCGCCTCCCCTCCATCCGCCCGCGCCCACTCAGGCTTGGGCCCGATCAAGCGTACGCCGGTGCGGTTGCTGTTGTAATGGACTTGCCATTCAGCAGCAGCGATCGACGCTATGTCGGCTTGCGTGAAGAAGTCCGGCGCGCCGTGCGGGCCGTAGAGGACGCGCACCGTCCATTCGGTGGGTAGATCGGGCAGCGTGGCCGAAGGCAGCGGCGCGTCCGTTTCCTCGCTCGCAAGGTGCAACGTATCTCCTGCCAGCAGCCGGCGTGCGGCATGGCCGCCGAACCGGCCCAGCTCGAACGTGCTGCGGCTACCGAGATAGGGCGCGATATCGAGACCGCCGGCGAACAGGATATAGCCGCGCAGCCCTCCACCCGATGCGCGGCCAAGCGCCAGCGTCTGACCCGCCTGTACGGTGATCGCTGCACCGCGCGGAACCGGTTCACCGTCGAGTGTCGCTCCGAAATCGGCGCCCATCAGGCAGATGCGCGCTTCCGCCGTGAAGAGGATCGTCGGGCCGGTGACGGTGACTTCCAGGCCCGCTGTCCCTTCAGGGTTGCCGAGCAGCCGGTTGCCCAGGCGGAAAGACTGATCGTCCATGGGCCCCGACGGAGGCACGCCAACGGCCCAGAGCTTCTGGCGTCCGGGCCAGTCTTGCACTGTGGTGGCGGTGCCGCCGCTGATCACGCGGATGCTTCGGGCCTTGGAGGCGATCCCCGCCAACAAGCCCGTCGAAACCTCCCCGCTGACAAAGGCGGGCGCGCGGACAACGTCGCGCAGCCAGCGCAGGTTCGTCTCGATACCATCCACCCGGCTCTCTTCGAGCGCGGACTGCATCTTATCGATCGCCTCGGCGCGCGTCGCGGCATGGACGATGAGCTTGGCGAGCATGGGATCGTACCAGCTGGTGACCTCGCTGCCCGCCATGCACCATGTTTCAGCACGAATGTCGGCGGGGAACTCCAATGCTGTCAGCGCGCCCGAAGTCGGCCTATAGTCGAGCGCCGGATCCTCGGCATAGAGCCGCACCTGAACCGAATGCCCCCGAGGAGCGGGCGGATCGGCATCGAGAAAGGCGAAATCGCCCGCGCCGCCACGGATCATCCATTCGACAAGGTCGATCCCCATCACCTCTTCGGTGACGCCATGTTCGACCTGAAGGCGCGTGTTCATCTCCAGGAAGAAGAACTCCTCGCGCTCTGCGTCATAGAGAAACTCGACCGTTCCCGCCGATCGGTAATTCGCGGCCTCACCGAGGCGCGTTGCAGCCGCGATTAGATCGCGGCGCACGACTTCGGGCAGCAAGGGGGCGGGCGCTTCCTCAACCACCTTCTGGTTGCGGCGTTGAAGCGAACAGTCCCGCTCGCCCAGCGGCATGATTCGGCCCTGCCCGTCGCCGAACAACTGCACTTCGATGTGGCGGGCACGGCGGATATAGCGTTCAAGGAAGATGCCGGCATCGCCGAAATTGCTTTGGCCTTGGCGGGCAACGGCGGCGAAACCTTCGCGGACGTCGGCTTCGTCCTCACAAATGCGCATGCCGATGCCGCCGCCGCCGGCCGTCGCCTTCAATATCACGGGGAAACCGATTTCGTGCGCAGCGGCAACCGCTTCTTCTTCGCCGGTCAGCAGTCCGGTGCCCGGCGCGAGCGGAACGCCATGCGCGGCGGCGAGAGCACGCGCGCTGTGCTTGAGGCCAAAGGTGCGGATATTATCCGACGTGGGGCCAATGAAGACGATGCTGGCCGCCGCGCATGCTTCCGCAAACTCCACATTTTCGGCGAGGAAGCCATAGCCGGGATGGATCGCCCCCGCGCCGGTTGCGCGAGCAGCATCCAATATGGCGGCGATGTTGAGATAGCTGTCGGAAGCCCGCGCCGGGCCGATGCAGACCGCCTCGTCCGCCTGGGCGACGTGCAGCGATGCTTCATCCGCTTCGGAATATACCGCTACGGAGCGCAAGCCCATGCGCCTCAACGTGCGAATGATCCGAGTGGCGATCGCGCCCCGGTTGGCAATGAGGACCGTGTCGAAGCTCATGCGGCCACGATCATGCGGACGGAGGTGGGATTGAAGCCGTTGCAGGGATTGTTCATCTGCGGGCAGTTTGACACGACGACGATGACGTCCATTTCCGCTTTCAGATCCACCGTAAGACCGGGCGCGGAGATGCCATCGACGATCCCCAAGGACCCGTCCTCCTCGACCGGCACGTTCATGAAAAAGTTGATGTTGGAGACGATGTCGCGCTTGCCGCGCCCCTCGCGCAGGTTCGCCTCCAGAAAATTCTCGACGCACGCATGTTCCGCCTTGGTGTGGTGTCCGTAGCGCAGCGTGTTGGACTCGCATGAGCATGCGCCGCCGATCGTGTCATGATATTCTACGGAGGTCGCCGCTATGGTCATCATCGGCCGCCCCTCGTTCGACCGCAGCACCGTCCCTTCGCGCAGGAACAGGTTGCCCTGCGCCGACACGGTGTCCTGCGCGCTGTAGCGTTCGGCGTCGTCAGCCGCCGCGTAGAGGAGAAAGTCGACCGCCTGATTGCCCTCCAGATCGACGATACGCAGCGTCTGGCCGGCGGCGATATGGTGCAGCCATGGCGCGCGCGCAGGCACGATGACATCGTGGACGACCGGCCCCGAAAGGCCCGCCAAATGGGGATCGATGCTCATGTGGGAAGCTGTTCCTTCCTGTCAGCGATAATAATCTTCGACATTCAGAAAGGCTCTGAGGCCCTCCGGCGTCGCGTTGCGTATAGGATCATCCTCGCCCGTCACTGGCCCGCGCCAGGCTGTCGCCCGCAGCGGAGTAACTGTGTAGGCATCCCTCGGATCGAGGACGTGCGGGCAGTTTGCGACGACCATGATCACCTCCATCTCCGCCCGCAGCAGGACGCTGCGGCCCGCAGGAAACGGTCCGACCAGCGGCGTTATCGCGCCGCCAGCTTCGATCTTCGCACCCTTGAACAGATTGATGCAGGGGTGAACGTCGCGCCGCTGGAGCCCGTGCTTCGCCGCGCCAAGCAGGAAACGGTCGCGCCCGTTCGGATAAGGTCCGCTATTCGCGCCGGAGCCATATTTGGCGGCGTTGGTCACCGCGTTAGACGTTCCGCAGAATGTGTCGTGCGTGCCAGCGCCATCTTCCAATATGCTCATGAGCACCCGGCCCATGTCTGAAAGGAGCAGCTTGCCCTCACCCAGATAGGCGTTCCACTGCACCTTCACCGTGTCGGCCACGTTGAGCCGTTCGGTCGGCATGTCCGCGTTGAAAAGCAGGATCGACGCGCAGGCATCGCCTGCCAGATCGATCAGCCGCAGGCGCGCGCCGCGTGGCAGCCGCCTAGTGGCGTAGCCACCGGCTGCGACGGTTTCTTCCCACAGCAGGTGGGACGCGGCGACGCCTGGGGGAAGATCATCCGCCACCGGCGGCAACACCGGCATGGCTTCGACCACCCTGCCCGCCATGGCGCGGGCATGATCGCGGGCGTCCGATGGACTGGCGAGAATTTCGGTCATGCGGCATTCTCCTTGCGGCCGCTTTCTTCCTGCTCATACAGCGGCGGAAGCAGCGCGGTGGTCGTGACAAGTTGGAGCTGCTGGACGCCGCGCACCCTGCGCAGCGCATCGCATAATTCCTTCAGCAATGTCGCAGGACCTTGCACCAGCAGCACTTCAAGCGACTGGTCCCCCTCAAGGAACACATGCTGGGACGAGATCACCTCCTTGAGATAATCGGCCTGAGTCTGGGCGAGCTGATGCCGGACCCGGCCTCTGTCGCTCCGGTAAACCAAGGTGATGGTGCCCGCGAGCATCTCGTCCGGCCGGGTCAGGGCCTCATGCTCGGCCAGCGCATGGCGGATCAACTCGGCGATGAGTTGGGAGCGCGAGGGCAGCTCTCGTTCGACCACCATGGCGTCAAGCTGCCGGAACAGATCGCTGGGCAGGCTCATGCTGAGCCTCGCCAGGCTTGTGCCTTCGCTAGCCATTGCCAATTGCCTCCTTGTCATCCTGCGGGCTGGTCTCGTCTGCGGCGTCTTCGCTGGCCGCGGGTTCAGTGCGCCGAAGCAGCGGAAGATCATAAACTGCGGTGGCGCCGAACCGGTGGGGGGCGTGCGGATCGTGACGCCGCTTGTCGAGCGTCAGTACCCGTGTGCCCAATGTGAACGCTTCCCGGATATCGTGGGTGACCATGATGATCGTCAGCGCATAGTCGCGCCACAACCGCGTGATCAGCGCATGCATGTCCGCCCGGATGCCCGGATCAAGCGCGCCGAACGGCTCGTCCAGCAGCAGGATGCGTGGCCGTTTGATGAGCGCCTGTGCGATGGCCAGCCGCTGCTGCATCCCCCCCGACATCTGTGCGGGATAAAGGTGCAGCGCGTCGCCAAGCCCTACTGATCGCAGCATCTCTTCCGCCTCCGCGGCGGCCGCCCGGCGCGCGCCGCCGAACAGGCGCGCGGCCAGCGGGGCCTTGGCGCATTCAAGGCCGAAGATCGTGTTGCGGAGCGCGGAAAGGTGCGGGAACACCGAGTAGCGCTGGAAGACGACGCCGCGATCGGGACCGCATTCCGGCTTCAGCGGCTGCCCGTCCAGCAGGATGGTCCCCCTGGTGGGCACCTCTTGGCCTAACACCACGCGCAGCAGGCTGCTCTTCCCCGCACCGGACGGCCCGATGATCGACACGAAGGAACCTGCCTCTATGTCCAGATCGACCTTTTCGAGTACGATCTTGTCGCCATATTCGACCCAGATGTTGCGGAGGGAGAGGAGCGCGCTCAATGGCCCGCTCCATGCGCCCAAGGGAATGCCCGGCGGCTGGCGAGCGTCAATACAGCATCCATCAGGATGGCCAGGATCGCGATCCAGGCGACGTAAGGGATGATCACGTCCATCGACAGATAGCGGCGGACCAGGAAAATCCGGTAGCCAAGGCCGACGTCGGACGCGATGGCTTCGGCCGAGATCAGGAAGACCCAGGCAGGCCCCAGCGCCAGGCGCATGGTGTGCAGCAGCCGGGGCATCGCCTGCGGCAGCGCGACCCGGATCATGATCTGCCAGGAACTTGCGCCCAGTGTCTGCGCCTTGACGATCTGCTCGCGCGGCAGGGCTGCGACATGGGCCGCGATGTCACGCATCATGACCGGCGCGACGCCGATGACGATAAGGGCGACCTTCGCGGTCTCGCCCAGACCCAGGGCAATGAATAATATGGGTAGCAGGGCAATGGGGGGATGACCGCGACGACCGTTACGAGGGGGCCGAAAGTGGCGCGTACCGGGGGGAGTACGCCCAGCAGGAGGCCGACGACCAGCGCCGACAGGGTTGCGATGCCGAGCCCAATGCCAAGCCGCTGAAGGCTGGCCAGCGTGTCGGCCCAGAAGACGAACTGGCCGGTAAGCTGGTCTGCCTGGAAAAGGAGCGCCGCCATGGCATCCACCATGCTGGCAGGCAGCGGCAGGATCTTGTCCATGGGATTGGCAGCGTGGCGCTGCACCGCCAGGAACAGGTAAAGCAGTACCAGCAGCAGGATCGGCAACGCACCCAGGAAGATGCGGTCGCCTCGGCGGGCATGTCGGTTCACCCAACGCATCGTCACATCACTTTCGATAAATTCGAAACGAACCAGTCAGAGCTTTCCGTCAGCAGCCAGCTTCATGAAGCTTTCGTCGAACCGCAGCGTTACCCGTTGCGGATCGCCGAGCGTCTTGCCGCCGGGGAAGGCAATGCCCACGGCATCGGCAGACGACGCGCCTTTGAACAGCCCCTTGGAAAAGCTGAAATTTCGCACCTGTGTCATCGTCTTGATCAGCGCCGGATTTGAGGTGGCGCTCACCGCAGCCTTGGGATCGGTATAGAGATGCGTGGTCGACAGCTGGCTTTCGAAGCTCTCGGGCGTCGATCCGGCCAGCTTCGCCATGGCTGCGCGCGCCGCTCTGCCCTGGGCGTCCTGCCGCTGCATCAGGGAAACGGTCTCATACCAGATGCCCGTCAGCGCCTTGCCCAGGTTCGGATTGGCCTTGAGCGTAGCGGTATCGACGACCATCAGGTCAAGTATCTCGCCCGGGATTTGGGCTGAACTGAATACCTGAGCAACGCCCGGCTGATTCTTCATCACCGAAAGCTGCGGATTCCAGGCAACCACGGCCTTGGCCTGCGGGCTCCCGAAAGCGCCCACAATGTCGGCGTCGGACGTATTCACGGCCTTCACATCGGTCGGCTTGAGCCCTGCAGTCTCGAGACCACGCGCCAACAGATAATGGGAGACGGATAGTTCGACCAGATAGACCTGCTGGCCCTTGATGGCGCGCATCTGGTCCGCGCCTCTCAGCAATATGCCGTCATTGCCGTTGGAATAATCCCCCACGATGATGGCGCTGCTGTCCTTGCCACCGGCAGCGGGTATGGTGAGCGCGTCCATATTGGTGACGGTCACCCCGTCGAACTTGCCCGCCGTGTATTGATTGATCGATTCCACATAGTCGTTCACCTGAACGACGTTGATCTTGATCCCATATTTGTCGGCCCATTTCTTCACGATGCCGGCCTGTTGAGCGTAGGGCCAAGGCATCCACCCCGCATAGATCGACCAGCCGATATTGAAATCCGTACGCTGCGCCCCCCGGTCTGGCGTCTGCGAACAGGATGCGAGCAACAGCGCGCTGGCAAGCATTGCGACCTTGCCCACCTTGTCGATCAACCTGACCATGATTCGATCCCCTTTCGCAATGCAGCATCACCTTGGTTCATCCTGTTGTCCACAAGAAAATATTACAAGTTGTCGAATATGTAATAATTTTTCGCATGAACCCGTGATGGCGGGCACATCCACAGGATCATTGCCCAAGGCATCCCCGGACCGCCATTGACGCGAATCATCAATGAACATGAGCAATCCGGGAGCTCCCATTCGCAACGGGCAAGGAGTGGCGCCTTCGCGAATCAGGGCGGCCAGTTGCTGCCGAAGGACTGGCTCATCGCCTGCCAAGACCCCTGCAAAGCTGGAAGGCAAGAGCGTCCTACGGCCCAAAAAGGCCATTTTGATGCGGCGCGTCACAGATTTTACTCATACTGAGCAAGTGCAAAAATATTACGCTTGACGCATTAGGTAATATCCATACCGTATGAGTGATTGTTCGGCAAAGCGTCGAGACGGAAAGTTGAGCGTCCGCAAGACGGCCTATCGAAGTGAGGGCAAGTGGATCGAATCAAGACCAGTAATGCAGCAATGCTGGATGAGATGACATCAGTCGTCGTCCTTGCCAGCTCATCAAACATGATCGGTCTACCAAATCGTCCTCGAAATGCTCGAACAACAGGTCGCGACGCCGCATCGTCGCGGCATGTCCGCAGGGAAGTAAGGCTGCGCCATGAACATCGGCGCGAGATCGCCAATCTACCGGCGAACTATCTGACAAGGCGCCAGGCTCGGCTAGAGCGCCAATAGGAGGGATGTCACTTAAGGGCTCAACCGAAAGGGGGTCGGAGTGACTATGAAAATGTTTCGGAACACGTTGTTAGGCGCGACCATTTTAATGGGCGTCGGAACCACTCCGGCTGTCGCACAAGACGCCATGCCGCAAGCTGGCGACGCCAACGAGATCGTGGTGACGGGCACTCGCCGTGAAGTCACCATTCAGGATGTGCCTATCAACATCACCGCAATAGGCGCTGAACAATTGTCCAGGCAGCGGATCGACGATGTTCGCGATCTTGCAGACTTCACGCCGGGTATGACAGTTTCCGATACTGGTCCGGGTTCTACCGGAACGATCGTGCTTCGGGGACTGAGCGCTTCGGATGTTGATGCAACCGGCTTGTCCTATGACGACGCGCTGGGCGTCTATTTGGGCGAAGTTCCGCTCTATTACGACTTCAAGCTCCTCGACATCGCGCGAGTGGAAACATTGCTTGGACCGCAGGGCACGCTCTATGGCCTTGGCACGCTAGCCGGCGCCATCCGCAACATACCCAATCGCCCCGACCTGACGGCGATCAGCGGCGAAGTGCACAGCCGCCTCTATGCCAAGGAACATGGTGAAAAGGCTGGCTTCCAGCTGGATGGCGTCATCAACATCCCGATCATCCGGGATCATGTCGCCTTCCGTTCGTCCACCGGCTATTATTATGATCCTGGCTTCATCGACTCTCCGCTGCTGCTGCAGGAACCTGGCGTGTCGCTGCCACAGCCAAGCGGCCCCGGCGGTGTAACGGATGCGGATTATGCCGCAAACCTGACTGCGCGGAAGGACGTCAATTTCGAAAAGACCTTCACCACGCGCAACCAATTGCTGGTCCAGTTCAACCCCGATCTGTCGGTCAATTTCACCTACGCCTTCCAGCGGACCAAGACCGATGGCGGCCAGTATACTAGCGACGGGGTACTCGGAACCGGCAGGTACGAAAACGGCGCCCGCTATCTGGAACCGGTAAATCGTCGCGCGCACCTCGGCAGCATGGAAGTCAACGCGAACATTGCGGACTTTACCGACCTGGTCGCGACGACCGCCTACACCAATGTTCGCAATGTCCGTACCTCGGACAACACTGACCTTCTGCTGGACCTCGACTATGGCTATGAGAGCTTTCCAGCTTTTTCGAGCTACAATGAAAGCGTCAACAGTCGAAAGCAGTTCAATCAGGAAGTCCGCTTCGTCTCACGCCACGGCGGGCCCTTCAATTGGGCGATAGGCGGCTTCTACAACGAACAGAAGCTGCAGAACGACTATCGCGAGATCCTTCCCGGCCATCCCTGGGTTGATCTGGCGACCAATCCTGAAGAGATTGAATATGCGTCCTACACAACATCGAAGGTCACCGAAAAGGCGATATTCGGCGAAGGCACATTCCGCATTACGCCGGAATGGCAGGTAACGGCGGGCGGCCGCTGGTTCCAGTATAAGTCGAACATCAGGGGGCGCGCAGTCATCCCGTTGCTGGGCGATCCACTCAGCCCATATGACGCCGAAGCAGCAGGCGGCACAGCAAAGAAAAGCGGCACTGTGTGGAAGTTCAACACTTCCTACAACTTCACCGACGACATCATGCTCTATGCGACGTATAGCAAGGGATATCGCATCGGCGGTCCGAACTCGGTCGCGCCCTGCCCGCCCGTTCTGAACCCGCCTCCTGCGCAAAATGTCTGCGCCCTGCCCAACGAGCTTCAATATGGGCCAGACACCACCAAGAATGCGGAAATCGGCATCCGTACTCAGTTCTTTGATCGAAAACTGACCTTCAACTTCAACGTCTTCCAGATCAAATGGGACGGCATCCAGGTCGATTCCGCCACTCTGAACGGCATTGTTGGCATCACGGTCAATGGCGGCAAGGCGAAATCCGAAGGGTTTGAAACATCATTCCAGCTGCGCCCCCTTCCGGGTTTGTCGATCCAGGGAACCTATTCCTACGTCGATGCCAGGCTGACTGAGGACGTGCCCAATGTCATCGCCGTCAACGATCCGGCGGGCACTTACCCCAGCAATCCCATTCAGCTGGATGCATTTTCCGGCGACCGCCTCCCGGGATCGGCGAAGAACAGCGGCAGCCTGGGCGTGACATACGCCCATCCTGTCAGGGACGGCAGCATTGTCGCCAATTGGACAGCTACCTATCGCGGCAATGTGGTGACGCGGCTTGGTTGGGATCGCGCTTTTGGCGACAAGCTACCCGGCTATGTCCTGCATCGCGCGGCTCTGAACTACGAGACCGACAAATACAGCATCGGCCTGTTTGCGAACAATATCTTCGACAAATATGCGGTGGCCTCAGTCGCAAATGATCGTTCGCGGGTTGGCCTCAACGATGGCGTCGTGCTGCGTTATTACAAGCAGACGGTTATCAATCCGCGCACCTTCGGCATCGAAGCGCGGCTCAAATACTGAACGGGACAAGATCGGCGGGGCGCATCCCTTCAAAGGGTTGCGCCCCCTTCCTGCCGGGAGAGCCGTAACGGTTCAGGAGCAAACTACAGGGGTGCGGGAAGCGCCCCGATCAAGGGAGGCCGAGACTATGTTCGCGAGGATTGCCGGAACGGTCCTGGCAACCATGGCGCTTTGCGGCGCGTCGGCCGTTCCGGCTGCAACGACAAAGACTCCTGGCCTGTTCCCGGAGCGATGGATCGACGGCACGCTCGCGCAGGAGCCTGAGTCCCAGGTTCAGGCGCTCGACGGCGACACATTCGTCATCCGACAGTCGATTAAAACCAACTTTGAAGCGCCCTTTCTATATCTTCTTTTCGGGCGAGACAGGGCATTACTGGTCGATACGGGCGCACAGGGCGGCCGGATCAGGCCGGTGATCGACCGCCTCGTGGCACAATGGCTGGCGGCAAAGGGGCGCGCGCGGATTCCTCTCGTGGTGGCGCATAGTCACAGCCACGGCGATCATGTCGCCGGGGACGCAGCATTTCAGGATCGGCCCGATACGACGGTCATCGGACTCGGGAGTCAGGATGTGGCTCGCTTCTTCGGCATAGCGAAGTGGCCGGAAGATCCGGCTCGCTTCGACCTGGGTGGCCGCGTCCTCACGGTCATGCCTGCGCCCGGACACCAGGCCGCCGCCATCATGATCTACGATCCGCAGTTGAAGATCCTGCTGTCGGGCGACACGCTTTATCCCGGCCGCCTGTACATCCCCGTCAACTTTCTGGCGGACAATCGGGCAAGCGTGGATCGCGTGGCGGCATTTGCGGCCAGACACCCGATCCGCGCAGTGCTGGGCGCCCATATCGAAATGACGCGAACGCCTGGCCAGGACTATCCGCACGAAGCACAGGCGCACCCGGACGAGCGTCCGCTGGAACTGCCGAAACGCAGCATCGTCGAGCTGCAAAAGGGCCTCAAGGCGCCGCTCGACGTGCCCGAGCGGCCGCAAGCTCATGACGATTTCATCATCTACCCGGTCGCCCCGCGGCCAGATTGAAAAGATGCGCGAAAGGACTGAACTCATGGCCAATCGGCCCAAGCTGGAGATATCGCGCCGCGGCGTTCTGGCCGGAACGACCGTCACGGCAGTCGCGGCTGCGGCGCCTGCCTTGACTGAGTCCCCCGCACTTCCGCCTGCCCGGCCTGTTCCTACAATGTCCGTCACTTTCGCCGTCAATGGAAGCAAGCAGCAGCTGGCGCTTGATCCGCGCACGACCTTGCTCGACGCCCTGCGCGAACATCTTCATCTGACTGGCACCAAGAAGGGCTGCGATCACGGCCAGTGCGGCGCCTGCACCGTCCTTGTCGAAGGGAAGCGCATCAATTCCTGCCTCAGCCTCGCCGTCATGCATGAAGGCCACGAAATTACCACGATCGAGGGGCTGGGCACGCCTGACAAGTTGCACCCGATGCAGGCGGCATTCATCAAGCATGACGGCTATCAGTGCGGCTACTGCACGCCCGGCCAGATCTGTTCCGCAGTCGCGGTTCTGGATGAGATCGCGCGCGGGATCCCCAGCCACGTTCAGGACGATCTGACTGCCAGCCCACGCGCCACGGCGCTGGAGATGCGGGAGCGGATGAGCGGCAATATCTGCCGCTGCGGCGCTTACTCCAATATCGCCGAGGCGATGGCGGACGTCGCGGGAGAGAGCGCGTGAGAGCCTTCACCTATGAACGCGCTACGGACCCTGTCGCGGCGGCACGGGCGGTAGCGCAACGCCCCGGCGCGCGGTTCATCGCCGGGGGCACCAACCTGCTGGACCTCATGAAGATCGAGGTGGAAACGCCGACGCATCTCGTCGATGTGCAGGACCTGGACTTCACCAAGATCGAAACGACGCCCCAGGGCGGCCTGCGGATCGGGGCGCTCGTCACGAATACCGATCTTGCCACGGACGAACGTGTGCGCCGTGACTATGCCGTGCTGTCGCGCGCGATCCTTGCCGGCGCTTCGGGACAATTGCGCAACAAGGCCACGACCGGCGGCAACCTGCTCCAGCGCACCCGCTGCCCCTATTTCTACGACATCAACATGGCCTGCAACAAACGGAAGCCGGGTTCGGGATGCGCTGCAGTTGGCGGCTATTCCCGCCATCTCGGCGTGATCGGAGTGAGCAAGTCCTGCATCGCGACTTTTCCGGGCGACATGGCCGTAGCCCTGCGCGTGCTCGACGCCGTTGTGGAAACGATTGATGCGCATGGGCGAACCCGGTCCATCCCGATTGCGGATTTTCATCGCCTCTGGGAAGACAATCCGGAACAGGATACCGTGCTGAAGCCCGGCGAACTCATCACCGCCGTCACGCTGCCCGCGCCCCTAGGTGGCAAGCATTTCTACGAGAAAGTCCGCGACCGCGCCTCCTATGCCTTCGCACTCGTGTCGGTCGCGGCCGTGATCCAGCCTGATGGCATCGGCCGCGTGGCGTTTGGTGGGGTTGCGCCAAAGCCCTGGCGCATCGAAGCCGCCGAGGCGCTGCTGCCGCAAGGTGCGGCGGCCGTTACCGCGCGGGCCTTTGAAGGGGCGACGCCGACAAGAAACAATGGCTTCAAGCTGCCGCTCGCGACGCGCGCGCTGGCCTATGTCATCGCGCAAGCCAGGATCTGATCCCATGAAGTTCAATGTTCCCGCCGGGACCAATCCCATCGACAGGATGTCCGTTGTCGGCCGTGCGCAGGATCGGATCGACGGTCCGCTCAAGACGACGGGCCTCGCGCCCTACGCTTATGAACAGCGCGAGGCGGCGAACCCCGCCTATGGCTATGTGATCGGGTCGGCAATCGCCAAGGGCACCTTCCGCTGGCTGAACCTGGACGCTGTAAGGGCTGCGCCCGGCGTCATTTCGGTGGTCACCGCAGAGGATGCCGGCACGCTGGGCAAAGGACAGTTCAATACGGTGAAGCTGCTCGGCGGGCCGGAGGTCGATCACTATCACCAGGCCATCGCTATCGTCGTCGCAGAGACATTCGAACAGGCCCGCGCCGCCGCCGCCATGGCGCGGGTCGATTATGACCGTACGCAAGGGCGGTTCGATCTGGACCAGGCGTTGAAGACCGCTCCAGTCGTTGGCAATGGCGGCGAGCCAGCGACGGTCGGTGATTTCAAGGCTGCTTTCGCTGCCGCTGCGGTAAAGATCGATGCCGAATATACGACGCCCGATCACACCCATGCGATGATGGAGCCCTTCGCTTCCATCGCGGCGTGGCAGGGCGACGAACTGACGATCTGGACATCGAACCAGATGATCGACTGGGGTCGCGGGGACCTTGCCCGAACGCTCAACATGCCAAAGGAGAAAATCCATTTCCTGTCGCCCTATATCGGCGGCGGCTTCGGTGGAAAACTGTTCCTGCGGACGGACGCTGTCCTCGCCGCGCTGGGAGCAAAGGCGGCGGCACGGCCGGTGAAGATTGCGCTGCCGCGGCCCTTCATGGCTAACAACAGCACGCATCGTCCCGCAACCCGCCAGCGCATCCGCATCGGCGCGGGGCGCGACGGTACGATCGCCGCCATCGCGCATGAAAGCGGCTCGGGGGACCAACCAGGCGGCGGCCCGGAATCGGCGACCGCCCAAACTGAGCTACTCTATGCGGGTGCGAACCGACTGACCGCACTCAGGCTGGCGGTGCTCGACCTGCCCGAAGGCAACGCCATGCGCGCTCCGGGGGAGGCGCCCGGCATGATGGCGCTTGAAATCGCCATGGACGAAATGGCCGAGAAGCTGGGAATGGATCCCGTCGCCTTCCGGATCAAGAACGACACCCAGGTCGATCCCGCCAAACCCGAACGGCGGTTTTCGCAACGCCAGCTTGTACGCTGCCTGACGGAAGGCGCCGAACGGTTCGGCTGGTCGCGCAGAAATGCCGTCCCAGGCAAGGTGCGAGACGGGCGCTGGCTGGTCGGAATGGGGGTAGCTGCGGCCTTTCGCAACCATATCAATCGGGCCAGCGGCGCGCGGGTCCATCTCGACCCCGATGGTCTCATAACCGTCGAAACAGACATGACCGATATCGGCACTGGCAGCTACACCATCATCGCCCAGACCGCGGCGGAGATGATGGGCGTGCCGATGGACGCCGTCAAAGTAAAGCTCGGTAGTTCAACCTTCCCGGTCGCTGCGGGTTCGGGCGGTCAATGGGGTGCGGCCAATGCCACGGCAGGCGTATATGCGGCTTGTGTAAAATTGCGGGAAGCGGTCCTCCAAAGCCTGGGCATTGAAGCAGGCGGCGCTTTGTTCGAAGGCGGTTATGTGCGCAGCGGCAACCGGTCGACGGAACTCCACAAGGCAGCCGCAGCGGGAAGATTAACGGCCGAGGACCGTATCGAATTTGGCGAACTGGCGGAAAAGTGGCAACTTTCCACTTTTGGCGCTCACTTCGTGGAGGTGGGCGTCGACGCCTACACCGGCGCCACGCGCATTCGCCGGATGCTGGCAGTCTGCGCTGCCGGCAGGATCATCAACCCCAAGTCAGCGCGCAGCCAGGTGATCGGCGCGATGACCATGGGGGTCGGCGGCGCATTGATGGAGGAATTGGCCGTCGACAGGCGTTTCGGCTTTTTCGTCAACCACGATCTCGCGTCCTATGAAGTGCCGGTTCATGCCGATATCCCTCATCAGGAAGTGATCTTCCTGGAGGAGGCGGACGACAAGGCCAACCCGATGAAAGCAAAGGGCGTGGGCGAACTCGGGCTGTGCGGTGTAGCCGCAGCCATCGCCAACGCCATCTACAACGCCACTGGCGTCCGCGTGCGCGACTACCCGATCACGCTCGACAAGCACCTGAACCAACTTCCGCCGCTGACATGATGAAAATTGAAGGCGAGCGCTGCTATGTATGCTCGATCATCTCGTCAGTCTCCTGTTCCGAGGTCGGATCGCTCGGGTGACAGGCGCACATCCGTCAGAAGTCCAAGCTCAGACGAGGATTACATAGGCAGCGCCGATTGCCGCACATGCGCCCAGCACAGGCAGGACGCCGATCTTGAATCTGAACACTGCTATCAGGGCGGCGATCGACAACAGTGTCGCCGGGATGTTGATTGAATCCAGCACCGGCACGTCGAGAGAGCCCGTCGGCGTCGCGAGGAGTCTGACCTCTCCAAACAGCGTGTGGATCGCGAACCAGAGAGCGAGGTTCAGGATGACCCCCACCACCGCTGCGGTGATGGCTGTCAGCGCAGACGAAAGCGCCTTGTTGCCGCGAAGCCGCTCGATGAAGGGGGCTCCGGCGAAGATCCAGAGGAAGCAGGGCACGAAGGTAACCCAGGTTGTGAGGATTGCGCCGAGCGTTGCCGCGATCAATGGCGAGAGCTGACCCGCATCGCGGAAAGCTGCAAGGAAACCGACGAACTGCGTCACCATGATCAGCGGTCCGGGCGTGGTTTCCGCCATGCCGAGGCCGTCCAGCATTTCGTCCGGCTGAAGCCAGCCGAAGGTGTCGACAGCCTCCTGCGCGACATAGGCGAGCACGGCATAGGCGCCCCCGAACGTCACCACCGCCATCTGGCTGAAGAAACTGGCGATGCGGTAGAACACATCATCGGGTCCTAGCGTCAGGAACAGCGCCAGAACCGGCGCCAGCCAGAGCAACAGCAGGACCGAACTGATCCGCAGCGACCAACCATAATTGGGCTTTGCATGTTCGGGCAACGCTTCGCCAAGCGCGGTGTCGCGATCATGAATGACCTCCCCACCACCCGCGCCATGGCCGCCACCGCCTTTGAACTGCGGAAGGCCGCTGCGTCCGCCGACATAGCCGGCTAGCCCTGCGGCCAGGATGATCACCGGGAAGGGCGCGTCCAGAAAAAAGATCGCGACGAACGCAGCGGCGGCTATGCCGCGCATGACGTTGTTCTTGAGCGCCCGCGATCCGACGCGCACGACGGCCTGCACCACGACTGCCAGCACCGCTGCTTTCAGGCCGAAGAAAAGCCCTTCGATCAAGGGCACATGGCCGAGCAGCACATAGAGGTAGCTCAAGCCCAATATGGCGAGAAAGCCGGGCAGCACGAACAACGCTCCGGCGATCAGGCCGCCCTTCGTCTTGTGCAGCAGCCAACCGATATAAATGGCGAGCTGCTGCGCTTCGGGTCCAGGCAGCAGCATGCAGTAGTTAAGCGCATGCAGGAAGCGCTCCTCACCGATCCATCGTTTCTCTTCGACCAAGATACGGTGCATGACCGCGATCTGGCCCGCCGGTCCGCCAAAGCTGAGTGCGGCAATCCGGGCCCAAACCTTTGTGGCTTCGTTCAAGGGGATGCCGTGGTCGCCGGCGGAAGGCGTGTCCGCAGGAGTTATGGAGGACGCGCCTGTCGTCATCGGTCCGTCCTTCTGTTGCTGAAAAAGGCATGGAACTGGTTGAAAGCGTCGCTCGCCATCAGCGCGGATCGTTCGTCAGATTGGCGCGCAGCAGCAGGGTTTCGAAGCTGCACCGGTCCTGTTCATGGGTCAACTCGGCATCGCCCCTGTCGAAGCGCAGCGCGCCCGGCAGCGGATCATAGTGGCGGCTGCAATCATGATATATGTGTATCATCAGATTTTGGTCTCGGAAATCGCTATACCAACAACAACCCCCCTCACCTGGAGGACGAGAAGATTGCTGCATTGGAGATCATCCTGTGAGCGCGGCCACCAAGACCGGTCGCGACCGAACCGGGTCCGGTGTCAGGAAGCGGCCTGGTTGATTCCCGGAGACATCGCACCCTGTTTTTGGCAGAATGCCAATCAGAGTCAGTCATCGGGAAGGCGAGAAACGTGACCCCGCAAGCCCCTCTGAACCCTGTCCTGTGTCCTGTCACCGATAACGAAGACCATCGCAAGTCAGCGGCGGCGTCGGTCGGCGGAGGGACGATCAAGGAGAATGTGCGCACCCGGACCTTCGATCATGCCCGCGCGGTGCTTCGCAACCAGGGTGCGCGGCAGGCCGGATTCATGGCCGAACAGGTGGGCAAGATCGGCAGCGCCACGCGCCAGCCGATCCTGTTCCTCGAAGGCGAGGCGCATCGCGTGCAGCGCGGCGCGACCGCGCGCTTCTTCACGCCGAAAATCGTCACCACCCATTATCGTGACCTGATGATCCGCCTATCGGACAATCTCGTCAGCCGCTTTCAGGCGCGCAAGCGGGCGAAGCTGGATGATCTCAGCCTGGAGTTGGCTGTAGGGGTTGCAGGCGACATTGTCGGCCTGACCGATAGCGACGCGAAGGGCCTCGCCAAGCGCCTGGACGTTTTCTTCACCGGCGATTTCGATCCGCAAACAAACCCGATCCAGGCATTTGCCCGGTTTCTCCGCCAGCAATATTGGGTTCTGCGATTTTACTACAAGGATGTGGCTCCGGCGATCCGATCGCGCAGGCAGCAGCGCAAGGACGATGTGATCTCGCACTTGATCGATGAAGGCTATAATGGCCGCGAGATACTGACGGAATGTCTTGTCTACGGCGCCGCAGGTATGGCGACCACGCGTGAGTTCATCGTCATGGCCGCCTGGCACATGCTGGGCAATGACGAGGTCCGCGGCGCTTTTCTAGAGGCCGACGAGCATGGCAAGATCGCGATCCTGGAGGAAATTCTGCGGCTGGAACCTGTAGTCGGCTATATCTATCGCCGCCTTCAGGACGATCTGCCGACTACGGACGGGATCGCGAAGGATATCCGCAAAGGTGAGGCCGTTGCGGTCGATGTGCGCGCCGCCAATACCGATGTGGCGGCGTTCGGCGCCTGCCCGATGCAGGTTCGGCCGGGGCGCAAGGTCAGCGCAAAATATGGCAATGCGGGGCTTGCCTTTGGGGACGGCGAGCATCGCTGCCCCGGCGCACAGGTCGCACTGCAGGAAAGCTGCCTGTTCCTCGACCGGCTGATGAGGGTGCCGGGGCTGAAGCTCGAGCGAGCGCCGGATCTTTCCTGGAACCGGCTGGTGACCGGCTACGAACTGCGCAACTGCGTGATTGTTTGCGACTGACCGTTCAGGCGTCTGGTGGTCAGGGCCGGGTCATGCGCAGCCCTCGACATAGGCGAGCACCGGCATCAGGCCGACATGGATCATCTTGACCTTGCCGTCATCACCGATCTCGAAACGCAGCGCAGACGAGCCGCTCGACGCGTTTGGCGCCGTCAGATATTTCGCGGGCGCTTCTTCATATTTATGCGGCTCTTCGCGGAAGCCGACAAACCATTTCCTGACGTCCGCCTCGCTCGCTCCGACGCCGATGCCCTCAGCCAGTTTAGCGGATGATCGTTGGCCCAATGTGATGCGCTGAACCTTGCCATCGGTCACGATCGCATAAGCACCGGGATAATCCGGCGAACTTACCGTGCGGCAGGCATCGCTGATTTGCGCACCGCGCTCGGCCCAGCGGCTGTCTTTGGGGACGGGTTCGCCGATCATCAGATCGCCCAGACCTTCAAGGGCGAGGACCTTCGGGTCGGCGGAGGATGCCGGGGATGTGTCGGGGGCGGCATCCACGGGTGAGATGGCGGCGACGTCGCTGGTCGTTGACCCACTGCCATTATCTGCGCCCTTTGCCATGGTCGCCTGGTCAGTCGGTTGGGGATCGGCCGAACAGCCAGTGGCGATGAGAAGAAAGCCGCATAGGGGCGCGATGAGAAGGGAGGTCTTGTTCATGCTGGTACAACGGCAAAGACGGGGGATCGTTTCGCCTGAAGACTGGATATTTTGACATTTTTCGAAATGTTATTGACGCACTGCTGATGGCCGGCATATTTTGACGATCATCGAATCAAGGTGGACGGTCCATGGATCAGGACAAGGCTGTGGCGGCTTTGGCCGCACTCGCGCAGGAAACGCGCCTTTCCGTGTTCCGCCTGCTGATAAAGGTCGGTCCCGACGGTATGATCGCGGGCGCAGTGGCAGACGCGATGGATGTTCCGCCCTCCACCATGTCGCATCATCTGGCGAAGCTGGAACTGGCCGGACTCGTCACATCCTGGCGGACAAGCCGACAGATCCATTATGCCGCCGACTATGCGGGAATGCAGGCGCTGCTCACATTCCTGATGGCGGATTGCTGCCAGGGCGACCCACGCGCCTGCGCCGACCTGCTGTCCACGATCGCCTGCGATGCTGTTGGTGAAGATGAAGGCGCATGTGCGAGAAGCGGAGCAAAGTGAATGACCACCGATATCATCATCTACCATAATCCCGAGTGCGGGACGTCCCGCAACGCGCTGGCCATGATCCGCAATGCCGGTATCGAGCCGCATGTCATCGAATATCTCAAGACGCCGCCCTCCCGCGCCATGCTGGAAAGCCTGATCGTTCGCGCGGGGATGACGCCGCGCGCCCTCCTTCGGGAAAAGGGCACGCCCTATGCCGAGCTTGGGCTGGGGGATGAAGGCCTCTCCGACGCGGCGTTGATCGACGCGATGATGGCGCATCCCATCCTTATCAATCGGCCGCTGGTCGTGTCTCCGCTGGGGGTGAAGCTGTGCCGCCCTTCAGAGGCCGTCCTCGACCTGATCCCGGCGGCGCAGCGCGGCGCTTTCAGCAAGGAGGATGGCGAACAGGTGATCGACGCCACGGGCAACCGCGTGCCCACCGCCATGCCACCTCATAGCTGATGGAACAGCAATGACCGCAAGCAGATCTCCGCGCCTGTCCTTTCTGGACCGATACCTTACCTTTTGGATTTTCCTCGCCATGGCGCTGGGCGTCGGCCTAGGAACAAGCGTCGAGGGATTGCCACAGGTCATCAACAGCCTGTCCTGGGGCACCACCAACATCCCGATCGCCATCGGCCTCATCCTGATGATGTATCCCCCGCTGGCGCGCGTGCGCTATGAGGAACTGCCGCGGGTGTTCGAGGACAAGCGGGTGCTGGCCATTTCGCTGATCCAGAACTGGATCATCGGCCCTGTCCTGATGTTCGTGCTGGCGGTCATCTTCCTGCGGGATCAGTCGGAATATATGACCGGCCTTATCCTCATCGGCCTGGCCCGCTGCATCGCCATGGTGATCGTCTGGAACCAGCTGGCAAAGGGCGACAATCAATATGTCGCGGCGCTGGTGGCGTTCAACTCCATCTTCCAGATCCTGTTCTTCAGCGTCTATGCCTGGTTCTTTCTAGCTTTCCTGCCGCCGCTGTTCGGGCTGGAAGGCAGCGTCATCGACGTCAGCTTCTGGACCATCGCGGAAGCCGTGGCCATCTATCTGGGCATCCCCTTCCTTGCCGGTTATCTGACCCGCAAATGGCTTGCGGGCGCCAAGGGGCGCGACTGGTATGAAGGCGTGTTCCTGCCCAGGATCGGCCCGATCACTCTGGTCGCGCTGCTGTTCACCATCGTCGCCATGTTTAGTCTGAAAGGCAACGAGATCGTTACCCTGCCCGGTGACGCCCTGCGCATCGCCATACCGCTGACGATCTATTTCGTCGTCCAGTTCACGATCAGCTTCTTCATGGGCAAGCTGATCGCCAGCGACTATCCGCGCACCACTGCTGTCGCCTTCACGGCGGCGGGCAATAATTTCGAGCTGGCCATAGCGGTCGCCATCGCGGCCTTCGGGCTGGCGTCCCCGGTCGCATTTGCCGCCGTGATCGGGCCGCTGGTCGAGGTGCCGGTGCTGATCCTGCTGGTCAATGTCGCCTTCTGGTTCGGACGACGGTGGTTCCCCGATACCGTGCCTGCCGCAGCTTGAGCGAGCATGGCTTTAAACCCGGCTGAAGGAGCCTGACCGCAGATCATGCCCGATTTCCGCTACCTTCGCGACTTGCCCTATCCCGGCACACTTCCAGCGTTAAAGCAGGAATTTGCCCATCGCCGCCCGGCGCTGGGCCTTCGCGAACTGGATCCGCCACCGCGCATACTGCTCCTCTACGGCAGTTTGCGGGAGCGGTCCTACTCCCGGCTCGTGGTGGAAGAGGCTGCGCGCCTGCTCCAATATTTCGGATGCGAAACGCGAATATTCGATCCGTCGGAACTCCCGCTCCCCGATCAGGTCGACGGGGACGATCACCCTGCGGTCGCCGAACTGCGCACGCATTCCTTATGGTCGGAAGGACAAATCTGGTGCAGCCCGGAACGGCATGGACAGATTACGGGGATCATGAAGGCCCAGATAGACCATCTCCCGTTAGCCTATAAGGGCATGCGGCCCACGCAGGGGCGCACGCTTGCCGTGATGCAGGTCAGCGCGGGTTCGCAGTCCTTCAACAGCGTCAACACACTGCGCATTCTGGGCAGGTGGATGCGGATGTTCACAATTCCCAACCAGTCGAGCGTGGCCAAGGCCTTCACGGAATTTGACGAAGATGGCCGCATGAAGCCGTCGAGCTATTATGATCGCATTGTCGATGTAGTTGAAGAGCTGGTGCGCTTTACAGTCCTGCTGCGTCCGCATGCACAGCAGCTGGTCGATCGTTATTCCGAACGGTGCGAAGCGGGCATCCCGGTCGATACATCAAGCGACTTGTCTTCCATTGCGACCGCTCCCCAAAATGCGCCCGGAACATGATCCGGCTGCGCGCCGCCGGGCATTTCAGGGGCGGCGCATTTTTCTGCATTGACGGGAGACTGATTGCGATGCGCCACATGACGATCTGGCTGGCGACGCTGGCCGCTTCCACCGCGATGACCGCATCGGTCGCAGCGCCCACGGCCAGATGGGGCGGGGGCGAGATTTTGTGGGACAGTTTCGGCGTGCCGCATATCTACGCCAGGACCGAGGAAGGCGGCTTTTACGGCTTCGGCTACGCCCAGGCGCAAAGCCACGGAAATCTGCTGCTGCGCATGTATGGCGAAAGCCGCGCCCGCGCTGCTGAATATTGGGGCGAGAAATATGAAAAGCAGGACAAATGGCTGGTCGCCAATGACGTGCCGGAACGCTCCGCCCTGTGGTTCAAACGCCAGACACCCCAGATGCAGACGAATCTCGAAGCCTTCGCGGCCGGGGTGAATGCCTATGCAGCGGCTCATCCCGAGGCGATCGACCCCGATGTGAAGATTGTGCTGCCTTTGAAGGGCGTGGACATCATCGCCCACGCGCAGCGTCTTATGAATTTCGGCTATATAGCGTCTGATCGAAAGGTGCTGGCCGATCCGTCGATCAACGAAGCGGGCGGCTCCAACGCCTGGGCCGTCGCACCGTCCCGCTCGGCCAGCGGCAAGGCGATGCTGCTCGCCAACCCGCACCTGCCCTGGGCGCCCAGCCAGCTTACTTATTACGAGGCGCAGATCACAGCGCCGGGCATGGCCATCTATGGCGCGACGCAGGTCGGCTTGCCGGTACTGCGCTTCGCCTTCAACAATGATCTGGGCTTCACCAACACCGTCAACACGCTGCTGGGCTTCACCAGCTACAAGCTGACGCTGGAAGGCAGCGGCTATCGCTTCGACGGCAAGACCCAGCCCTTCAAGTCGGTGGTGAAGAGTTACAAGGTCAAGCAAGGCGACGGCACGACGAAGACGGTCAGCTTCGAACAAAAGAGCACGGTCCACGGCCCGTTATTCACCCTGCCCGACGGCAAGACGACAATCGCGCTAAAGGTCGCCGGACTGGATCGGCCGGGCGTGCTCCAGCAATATCTCGACATGGGCAAGGCGCGCGACTGGGCGACGTTCGAAAAGGCGCTGCGCAGGATGCAGGTGGTGATGTTCAACATCATCTACGCCGACCGTGCGGGCCATATTCTCTATCTCGACAACGGCCTGCTGCCCAAGCATGATGGCGGCGACCTCAAATATTGGTCTGCCCCCGTAGCTGGCGACACATCGAAAACCCTGTGGAAGGACGTCCACAGCTATGATGAGATGCCCAAGCTGCTCGATCCCGCCACCGGCTTCGTACAGAATGCCAATGATCCGCCGTGGCTGGCCACCTGGCCTCGGGCGCTCGATCCCAAAAGCTATCCCGCCTATGTCGCGCCTGTGGGGCCGATGAGCCAGCGCGCCCAGCTGTCGGTCAAGCTGATGACCAAGGCCGACAAGATCAGCTTTGACGATTTCGTTGCGCGCAAGGTGACGACCACATCGTTGATGGCGGGCCGGATGCTGCCCGAGCTGCTGGCTGCTGCCGCAGGTTCGGGCGATGCCGACGTTCAGGCTGCGGTGGCACTGCTCAAGGCGTGGGATCACCGTTTCGAACCTGACAGCCGGGCGGCTTTGTTATTCGAAACCTGGGCCGGAATCTTTTCACCCAGAAATTTCACCGATCAATCAAACTATGCCGTCAAATGGACCCTCAATGATCCGCTGGAAACGCCGCGCGGCCTGAAGGATCCTGCGGCGGCCGTCGTCATGCTGAAGCAGGCGGCGGGCAAGACCAGGGAATTATATGGCGCGATCGACCGGCCCTATGGCGATGTGTCGCGTTTCCGTATCGGCGACGTCAGCGTCCCGGCCAGTGGCGGGTTCGGCAATATGGGCGTATTTCGCACGATCACATGGGGGCCCATGAAGAATGGCGAGCGCACGCCCGTCCATGGCGAAACATGGGTGTCGATGGTCGAGTTCGGCACGCCGATGAAAGCGGTGGGCCTGATGAGCTATGGCAATAGCAGTCAGCCCGGATCGAAGCACAATAGCGATCAGCTGCAATTGTTGAGCGAGAAGAAGTTCCGCACACTCTGGATCGCACGCGCCGATGTCGAAAACCATCTGGAGGAGAAGCACGCCTTCTGACGAGCCTTCCCGAACGGCTTTCCGCAATCGGCAGCGCCTACGTTGGGGCGGAGGCGCTGCCAGCTGGTTCCCGAACGCCAGTAGCCGTGCAGCTTTAACCTGTGTCTCTCAAACCGCCGTGGATCGGGGATTCATTATAGCCCATGCCGCGAAATCGCTGGCACTTGCCCAGCGCTACAGGCGCGAGAAGAACCCGGCGACCCGCAAACCAGCCGATTAATTCGCCTTTGAAGGCGCGTTCAAGGAAGGCTAGCGTGAGCCCCGCCACGGCATCAGGCCACGGCGCGCCCCGCATTGGCGACATCTTCCTGTGTGCAGAAATATAGCTGTGCCTTGCCGCCTCGCTTGGAGCGATAGAGCGCAGCATCGGCGCAGGCGGTCAGATGCTCAAGGTCCACGCCATGACGCGGCGCCATCGCTATGCCGATGCTGACGGATATGCAGATCGGTTCGTCCATCAACATATAGGGCGCGCTCAATTGCTTGATGATGCGGCGGGCCAGCATCTCGGCCTCGCCTTCATGCTGGACGCCTTCCTGCACGACGATGAACTCGTCGCCGCCGATCCGTGCAACCGTATCCACCGATCGCACCGTCGACCGCAACCGAACCGACACCTCACGCAAGACCGCGTCGCCCATGGGATGACCATGACGGTCATTGATGACCTTGAACCCGTCCAGATCGAGGAAATGGACCGCCAGTTGGCTGTCCTTAGACGCAGTGACGCTCAGGCTGTTCTGAAAACGCTCCCTGAGGAGCAATCGGTTGGGAAGTCCGGTCAGCGCGTCCTGCCGCACAAGGTCTGCAAGGTCATGCTTCGCGATCAGGCGCTCCACATCCGAACGATAGAGATGGCGCACCGATTCAAGGCTGAGCAGCGTCACGACGGCGACCAGCAGCGCCTCTATGACGAAATATTCCGCATGCATCGGCCCCGCGTCGGGGTTCCGGGCGTGCAGCGCCAGGGCGGCGATGGTCGGCACTGTCGCCAGCAGCAGGCTGATCACACAGATTCGCGGCCTGCCCCCGATGCGCGAAACGATACCCGCGCCAAAGGTGAAGATCAGGCTGACCGCTACAAGATGGTGGAGCGGCGAATGCATGATGAGCACCGTCGCGCTGAGCGCGCCCAGCAACGTCGCAAAGGCATAGCTGCCCATGGCATAGCGCCGTTCCCACTGCCGCACCCGCTCAACGGTCAGAACGGTCCGATGCGCTTCCCGGCGGTAAGCGGTCAGCAATATCAGCCGCGCGATCGTGACGATCACCGCTGCCGCCGTAACAAGGCCAATGACGACACCGCCATGTTCCATGTAGATCGTCATGCCAGCCAGGCCGAACAGGATGCCCATGCCAGCTATCGGCAACCGCATGTGAAACAATGCCGCGACCAGCTCGCAATAGACCGCGTCGGGCATGGGAAGGGACATCACACCCTTGGACAGCGCACCCACCGGCGCCCGCGTCATCTTAATTAACCAGCTGCGCTTCATGGAAAATCCGCGTCAAATCCTGTTCCAGGCAAATCGGCGCATCGTCATCTAACGCCCCAGACCCGAAACCTGCCACCTCACCTAAGGGTCCGCTTCGAATTTGAGAAGTTCTATCTTTTCAGCGGCATCGGCGCAATTAACAGGTAAGCCGCTGACGACGAAAATGAGGAGGGATGCTTGACCGATAATGACAAGGCCGCCGCCATTCTGGAGATTCATGCTCTTAAGGCACGCTATTTCCGAACCATGGACATGAAGGACTGGGCGGGCCTGCAGGCGACGTTCGCCCCCGACCTGATCGCCGACTTTCGCGCTGCGTCCGGCGAGTGGAACGAAGCCATGTTGATCCATGGCGCCGCTGCCTATGTCGCCCAACTGGCGCCGATGCTGCAACAGGTTTGCACCGTCCATCACGGCCATATGCCCGAAATCCGCATCGAGACGGAAACGGAGGCAAGCGGCATCTGGGCGATGGAAGACAAGCTGTGGGTCGAGGAAGGGGCGCCGCTGCCATTCCGATGGATGCATGGCTACGGCCATTATCATGAGCGTTATGTGCGGCTGGCCGACGGGTGGCGGATCAAGGAAATCCGCCTGACACGGCTGCGTGTCGATGCTGGCTGAACAAGCGGCCGGCTGCCGAAGAACCTTGGCAGCCGCCCCAAGGGAGCCTATTCTCTCCCGAAAGCCAGCCGGATGAAAAAGGCATGGCTCGGGGGAGAGCGATGGACGACGCATTTGTGAAGAATGTGGTTGAGGCGATTGCCCTGTTCGGCTTTGGCGGGGGCATATTGCTGTTGTTCTGCCTGATCGCGGAAGCATATCTGCGCCATCGCGAGGGACTAAAGCCATTCAGCCGCGAGACCGGCCACAATTACCTGTTCTTCCCACTGGGCCCGTTACTGGAAGGCATCATCGCCAACACGCTGCTGATCGCCGCGCTGACGGCCATCTGGCATCTGACCCCGCTGCGGGTGCCGGTGAGCTGGTGGACGCTGCCTGTCTATTTCCTGGTGGGCGAGCTGGCCTTTTACATTTTCCACCGTGCAGGGCACGAACTGCGCATCTTCTGGGCCGATCATTCGATCCATCATTCGGCGGAAACCTACGACTTCACCGTCAACCTGCGCCACACCCCCTTTTCGACCGTTTACAGGCTGCTCACCTGGTCGCCGCTGGCGCTGTTGGGATTCCACCCGGTCGTGCTGGTGCTGATGGCCATCAACATTCCGGCGTTCCAGACATTCTGCCACACGCAGCGCATCGGACGGCTGGCGCCATGGTTCGAATGGCTGTTCGTGACGCCCAGCAACCATGCCGTGCATCATGCGTGCAATCCCATCTATCTCGACAGAAATTATGGCGGGCTGCTGATGATCTGGGATCACGCCTTTGGCACCTATCAGCGTCTGGAGGACAGCGAACCGCCTGTTTTCGGCATCACTCGCCAGCCCCGATCCCCCAACCCGGCCAAGGTGCTGACGCATGAGTTCCGCTACCTGGTCCAGGACGTCCGGGCAGCGCCCGGACTGACCGCCAAGCTGAAGGTGCTGCTGGGCAAACCAGGCAAGACCTTTCAGGCGAACCACGCGCCCGACCCCATGGTGATCGATCGCGGCCTTAGGGGCACGGCGGAAAACTGACATGGCGGGAGTGAATGGATTTGCCGCGCTCATCCCCCTGCTGATGCTGTTCCCGCTGGCCGCCACGATTCGGCAAAGCTGGCCGGGGGCGGAGCGATGCGGAGGCAGGATCAGCAATATCATCAGCGGCCCCGGATGGCTGGTGCCGTTGATATTCATCGTGCCGATGTGCATCGGGTTGATGATGGCCGGGCGGCTGTCGCCCCTGCCCCAGCATACCTATGCGGTGATGACGCAGAGCCATGGGCCTGCAACTGGCCTCGCCCTGGCGTTGGCCGTGGTGACGGCGGAATTGTGGCTCATGCTGGCCCCGGCGATGATCGTGTTGCGCTTCGCCGATCCGGCGCGTCGGGCCGCCATGCGCGGTCTGATCCCGCTCAACCTGTTCCTCGGCCTTGTTTTTCTCGCGATCATCCTGCTCGTCTGGAACTGAAGCGACGGTATCTCACAAGCCCTTTGCGAAGCGGGTCGGAAAGCACGACGGCTCGCGCGCTTTGGTCGTCCTCTGCACGAGCCGGGCGAACCCATTTTGCCGGCCGGTCATGACGCCACTCCCTGTGATCCGCGTGTAGATGGCGATCATCGCGTCAACGCAGCCGGACCATTCATAGAGGCGCATCACCCTCTGTCGGCCCGCAGCTCCCATTTTTTGACGCATGGCAGGGTCTGCCGCCAGCCGCAGCAAGGCGCGCGACACGGCGGCCGGATCATCGCGAGGAATGATGATGCCAGTGACATCGTTCTCGACCACTTCCGGCAAGCCGCCAGCGTCGGACACCAGCACGGGCAAGCCGCAGGCGCTCGCTTCGATGATGGCGACGCCGAAGCTTTCGCTGTCGTCGCGGCTGATGGCGGCATAGATGTCAAAGCCGGACAGGATCGCGGGCACCTGCTCATGCCGGACCTGCCCATGAAAGCGGATGCGGTCGGCAAGGCCAAGTGATGCGGCGAGCTGCTCATATTCCTGCTTTGCCGTGCCGCCTCCGACCAGATGCAATTCCGGGTCGAGCGCGCGGAAATGGGGATCGCGAAGAGCAAGGTCGAAGCCCCGAATAAGCGTGTCGATGCCATATTTGCGGGCCAGCGTCTTGACCGTGCCGATGACGAGGCGGTCTTGCGTCTTCGGGCGGAGACCGGGCCGGAAACGCTCGGTATCGACGCCAAACGGCACGACATCAACCGGGGTGGAAACGCCCAGCCGTTCCACCTGCGCCTTCATGACATGGCTGGTCGATGTAATCAGTGCCGCTTTTTCCAACGCCCCGCAAACCGCCCGCCGATGAAGCGCACTGCGTCCCGGCACATCATAGACGTCCCCGCCCCATACGGAGACCAGGCTGTTGCGGATGCCCGACAGCCAGACGGTCGCGCCATAGCCGCCCGCATAATGGACATGCAGCAGCGGGGCGCCGGTCCTGGCGAAAATGCGGGGCAGTACGAGGGCATTCAGGAGATAGGCCAAACGCCCGCGAAACGGCAGCAGGGCAAAACGCACGGACGGATGATAGTCGCCCGGCAACGGCGGCTGCTGCGTAATGACGATCAGGTCCAGGCCTCGTCCGGCCAGCGCATTGATCCACCGGATCGCATGAATATTGGTCGCAACGGTCAGGATGGCGATCCTTTGGGCTTGCGCCTCCTGTTCGTAGTTCGCGCCTGCCTCGTCCATGCCGCACCCACCCCCGGTCAACGCCATTATCGATGCGAGAATAGGATGGGCGGCCGCTTTCAGGAAAGCTGCCATTCAGCATATGCCAGTGGATAAAATTGATGAGGCGGCCTTCTTTCGCCCCCGCCCAAGCCGTCAGTTCATGTCGTCCCCTCGCCCGCCTCCATCGGACGTTTCCGCATCATCGCCTGACGGCGGCATTGGGCGACGATTTTGCCGTCCTGATTGCGTGCGACATGCTCGAATTCGACGATGCCGGTCATCGGCCGCGACTTGCTTTCGCGCGCGGACAGGACCTTGCTGCGCACGCGGATCGTGTCGCCCTGGAACACCGGATTGGGGAAAATGACATCGGTCATGCCCAGGTTGCCGACCGTGGTGCCCAGCGTGGTGTCGTTGACCGACATGCCGATCATCAACCCCAGCGTGAACAGGCTGTTGACCAGCGGCCGGCCCCATTCGGTCTGCGCCGCGAAATGGGAATCGATGTGCAACGGCTGCACATTCATGGTCAAACTGGAAAAGAGGATATTGTCCGTTTCGGTGACCGTACGCGACCAGGGATGTTCAATTTCCAGCCCCGGCGTCAGCTCCTCGAAATATAATCCGGCCACAGGCGCGCTCCTCTCTGCGTCACGCCCCTGATAGGCCAGAAATTACAGCTCCTCCAGCGCCGCGCTCGCCTGCATCCAGACTTCCTCGGCGGCTTCCAGCTTCTGTTCGAGCGTAGCGCGCTTCACCATCAGTTCGCTCGTCGTCATCCTGGCCTCGGCGCCGGTCGCGGCCTTGGGATCGAACAGCGCCTGATCGATGCGGCTGCGCTCGGCCGTCAGCGCAGCCATTTCCTTTTCCGCCTTGCTGACGGCGTTTTTCGCAGCCTTCTGCTTTTCGCGCCATTCGGCGGCGTTGCGCTTTTCCGCCTTGCGATCGACCTTGGGCGTATCGCTGCTGCTGCTGTTGCCGTCCGCCTTGCGCAGGATGATGTCGGTATAATCCTCCAGGCTGCCGTCGAAGGGCTGCGCCGTGCCGTTATCGACCAGCACGAGCCGATCGGCGACCAGCTCGATCATGTGCCGGTCGTGCGAAACGATCACCACCGCGCCGGAATATTCATTGAGCGCCTGCACCAGCGCCTCGCGGCTGTCCACGTCGAGGTGGTTGGTCGGCTCGTCGAGGATCAGGAGATGCGGCGCGTCGCGGGTGATAAGCGCCAGCGCGAGCCGCGCCCGTTCGCCGCCCGACATGGAACCGACTTTCTGCGTGGCCCGCTCGCCGGAAAAACCGAAGCGCCCCAGCTGCGCGCGTACCGCACCGGGCGTCGCCCCCTTCATCACGCGCGTCATATGTTCCAGCGGCGTATCTGTGACGTCCAGTTCCTCCACCTGATATTGGGTGAAATAGCCGACATTCATCTTTGCCGACGCGTTCATCGCCCCTTCCATCGGCTTCAACTGCGCGGCGATCAGGCGGGCGAGCGTCGTCTTGCCGTTGCCGTTGCGGCCAAGCAATGCCAGCCGGTCGTCGGGGTCTATGCGCAGGTTGACGCGCTTCAAAACCGGCGTGTCATTATAGCCGACCGCCGCCATGTCCATGGTGATGAGCGGCGGGCGCAGTTCGGGCGGGCTGGGGAAGCCGAAATGCAGCGTCGGGTCCTCGATGGCGGCGGCGATTGGCTGCATCCTGGCCAGCGCCTTGGCGCGCGACTGCGCCTGCTTGGCGGTGGAAGCGCGGGCCGAGTTGCGCGCAACATAATCCTGCAACTTTTCGCGTTCCGCCTGCTGCTTGGCGCGTGCCGCCTCCTGCTGGGCCAGCCGTTCGGCGCGTTGCCGCTCGAACGCGTCGTAGCCGCCGGGATAAAGGGTGACCTTCCCCCCTTCCAGGTGCAGGATGTAATCGACGACGTTGTTGAGCAGGTCGCGCTCATGGCTGATCACAACCACGGTGCCGCGATAGGCCTTGAGGAAATTCTCCAACCACAGCGTCGCTTCGAGGTCGAGATGGTTGCTCGGTTCGTCGAGCAGCAGCAGGTCGGGATTGGAAAAGAGCAGCGAGGCGAGCGCCACGCGCATCTTCCACCCGCCCGAATAGCTGTCGAGCGGACGGCCCTGCATCTCTTCATCGAAGCCAAGACCGACGAGGATGCGCGCGGCGCGCGCGGGCGCGGTATAGGCGTCGATTGCGTTCAGCCGCTCATAGATATGGCCAAGGCGATCGGGATCATGCGTCGCCTCGCTCTCGGCCATCAACGCGGCGCGCTCCTTGTCGGCGGCAAGCACGGTTTCGAACGGAGTCGCCGTGCCCGTGGGCGCTTCCTGCGCGATATAGCCAAGGCGCGTGTCGCGCGGCATTTCGCAGCTGCCCTCGTCCGGGTCGAGCTGCCCGATCATGACCTTCATCAGCGTCGATTTGCCCGCGCCATTGCGGCCGATCAGCCCCACGCGGCTGCGCGGGGGCAAGGCAACGCCTGCGCGGTCGATAATGGTGCGGCCGCCGAGGCGCACAGTAATGTCCTTGAGATTCAGCATGGGCGGCCCCGTAGCAGGTGTTGCGCGGCTTGTCAGGGGCCAGGGTTCAGGATGATGGTCGCGCGCTAGGCTTTGTTTGGTTCCGCTGCATAAAGGGTGAATTGCGCATGCAGGCCGCCAACGGACGACTGGCCAACCCACACGTCGAACAGGCCCGGCTCCGCGATGATGCGGCTGCCTGCGCCGACAAATTGCAGGTCCGTGCGCGAAAGGGAAAAGCGCACGATCTTGCTTTCCCCCGGCCCCAGCGTCACGCGCTCCATGCGTTTGAGTTCGCGCACCGGGCGTGTGCGGCTGGCGACACGGTCACGGATATAAAGCTGCACCACCTCACTGCCGCGCCTGTCGCCATTGTTGGTAAGCCGCACCGTCACTTCGATGGCGCGATCCCAGCGCAACGCCTTGTCCGACAGCTTCAGCTTATCCAGCGCAAACGTCGTATAGCTAAGTCCATGACCGAACGGATAACGCGCGCTGTTGTCGGTGGTCGTGTAGCGCGCGCGATATTCGGTGCGGTTGTCCACCACGGGGCGGCCAGTGGATTTGCGGTCGTAGAAGAACGGCTCCTGCCCCGATTCCCAAGGAAAGCTGACCGGCAGCTTGGCCGACGGATCGACCCGGCCGAACAGGATATCGGCAATGGCGTGGCCCGCCTCCGATCCCAGAAACCAGGTGGCGAGCACTGCCTGCGCACTGGCGACCGAACCATGCAGCGCAAGTGCGCGGCCATGGCGCAACAGCACGATCATCGGCTTGCCGGTAGCGGCAACCGCATCCGCCAGCATCTGCTGCGCCGGGGGCAGTTCGATCACGGTACGCGACTGCGCCTCGCCCGACATGTCCTGCGATTCGCCGACGGCCAGCAGGATGATGTCGGCCGCCTTCGCCGCCTCCACAGCCTGCGCGATCCCGCCGTCCATCGGCGCGCCTATCTCGCAGCCCTTGGCGATGCTGAGCAGGGCCGGGTCCGCCATCGCCGCGCGCAGACCGGCGGCGATGTCCACGCCCTTCTCCTTGTCGCCGTAGAAAGCCCAGGGTCCATACAAATTCGCGCGGTCTTCTCCGAACGGGCCGATCAGCGCGATCTTCTGCCGCTTTCCCCGATCGAGCGGCAGGACGCCGCTATTCTGGAGCAACACGATCGACCGCGTCGCCGCTTCGCGTGAAAGCGCCCGATGGGCGGGCGTTGCGATGCGGGTTTTCTCAGCGTCCTCGCTGATCGACCGATAGGGATTGTCGAACAGGCCGATGGCGGTCTTCACATAAAGGATGCGGCGAACCGCGACATCGACCGTCTCCATCGGCACCGCGCCGCTTCTCACCAGATCGGGCAGATGGCGGATATAAAGGCCGCTCTGCATCGACATGTCGACGCCTGCGAGCACAGCAAGGCGCGCCGCGTCACGCTCATCCTCGGCATAGCCGTGGGCGATCAGTTCCTCGTCGGCGGTATAGTCGGAAAATACAAAGCCCCGGAACTTCATCTCCCCACGCAACAGATCGGTCAGCAGTTCCCGGTCGGCGGTCGCCGGGACGCCGTTGATCTCGCTGAAGGCGGCCATGGTGGTCAGCGCGCCGGCCGCGAATGCAGAGCCGAAGGGCGGCAGATGCGTCTCGCGCAATGTCTCATCGGAAATATCGACGCTGCCATATTCAAGGCCAGCGGCGACCGCGCCATAGGCGGCGAAATGCTTCGGACAGGCGAGCAGGCTGTCGTCGCGGCGCAGGTCGCGCCCCTGGAAACCGCGAACGCGCGCGGCGGCGAACAGACTGCCCAGATAGACATCCTCCCCCGCCCCCTCGACCACCCGGCCCCAGCGTTGGTCGCGCGCGACATCAACCATGGGCGCGAAGGTCAGGTGAAGCCCCGCCGCACTGGCTTCCTGCGCCATGGCCCGCGCGGTGCGTTGGGCAAGCGAAGGGTCAAAGCTCGCGGCCTCGGCCAGCGGCACGGGGAAGATGGTCTTGAGGCCGTGGATAACGTCGCCCGCCAGCAGCAGCGGGATGCCAAGGCGGCTTTCCTTGACCGCCAGATCCTGCGCGCGGCGAGCGCCCGCGACGCCGATGCCGTTGAACAGGCAGCCGACCCGGCCCCTGCGCACCTCGTCCGACAGCCGCTTTTCATCCTGAATGCCGACCTGCGGATTGGGCGGGTTATAGGGACGAAAGCTGTCGGTCAGGCAGGTCATCTGCCCCGCCTTTTCCTCAATCGTCATGCGCCCGATCAGGTCATCGACGCGCGCAACATCGGCGGCGGCGAACGCACGGCGGGGAAACGGCAGGGCAGCCAAGCCAGTCAGGGCGGCGGCAAGGAGCGTGCGACGATCTATGGTCATTGGACGACAGCGTAACGGATGAAGGCTCTGCGGCCAACGTCCCGCCGCGCCTTATGTTGCCGGGCCGGGTTCAGGCCGGGGCGAACAGCTTCGTGCCAATGACGCCGACGACGGTGAGCGCCATGAAACCGGCCTGCACCGGCGTCACCCGGTCCCCGAACAGGATGACGCCGCCGATGATCACGCCGACCGCGCCCAACCCCGTCCAGATGGCGTAGGCCGTGCCCGCCGGCAGGCCCTTCATGGCAAAGGCCAGCAGCGCCATGTTGAGGAAGCTCAAAACGATCGGCACGGAGGATGCCTGCCAGCTGCCGATGGTCGCCGCCCATTTCAGGCTGAGCGCCCAGCAGATTTCAGTAAAAACGGCAATGCCCAGCACAAGCCACGCCATCACAGCGTTCCTTCTTCCAAACGGGCTCGGACGAAAGGCGCGCGGGCCGGAAACCCGAAAGAGGCGGCGCGCCCGACAGGGCCAGCAGGCCCCAAGGGTGGTGGACAGGGCTGGATTCGAACCAGCGTACGGGAAACCCGGGCAGATTTACAGTCTGCTGCCTTTAACCACTCGGCCACCTGTCCAGTGCCCTTACGCGGCAGACAAAAAACGTCATTTACCGCGCTGGAGGCGCGCTCAATGGCGAAAGGAGGCTTGCCTGTCAATGGTCCGATGTGAAAAGAGCGCTTGCATGAAAAGAGGACAACGCAGCGCAAAGCCCAAGGGCAACTTTCCCCGCTTTTACGGTCGCCATGCCGTCATTGCGGCCCTGGCCAATCCCAATCGCGTCGTACGCAAGATATGGGGGACGCGGGACGCGCTGGGCGCGCTCGACCTGCCGCCGATCCTGCCCATCGTCTATGCCGACGTCGCCGACCTTGGCCGCATGGTGCCGTCCGATGCGCCGCACCAGGGCATCGTCGCAGAGGTCGAGCCGCTGGACGACGTATGGCTGGGTGACGCGCTGGAGGCGGGCGTTGACGACAAGCGCCCGGTGCTGGTGCTGGATCAGGTGACTGACCCGCATAATGTCGGCGCGATCCTGCGTTCGGCGGCGGCCTTCGACGCGCTCTGCATCGTGACGCAGGACCGCCACGCGCCGCCTGAATCGGGCGTCCTGGCTCGATCCGCGTCGGGAGCCCTGGAAATCGTACCTTGGGTACGCGTCGTGAACCTGGCCCGCGCCCTCGATGAGATTGCGGAAGCCGGCTATTGGCGCATCGGCCTGGACGGCGAGGCGGATACGAACCTGGCCGAGGCAATCGGCGATTCGCGCGTCGCGCTGGTGCTGGGCGCGGAAGGCGAAGGGCTGCGTCACAACAGCATGGCGCATTGCGATATTCTGGCTAAACTGCCGATCAGCCCGCGGATGGAGAGCCTCAATGTCTCCAATGCGGCCGCTATCGCCCTGTACGCGGCCGCCAGCCGGTAGCGCCCAGGGTAAAGGCTGCGCTTCCGCCAAAGGCGCACGCGAACAAGGGGGACGACATGGCCGGTTTTCTTCGCGCCGCCAGCGCTTTGGCCTGCTGCCTCATGCTGGGCGCTTGCCTGGTCACGCCGGGCAAGTTCGAATCGACGCTAGACATCCGCGCCGACCGGCAGTTCAGCTTCACCTACAAGGGCGAAATATTGTCGTCCGACATGAAGGGGCTGGGCAGTTCTCCAGGCACGCCGGGCAATGACCCGCTTGGCGACAGCGCGCCGGAAAAGAAGGACAGCGCCTGGCGCAAGACCGCGCTGCAACAGGGCGACGATGACCCCTTCGACAACAGCCGCGACAAAAGGGACGACGCCCAAATGCAGGCGATTGCGACCGCGCTATCGAAGGAAAAGGGGTTCCGCTCCGCCCGCTATATGGGAAATAACCGCTTCGAGATCGATTATGCGATCAGCGGGCGGCTCACCCACGCCTTCCTGTTTCCCTTTAACAGCGATGCCAAGATCGTCCTGCCCTTCGTCGCCGTCGAACTGCGCGGCGATGATCGGGTGCGGGTAAAAGCGCCCGGCTATTCGAACGATTTCGACAAGAGCCGCGAGCCGATGGGCCAGAGCGGGCCGGGCGACGACGCGGCCAAGGCGCTCGACGGCACATTCACGCTGACCACCAACGCGGAAGTCGTCAGCCAGAATCAGGAAGACGGCGCGCAAAGCACGGCCGATGGCAAACGGATCGTCTGGAAAGTGACGCCGCTGACCAGCGAGGCGCCCACGGCGACGCTGCGCGTCAGCCGATAAGGGGCGCCCCGTCGGCGGGGATTTCAGTCTTCCGGCGCGATGGTGACGCGCAGACCGTCCAGTTCCGCGCTCATCACCAGCTGGCAGGACAAGCGGCTGCTGTCATTACGATTGTCGGAGCTGTCGAGCAGGTCGTTCTCATCTTCGCTGATCGCGGGCAGCTTGTCGGCGAAGGCGGGATCGACATAGACATGGCAGGTCGCGCAGGAGCAGCAGCCGCCGCACAGCGCCAGCAATTCGTCAAAGCCATTGTCACGGATGACTTCCATCACCGACAGGCCGTTATCGCCCTCAACGGCCTGCTCTTCACCCGAACGGTTGACCACAATCAGTTTAGGCATGTACCTCAATCCTAACAATTCACCCGCCGCTCATAGGCGGGGGTGGCAATAAATCAAGAGCCGGAACAGCAGACCATGGTGACTACCCCAGAGCAGCTGCGCGCCAGCCTGGACGCGATTGCCGTCCTCGAACCCGGTTTCGCCGCCGCGCTGGCGCGGGTCGGCTACCCCGCGCCGCGCATGAGGGAGCCGGGATATGAAACCCTGCTGCGCACCATCGTCGGTCAGCAGGTCAGCGTCGCCGCAGCAGCAGCCGTGTGGCGGAAGCTGGGACAGGAACTGGGCGAAGGATGTGCGCCAGGCGAGTTGCTCGCCCGCGATTACGACGCCTTGCGCGCCTGTGGGCTGTCGCGGCAGAAACAGGGCTATGCCCGCAGCCTCGCCGAACTGGTGACGAGCGGCGGGCTGGACCTGCACGCCCTGCCACAGGATGATGAAGAAGCAATCGCCCTGTTGACGCGGGTCAAGGGGATTGGCCGGTGGTCAGCGGAAATCTATCTGCTTTTCGCCGAGGGTCGCCCGGACGTCTGGCCAGCAGGAGACCTTGCCGTCCAGATTGAGGTTGGCCGGATGCTGGGCCTTCCCGAACGGCCGAGCGAACGGGAAACACGCGCGCTGGCAGATCGCTGGCGTCCCCATAGAGGCGCCGCCGCCATCATGGCGTGGCACCATTATAACACAGAGGTTATCTGATCCATGTCCTTCCCCCATGCCCGTTATATCGTCCTTGAACATGAAGGCGTCTGGAAGATCAATCTGGACAATCGCTATTTCGGTCCCTTCGCGACGCAAGAGGCGGCGGTCGAAAATGCAACCGATACCGCGCGCAAGGCGGCCGAGGGCGGCTACCCTGCCACCGTCCTGCTGATGCACGGCACGCGCTTCGAAACGCTTTGGACGAACCAGACGGACGAAGCATCGTCCTGACTTTTTTGACCTTTGAGGGAACCAGCTGCCAGTTCCGACATTTATCGGCTCCAGATCGTGGGCAGAGGCATGAGCAAAAAGGTCCTGATTGTAGAAGACGAAATTTTCGTCGCGCTGGAAATCGAACAGATCGTCGAGGATGCCGGTTTCTCGGTCAGCGCCATTGCAGCCGACCGGGAAAGCGCGCTCATCGCTGCGGCCGATTGCGACATCGCGCTGGTTGACCTCAACCTTCGGGACGGACCCACGGGGCCATCCATCGGCATGGAGCTCGCCGCGCAATATGGCGTGCGCGTCATCTATGTGACGGCGAACCCTGCCCAGATCGGCGCCGCATCCGAAGCGGCGCTGGGGGTCATCACCAAACCGTTCCGCCCGCAGAGCATCGCCGCGACGCTCCGCCTCGTCGCTTCCAATCAAAATGACCTGGAAAGCGCCGAAATATACGGCTTCACACCTTTCCCGCCACCGTCCGGCTCATGGAACGGGATGGGATCCACAGGCTGACCAGCAGGCCCTCGGGCCGCCAGTCCCGCCGCATCCGCCCGCCCAGCTGCCGTTCTGCGGTAAGTTGCATGAGGCGGGTGCCAAAGCCCTCTTCACCAGACGGTTCGACCCTTGGTCCGCCTTCCTCGCGCCAATCGACGCGAACATCGGCATCCTCGCCCCGCACATTGACATGGACGCGCCCCTGCGGGACGGACAGTGCGCCATATTTGGCGGCGTTGGTGGCGAGTTCATGGAACAGCAGCGCCAGCGGCGTGGCCGACCGGTCGTCGATGGCCGGATTTTCCCCTGAAAATATGAAGCGGCTCTTGCCTGCGTCGTCATAGGGGGCAAAAATCTGCTCCAATATTCCGCGCAATCGCCCCCGCTGAAGCTCGCCCTGCTCGTCCGCATCATGCGGCCGGACGAAATCATGCGCGCGGCCAAGCGCCATGATCCGGGCGCGAAGGTCGTCCGCCACGGAGCGAATTTCCGGATTCTGACGCGCTGACAGGCCGATCAGGCCCGATATCACCGAAAAGATATTCTTGATCCGGTGTGACAGTTCATGCGCGATGATCTCGCGCTCCTCCATCATCAATTTTTGCTCGTGGATTTCGGTGCAGGTGCCGATCCAGCGCGTGATCCTGCCTTCGTCATCGCGGATCGGCAGCGCCCTGCCCAACGTCCATCGATATTCGCCGCTATGATGGCGAAGGCGATATTCAATCTCATAAGGCTCGCCGGTTTCCAGCGAATGACGCCAGCGCGGCCAGGCCGCTTCGCGATCGTCCGGGTGGAAATTGCCGCTCCAACCCTCCCCATCGGTCGATCCGTGCGGAACGCCGGTATATTCATACCAGCGGGCATTATAATAGTCGTGATAGCCATCGGGCAGCGTCGACCAGACCATCTGCGGCATGGCGTCCGCCAAGGTGCGGAACAGCCGGTCGCTTTCGGCTACCGCCTGGGCGTCCCTGGCCTGGCGAGCGATCACCTCCCGGTCGCGACGCCTTCCCTCCAGCTCCACCATCACCTGATGCGCGAGCAGCGACAGGCCCTGCCGCTGCAACGCCGTCAGGTCGTCGCGCGGCTGATCGTCGATGACGCACAGCGCGCCCAGCGGCATGCTCTCGCCGTCCATAAGCGGCGCGCCTGCATAGAAACGGATGTGGGGCGGCCCGGTTACCAGCGCATTGGCGGCGAAGCGGGGGTCCATCCGGGCGTCGGGAACGACGAATATGTCGCTGCCGTGCATCGCATGCGCGCAAAATGAGACGTCGCGCGGCGTTTCCTCCGCATCCAGTCCGGTTCTCGCCAGGAACCGCTGGCGATCATCCTCGACGATGCTCACAAGCGCGATTGGCGCTTCGCAAAGCGCCGCAGCAAAATCGATTATCTGGTCCAGCGTGCGAAAGCCGCCGGCGTCCAGATCATAATGCGCCAACAGAGCGGCGCGATCCGTCTCCAGCCCCCGGCCGTCAGCCATCGCTGACCCGTTCGATGTCGGCGCCCACGGCCGACAGCTTTTCCTCCAGCCGCTCATAGCCGCGATCGAGATGATAGACGCGATTGACCTGCGTCTCTCCCTCCGCCGCCAGTCCGGCAAGGATCAGGCTCATCGAAGCGCGCAGGTCCGTGGCCATGACGGGTGCGCCGACCAGCCTGTCGACGCCGCGCACGACCGCGGTGCGCCCGTTCACGCCGATGTCAGCCCCCATGCGCGCCAGTTCCGGCACATGCATGTAGCGGTTTTCGAATATGGTTTCGGTCAGCACCGACGCACCGTCCGCCTTGGTCAGCATCGCCATGAACTGCGCCTGCATATCCGTCGGAAAGGCGGGGAATGGCGCGGTCGATAGCGTCAGGGGCTTCAGCTTGCCGTTGGCCGACACTCGGATGCCGTCCTTGAGTTCATCGACCTGCACGCCTGCATCGCGCAAGGCGGCCAGGATCGCGTGCATGTCGTCAGCGCATGCGCCCGCCAGTTCCAGCGAGCCGCCGGTTATCGCCGCGGCGCAGGCATAGCTGCCCGCTTCGATCCGATCGGGCATGACGCTGTAGGTTGCGCCATGCAGCCGGTCGCGGCCGTGGATCGTGAGTTTGTCGGTCCCCACGCCTTCGATATCGGCGCCCATCGCGATCAGCAATTTGCACAGATCGACGATTTCCGGTTCGCGCGCGGCATTTTCCAGGATGCAGGTGCCCTTGGCCAGCACCGCCGCCATCACCGCATTTTCTGTCGCGCCAACCGACACGACAGGGAATGTGTAGATGCCACCCGGCAAGCCGCCATCAGGCGCGCTGGCGCGGACATAGCCTGCATTTATCTCGATGATCGCGCCGAACGCTTCCAGCGCCTTCAGGTGCAGGTCGATGGGTCGGTTGCCGATCGCGCAGCCGCCGGGCAAGGAAACCCGCGCTTCGCCTGCGCGCGCCAGCAACGGCCCCAGCACCAGAATCGACGCGCGCATCTTGCGCACGATGTCATAGGGCGCTTCGGTCGAGGTAACCCGGCCCGCGCGCAGGGTCATCACCCGCCCGAAATCCTCCGGCCGCGCGCCTTCGATCATCGTCGAAACGCCCAGCTGGTTCAGCAGATGCCCGAAACTATCGACGTCCGCCAGGCGCGGCAGATTGCGCAGCGTAACCGGCTCGTCGGTCAGCAATGCACAGGGCAGCAGCGTCAGCGCGGCGTTCTTCGCACCGGAAATGGGAAGGCGGCCGCTCAACACTTTGCCGCCGCGAATGATAATGCGGTCCATCGGCTGGGTTCTTAACGTTAATTCCATCCCGCGCAAGGCGGGACAAGGCCAGCGGCAGCCCGGTCGCCACCTCCTGAATAGATTGTGGAAACATTTCACCTTCGCCCGCGCGATGTTGATCGAGTTTAGTGCAGCGCCCGTAAATGCAGCCAAAAGACGCAAGGGGCGTTTTGCCATCGTAACGACAATTTTAAAAAAGGTGCTTTGGTGGCGACGAGTTGTTTCGCGGAAAGGCTGGCGAAAAACGTAACCCTTTCGGATGCGGAAAGAAATGCGCTGACAAGATTGGAAGAGAACCCACGCAAGGTTAAGCGCGGCGCGATGATCCAGCGGGTCAATGAAACGGTTACGGAATTGTTCGTGCTGCGCGAAGGCCGGGTGATGAGCTTCGTCATCCTGCCCGATGGCAGCCGCCAGATCCTGAGGGTCTATTTCCCAGGGGACTTCATCGGGTCGGCCAGCACCATCTACAGCAAGGCGCCGGAATCGCTGGTGGCCTTGACCGACGCGATCGTCTGTCCGTTCGACAAGCACGCCCTGCGCCGTCTGCTGGAGGAATATCCCCGCGTCGCCGCGCTGCTGTTCCTGCTGTCCAATTCGGAAAAGGTCGCGCTGACCGACCGGCTTGCGTCACTTGGGCGGACGTCGGCCAAGGCCCGTGTCGCGTCCTTTCTGCTGGACATATTCGACAGGCTGCGCGTCACCGACGACGGGATTACCGACAGCTTCGATCTCCGCCTGACGCAGGAAGAGATTGGCGACGCGATTGGCCTCACCTCCGTTCATGTGAACCGCATGGTGCGTCAGATGGAACAGGAAGGGCTGATCAGCCGATCGAACGGACGCATCACGCTGCTCGACATCGCCCGGCTGGAAGAAATCGGCCATTATACCAATCGGCACAAGGATATCGATCTGGACTGGATCCCCGCGCTGGGTTGCGGGTGACGAAACCGTCGCCGCTCATCCGTTCAGGCCAGCAGTTCGACATCCCAATATAGCCAGTCACGCCAGCTTTCATGCAGATAGTTGGGTGGAAAGGCGCGGCCATGTTCCTGCAATTGCCAACTGGTCGGACGGATCGGCGTCACGTGCAGCTGCATATGCGCTTCCCTGGGCGTGCGCCCGCCTTTTTTCAGGTTGCAGGGCGAACAGGCGGTCGCGACATTTTCCCAGGTCGTGCGCCCGCCCGCGCGACGGGGAATGACATGGTCGAAAGTCAGGTCGCTCTGCGATCCGCAATATTGGCAGGCGAAGCGATCGCGCAGAAACAGGTTGAACCGGGTAAAGGCAGGATGCTCGGACTGTTTCACATATTGCTTGAGCGCGATGACCGAAGGGATTTTCATCTGCAGGCTGGGGCTGTGGACTTCCCGTTCATAGCTGGCGACGATGTCCACCCGTTCCAGGAAAACGGCCTTGATGGCGGTTTGCCAGGGCCAAAGGCTCAAGGGATAATAGCTTAACGGCGTATAGTCTGCGTTCAGGACCAGTGCCGGACAGTTTTCCGGGTGCCGTATCAGGTCGGGATGGTACATAAGAACCCTCAAACCCCCATTGCCATGCCCTGATTGATCAGGAACGTGACGGCAACATGACAGCATTAACCACCCCGACCCGTCAAGGGCCTGTATGACGCTTTCCCTCTTGCCACAGCATATGGTGACTCGCTTCGCGCCAAGCCCTACCGGCAGGCTCCATATCGGCCATGGCTGGTCGGCCCTGCTGGCCATGGACCTGGCCCGCGCGAATGGCGGCTCGTTTCGCCTTCGGATCGAGGATATCGATGGTACGCGCAGCCGCCCGGAGCATGTCGCGGCCATAATCGACGACCTCAACTGGTTGGGGGTCGGGTGGGATGGAGAGATCGTCTTTCAATCGACCCGGCTGGACGACTATGCAATCGCGCTGGCGAACCTGCGCGCTCAAGGCCTGCTTTATCCCTGCTTCTGCACCCGCGCCGACATCGCTGCGAGCGCGACCGCGCCCCATGGTCCCGAAGGCCCCATCTATCCCGGCGCCTGCCGAACCTTGTCCGCCGCCGAACGCGGCGAGCGGATCGCCGCTGGGCAATCCCACGCCTGGCGCCTCGACATGGCGAAGGCGGTGGCGCAAACCGGCCCTCTGGAGTGGAGAAATCTGCCCTTCCCTCCCGCCGGGGCGGAGCCAGTCAAAGCCGAAGTCATGCCAGCCGATCCGCTGAGCGCCGGAGACGTCGTTCTCGCGCGCAAGGACGCACCGGCCAGCTACCATCTTTCCTGCACCCTCGATGATGCCGCTATGGGCGTGACCCATGTGCTGCGCGGGGCGGACCTGTTTGCCGCCACCCATATCCACCGGCTGCTCCAGGCGTTGCTCGGCCTGCCATCGCCTGTTTACTGCCATCATCCGCTGCTGGTCGGGGCCGATGGCAGGCGGCTTGCCAAACGGGACGGATCGATCGCGATCGCGGATTTGCGGGCGCAAGGCGTCGATCCGCAGCGCCTGGCGACCGATCTGCGCAACGCGACCTTTCCAGTTGGCATTTCACTGGCCAAAGCCTAGATTCGCGCCATGAATACAGTTCTTGTCATTGCCCTCATCCTCGCCATGGCCGCGACCCTGTTCGCGCTGATCCGTGGCATCATCGCCTTTCTGCAGGCTTCCAAGGAGCAGCTGAATGCGCCCGACGATGGGCCCAGCGCCTCCAGCCTCAAGCAGAACAAGATGATGATGAACCGCATCCTGTTCCAGGCGGCGGCGATCATCATCGTGGCGATCCTGCTGCTGATGAAGGGCAATGGCTGATCCGCTCATGGTGAAGCTCAACAAGATATACACCCGCACCGGCGACGCGGGCACCACCGGCCTTGTCGATGGATCGCGCCTGCCCAAGCACGCGCCGCGCATGCAGGCAGTGGGCGACGTCGATGAAGCGAACAGCGCAATCGGGCTCGCCATTGTGGCAATCGGCAAGGCGCCGGAAGCTGACTGGCTTACCATGGTTCAGAATGACCTGTTCGATCTTGGTGCGGACCTGGCCACGCCCATGCCAGAGGGTGAGGACGAACCATGGGCGCTGCGCATCATCGCCAGCCAGGTGGAGCGACTTGAGGGGCAGATCGATGCGATGAACGCCGATCTGCAACCGCTCGACAGCTTCATCCTGCCCGGCGGATCGGCCGCCGCCGCCGCTGTCCATCTTGCCCGCGCCATCACGCGCCGGGCTGAACGTAGCGCAACGGCCGCCGCGGCGGAGGTCGCGCTCAATCCACAGGCGCTCGCCTATCTCAATCGCCTTTCCGACCTGCTGTTCGTTCTCGCGCGCCGCCTGAACGGCAATGGCGCGGGCGACGTCAAATGGGTGCCCGGCGCGTCGCGCTGAACCATTTCCGATGCGCTTGCCGGGAACCTAATTCCCGCTTCATGCGCTTGTTTTTGCAAGTGCAGCACGAACCTGTCGGAAGGGGCAAGCATGGCAAAAAGCCGGATGGCGCCGGGGGAAGAAGATCTGGCGCCCCGTTACCGGGATGTGCGCGCGTTGAGCGAGGCGCTGGCGGCCGGATTATCGGACGCGGACGCCACGGTCCAGTCGATGGCCGACGCGTCCCCCGCAAAATGGCATCTGGCGCACAGCAGCTGGTTCTTCGAAACCTTCGTGCTGCGCGATCACGCGGCCGATTACCAGCCGTTCGACCCGCGCTTCGCCTATCTGTTCAACAGCTATTATGAAGGCGAAGGACCGCGCCATGCCCGACCGCTGCGCGGCCTGCTGACCCGCCCGTCGCTCGACGACATCCTTCGCTATCGCGCCCATGTCGATGCGGCGCTGCTCGCTGCCCTCCCAGACATGGGCGCGCAGGCGCAGACGCTGGTGGCGCTGGGCCTGCACCATGAACAACAGCATCAGGAATTGCTGTTGACCGATATCCAGCATCTTTTCTCGATCAATCCGCTGGAGCCAGCCCTGTTCGACGCGCCCAACGACATGCCCGCGGCGCTGCCCGGTCCCATCCACTGGATCGAAGGCCGCCAGGGGCTGGTGGAGATTGGCGATGATGGCAGGACCGATTTCGCCTTCGATTGCGAGGGGCCCCGGCACAAGGCGCTGCTTCACCCGCATGCGCTGGCCCATCGGCCAGTCACGAACGCCGAATGGATCAGCTTCATCGATGATGGCGGCTATCGGGATCCGGCGCACTGGCTGTCGGACGGATGGGCCTGGGTTCAGGCGGAAGGTATCGAGGCGCCGCTTTACTGGCGGCACGAGCCACAGGGCTGGACCCGCTTTGGCCTTGACGGACGCAAGCCCGTCAACCCGGCCGCGCCCGTCTGCCACATCAGCCTGTATGAAGCCGACGCCTATGCCCGGTGGGCTGGCGCGCGGCTACCGACCGAGGAGGAGTGGGAAAGCGGCGCACAGAATGTCGCGCCCATCAGCGGCAATCAACTGGATGGGCCCACCTGCCCCCGCCCACAGGCGACCGACGGCGGCGCGGCGCTGACCCGCATGTTCGGCGACGTTTGGGAATGGACCGGCAGCGCCTATCGCCCCTATCCGGGCTTCCAGGCGGACGAAGGCGCGGTCGGCGAATATAACGGCAAGTTCATGTCCGGCCAGTTCGTGCTGAAGGGCGGCAGCTGCGCCACTCCGCGTGGGCATGTCCGCGCAAGCTATCGCAATTTCTTCTATCCGCATCAGCGCTGGCAATTTACCGGGCTGCGCTTGGCCAAGGATCTTTGACGGATGGTGTTGACCCGAGAAGCGGCTTCCCCGGTGCCTGCCGTGGACCCAGCCTTTCGCCGTGACATAATTGAAGGGCTTTCCCGTTTTCCAAAGGCCACCCCGCCCATCTGGTTCTACGACAAGCGCGGCTCTGAATTGTTCGAGGCGATTGCCGACCTGCCTGAATATTATCCCACCCGCACGGAAACGGCGTTGTTGCAGCGGTACGGGCCGGAATTTGCCACGGCTGTCGGGCCAGGCCGCGCCGTCATAGAATTTGGCGCGGGCAGCGCGCGCAAAACGCCCCATCTGCTGCAAGCGATTGAACCAGCCGCCTATGTGCCGATCGACATCAGCGGCGAATTTCTCCACGCCAGCAGCGCTGCGCTTGCCTCCGTCTTTCCGGGCCTGCCCGTGCTACCGCTGGTGGGGGATTTCAACGCCGACCTTTCATTGCCCGCGGGCGTAGAGGGCCTGCCCCGCCTCGGCTTTTTCCCCGGATCGACCATCGGCAATCTGGAGCCTGCGGGCGCAGTCGATCTTTTGCGCGCCATGCGGCGATTGCTGGGGGACGACGCGTTGCTGCTGATCGGGATGGACCGGGTCAAGGATCCCGACCGGCTGATCGCCGCCTATGACGACGCGGCTGGCGTGACGGCGGCCTTCAACCTCAACCTTCTGGCCCGCATCAATCGTGAGCTGGATGGCGACATGCCGCTGGATGGTTTTGCGCATCGGGCCATATGGAACGATGAAAAGGCGCACATCGAAATGCATCTGGAGGCGCTGCGGCCGCTTCATTTCCATGTCGCGGGCCGTCGCTTCGAAATGGAGGCGGGGGAGACAATCCATAGCGAAAGCAGCCACAAATATGGGCCGCGCGACGAACGGTTGCTGCTGCGCGCGGGCCGTTGGAATCCGATCCGTCAATGGTCCGACGCGGAAGGCCTGTTTTCGCTGATTCTTGCTTCGGCCGCCTGACGCCTTGCTCCCACCTGCTCGTCAGTTCTTCACCGTCGCCGACCAGGTCGTGATCCAGTGCCACGCGCCGCGACATCCGCCCATCGCGCGCGCCTCGACCAGGCGGAAGCGCGTGCCGTCCCAGACATAGGATTCGCTGCTGCCGCAGTCGCCCAGCCCCCTGCCCTTGGCATAGCTTTCCAGCGAGGCGCTTTCCGGCGACCATGACGCATTGACCAGCATCGGGTGCGCCGCATCCTCGCTCCAGCCGGGCTGGTAGTCGAAGGCCGCAAAACGGAAGCTGCGCCTGCCCGCAATGCCTGAGGCGATCACGGGAACGGCGGAGAAATTATAGGCGCCCGTCCCGCAGGGGACGAGTATCAGCGTCTCCGTTTTCGACAGGCGATGAAGCTGGGGAGGCGACGCATCGCGCATCTCTTCGGCGCAACCGGTCAACTTGCCCAGCGCAGTCAGTTCTTCCCGCCACAAGGTGACCGGCGCGGGTCCGCTGGGGACAGACGCGCGCTGGACCGACACTACTCGGTGGAGCCGGACGAACCGCGCTGCGGGAAAGCGGGCCAATGGCGATCAACGCCGCCATCGTGCCCGCGCGCCCTTGCCGCGCGTCCATGTAGCGCATCGCCGCCGCCGCTCCGGCAAGCGATGGCCGCGCTATCAGCACGCCAGCCGATCGCACCTCCATCGTCATTCCCCGCGCCATCGCAATGGCGAGCGCCGCCGCCTGCGGTCCCTGCAACACGGCCTCCCCATCCTGGCTGGCGGCGGTCGCGATCTTGCGGCCATCGACGAAGAAGCTCAGCTCATCCCTTCCCCTGGCATCGCGGCTCACCCAGATTTCCGGCTCGGCCCGCCCGCCAGCATCGCGCTGAATGCCCAGCATGACAGGGTCGTCCGGCCAGTCACCGCCTTCGGGCAACAACGACACGGCCTCACACCGGAGGCGATTGTCGCAACCGATCGTCCAGTCCTTATAGGTTTCCAAAGTGCCGGGCCTTGGCGCCTGAGCATGCGCCAGACCAGTGACTGCCGACAGCATCGCTGCCAGTGCAAATATGCGTTTCGCCCCCATGGGTTAACTATAACTTAATGCATAGGCCAGCGATAGACCGTTTGTTGCGAAGCCGGAATGTCGGCGCGCGGGTGCTGGTTAGCTTGGCGCCCCATCCCGGCCCTTCGCCAAAGAAAAAGGCCGGCGCCCTGCGACACCGGCCTTTTCATCAAGCCGCCTTGGCCCGCGACATGCGCTTGCGCTCATTGGGATCAAGGTAGCGCTTGCGCAGACGGATGCTCTTGGGCGTCACTTCGACCAGTTCGTCATCGTCGATATAGGCGATTGCCTGTTCCAGCGTCATCTTCCACGGCGGGGTCAGGCGGACGGCGTCGTCCTTGCCCGAAGCGCGGAAGTTGGTCAGCGCCTTCGACTTCATCGGATTGACTTCAAGATCTTCGGTCTTGGCGTTTTCGCCGATGATCATGCCTTCGTAGAGCGCTTCGCCCACGCCCACCATCAGCACGCCGCGTTCTTCGAGCGGGCCCAGCGCATAGGCGTTGGCTTCGCCCGATCCGTTGGAGATCAGCACGCCGTTCTTGCGGCCTTCGATCTTGCCCTTGTGGGGACCATATTTCTCGAACAGGCGGTTCATGATGCCGGTGCCGCGCGTATCCGACAGGAATTCGCCATGATAGCCGATCAGCCCGCGCGAGGGTGCGGAAAAGGTGATGCGGGTCTTGCCGCCACCCGAAGGACGCATGTCCGTCATCTCGGCCTTGCGCAGGTTCATCTTCTCGACGACGGTGCCCGAAAACTCGTCATCGACATCGATCATGACGGTTTCATAAGGCTCGGTCTTGTTGCCTTCCTCATCGGTGCCGAACAGCACGCGCGGGCGGCTGATGCCGAGTTCAAAGCCTTCGCGGCGCATGGTTTCGATGAGCACGCCCAGCTGGAGTTCGCCGCGACCGGCGACTTCGAAGCTGTCCTTGTCCTCGCTCTCGGTCACCTTGATGGCGACGTTCGATTCGGCTTCGCGCTCCAGCCGGTCGCGGATCATGCGGCTCGTCACCTTGCTGCCTTCGCGGCCGGCCATCGGCGAATCGTTAACCGCAAAGCGCATCGACAGCGTCGGCGGATCGATCGGCTGCGCCTGGATCGGTTCGCTGACGGACGTGTCGGCGATGGTGTTCGCCACGGTGGCGACGGCAAGGCCCGCCAGCGAGATGATGTCGCCCGCCTGCGCTTCATCGACGGGAACGCGGTCAAGGCCGCGGAAGGACATGATCTTCGACGCGCGGCCGGTTTCGATCACATTGCCGTCCATGTCGAGCGCGTGGATCGCCTGGTTCACCTTCACGCGACCGCTGGTCACGCGGCCGGTCAGCACGCGGCCAAGGAAATTGTCGCGATCCAGCAGCGTCACGAGGAAGGTGAAGGGCGCATCGACGTCCAGCGACGGCGGCGGCACATGGTCGACGATCTTCTGGAACAGCGGGACCAGCGTGCCCGAACGCAGCGATGCATCCTCATTGGCGTAGCCGTTGCGGCCCGATGCGTAGAGGACGGGGAAGTCGAGCTGCTCGTCGGTCGCGTCGAGCGACACGAACAGGTCGAACACCTCGTCCAGCACTTCCTGAATGCGCTCGTCGGGGCGATCGACCTTGTTGACGACGACGATCGGGCGCAGGCCCAGCGCCAGCGCCTTGCCGGTCACGAACTTGGTCTGCGGCATCGCGCCTTCCGACGAATCGACCAGCAGGACGACGCCGTCGACCATCGACAGGATGCGCTCCACCTCTCCGCCGAAATCGGCGTGGCCGGGGGTATCGACGATGTTGATGCGCACGGCTTCACCACCGCCGGGAGGCGTCCACTCAACCGACGTCGGCTTCGCCAGGATGGTGATCCCGCGTTCCTTTTCCAAGTCGTTCGAGTCCATCGCGCGTTCTTCAACGCGCTGATTGTCTCGGAAAGTGCCGGACTGGCGGAACAGCTGATCCACGAGCGTGGTCTTACCATGGTCAACGTGCGCGATGATCGCGATATTACGCAGGGACATGTCTTGCCTTTGGGATATATATTTTCCCGGCCGGCACCGTGCCTGACCAGAGTATCGGGCGCGCCCCTACAGGAAATGACGCGCTGCGGCAAGGCGGGACGACCCTGTCCGCATTTGCATCGGCCCGAACGGTGGCTCATATTCCGGATTGAAGAGCAACTGTTATAGTCACATATAACAGCTTGAAGGAGACGTTATGGCCAGCAGCGCGACCACCACGACGACCGCCGACACGCTCAACCTCACGCCGCCCGACCCGGTGCCCCCGGTTTCAGTGGAGAAGGCAGCGGGACTGGTCCCCCTGGAGGAGGAAAAAAGGTCGAAACTCGACGCGAAGGTCGATGCCTTCGTCGACGATCTGGTGGCGCAGGATCCCAACTCCCCGGCATTCGGGCAGCGCGTCGACCAGCTGACCAACATGGGCCGCAAGGAAATCGCGGACGCGGCGGGCCATTCCAACCGCTTTCTCGATCGTCCCGTTCGCGCGATGGACAGCGACAACAAGGTCGGCGCCGATCTGGCGCAGTTGCGCCGCACGGTCGAGGATCTCGATCCCGGCAGGCGCGGCAACCTGACCGCTCCTAGGAAGCTGTTCGGGCTCATCCCCTTCGGCAACCGCATGCGGAATTATTTCGACAGCTACAAGAGCGCGCAGGGACACATCAATTCCATCCTCGGTTCGCTCGCCAGCGGCAAGGATGTGCTGATCAAGGACAATGCCGCCATCGATGTGGAACGGCAGAATATGTGGGCGGCGATGGGTCGTCTGGAGCAGATGATCCATATCTCCAAAACGCTTGACGCACGACTGGAGGCAAAGGCGCTGGAAATGGATTCCGCCGACCCGGCCAAGGCGAAGGCGATCCGGGAAAGCGCGCTCTTCTACATCCGCCAGCGCAGCCAGGACCTGCTGACGCAGATGGCGGTGACGGTTCAGGGCTATCTGGCGCTGGACCTGGTCAAGAAAAACAACGTCGAACTGGTGAAGGGCGTCGATCGCGCCAGCACCACGACCGTTGCCGCGCTGCGCACCGCCGTCACCGTGGCGCAGGCTCTCGCTGGGCAGCGCCTCGTCCTCGAACAGATCACGGCGCTCAACAGCACGACCGCAAACATGATCGATTCGACCGGCGAGATGCTGAAGAGCCAGACCGCGCAGATCCATGAACAGGCCGCGTCCAGCACCATTCCCATGAAAACGCTGCAGCGCGCCTTCCAGAATATCTACGACACGATGGACAGCATCGACACCTTCAAGGCGAAGGCGCTGGAAAACATGAAAACGACGGTAAACTCCCTGTCCAGCGAGGTCGAAAAATCCAAGGGCTATATCGCCCGCGCCGAAGGGCAGGCACAGGCCGCAAGCGAGGCGCGAGCAGACAACCCGCTGTTGAGCGCGCTTGAGGCATGAAGATGATTGCCGCGCCCATGTCACGCAAGCCGTCATGAGCCGATCCGACCGCGTCCTGGCCGATGCGGAGGCTGTCCTGCGCCGCCATGGGGAGCGCGGACGCAGCCTGTCGGCCCGCGCGCGGCAACGGCGCAACGCAGCGTTGATGCGGAAGCTGAAATATGCCTTCTGGACGATTGCGACGGTCCTGATGGCCGCTGCCGTCGCGGGCTTCATCCTGCCGCTGGGCACGACGGGCGTGATGGTTGCGCTGGGCGTCATGATCGCGGCGCTGCTGCTGATCGCCGTCATGCCCACCGAGCCGCGCGTCAGGACCGCCGCACTCGCGGCCACGCCCCTCCCCGCGCTTCCGCTCCAGACCGAAATCTGGCTCGACAACCAGCGCAAGGCACTGCCGCCGCCAGCCGCCACGCTGGCCGACAGCATCGGCGTCAAGCTGGAGATGCTTGCGCCACAGCTTGAACGGCTGAACGAGCAGGAACCGGCGGCGCAGGAGATCCGCAAGCTGCTGTCCGATCATCTGCCCGAACTCGTCACCGGCTATGAATCCATTCCCGCCCCGCTCCGCCGCAAGGAACGCAATGGGCGCGTCCCTGAACAGCAGCTGGTCGAAGGGCTTGGCGTCATCGACAAGGAACTGGCCCGGATCAGCGAGACGCTGGCCAGCGGCGACATCGACAAGCTGGCGGTGCAAAACCGCTTCCTTGAGCTAAAATATCAGGAGGCGAAGGAACTGGGCCGCTAGCCCATCCGTCCCCCGCCATGATCCACCTGACGCTGATCATCGTCGATTTCCTGACCGGGCTGCTGGCGGCGGGCGCCTGGGCGCTGGCGTCGGCGGGCGGGGCGATTGCCGCGCTGATCGGCGGGGGGCTGGTGAGCGCATCGCTGTTCAGACGATGGCGCCGCCGGGGCTGAACATCATGCGCCGCGGATCAATCTTTCCATCGCATCGTCGGCCAAAGGCTGGCTGAACTGAATGCCGAAGCGCTTGCCCTGCGCCCACACCACCCGACCGCTGGCTTCCATGCCCATGGCCTCGACAGTCACATAGGCGCCGGGTGCAAGCGGCGTTTCGCAATGGGCGAGCGCGCCCGCCGCCGACAGATCGAGAAAGTGGCCGCGCATTTCAACGCTGCCCATGCGCAACATGACCGGGCCGAACATCTTGTGCCTGGCGGTATGCCGTCGCTGCTCGGCGTTAACCGCCGGGGTTCTGCTTTGATCGATCATATCGAGCCGCTCCCACAGGCCATTCAATCATGAAAAGGTCAATGCGATCCACAGAATCATGGTTAACGCGCCATTAGCTGCGTTTCGCGCGAGGGAAACTACTAATTTAGATTAAGTTTCGTTTCTCAGAGCGCAGGGGACGATGCTTTCCGGCGCGGGCCGGGCCGTTATCCGGCGAAAGCGCGCGAAATATCCGCCCGCGGTAGGCTTGGGAACCAGTTCCTCCAGCCGGAAGCCCATTGCCGCAAGCTCGCAGGTCAACAGGCGCGGTGGCGTGCCATGCTGGTCGGTCGGCCGATCCGCATCCACCACGATCAGTTCGCCATCAGCCTTCAGCGCCGGGCTCAAATGCCACAGAAAGGCGTAGGGCTCGGCGATTTCATGATACATATGGACCATCAGTATGCGGTCGAAGCTGTTTTCGGGTAGGCGGGGGTCCTCCGGCGCGCCAAGCCGCACGCTGACATTGCGCCAGTCTTCGCGGGTGATGCGACGGGACAGCGCCTCGATCACCTCGGGCATGATGTCCTCGGCAAGAACCCGCCCGCTGGGGCCCACGCGCTTGGCGAGGCGCACCGTATAATAGCCTTCGCCCGCGCCGATATCGGCCACGGTCATGCCGGGCTTGATGCCGGCGCGATCCATGATGTCGTCTGCTTCATTGACCCGGTCGCGGGCCTCTTCGCTGGACCAGCGTGTCGATACGACCGGGGCGACTGGCCGGTCGGCACGCGGAAAATCGCGTGCAGCCACAGGCCGGTCTTCATTCCTGTCGGGTGACAACAGGCCGCAGCCCGCCAGCAGGAGCAATGATCCCGCCAGCGTCAGCGCCTTCATCAATCGACGTCCTCCACATCGACCTTTTCGCCCGTCACCTTTTGCGACAGGGCAGCCGCCATGAACGGGTCGAGAGCACCATCCAGCACATCGTCCGGCGATGTGGAGGTGACGCCGGTGCGCAGGTCCTTCACCAGCTGATAGGGTTGCAGCACATAGGATCGGATCTGGTGCCCCCAGCCGATCTCGGTCTTGGCCTGATATTCGCCGGAAGCGGCAGCCTCCCGCTTCTGCAATTCGGCTTCATACAGGCGCGCTTTCAGCATGTTCATCGCGGTCGCGCGGTTCTTGTGCTGCGACCGGTCATTCTGCGAAGCAACGATGATGCCGGATGGAATGTGGGTGATGCGGACCGCCGAGTCGGTCGTGTTGACGTGCTGCCCGCCCGCACCCGACGCACGATATGTGTCGATCTTCAGGTCGCCTTCATTGACCTCGATTTCGATATTGTCGTCGATCACCGGATAGACCCAGACCGACGAGAAGCTGGTGTGCCGCCGCGCCGAACTGTCATAGGGGCTGATGCGCACCAGCCGGTGCACGCCGCTTTCCGTCTTGGCATAGCCATAGGCATTTTCGCCCTTGAACAGGAAGGTCGCGGACTTGATCCCCGCCTGGTCGCCCGCCTGATAGTCGACCAGTTCCACCTTGTAGCCCCGCCGTTCGCCCCAGCGGCGATACATGCGGGACAGCATTTCCGCCCAGTCCTGGCTTTCCGTGCCGCCCGCGCCCGCGTGGATTTCCAGATAGGTGTCGCTGGCGTCCGCTTCGCCTGCCAGCAGCGCCTTGATCTTGTCCTCATCCGCCCGGTCAGCCAGCGCCTTCAACGACGCGATGGCTTCGGTGACCATATCCTCGTCGCCCTCGGCCTCGGCCATTTCGATGAGTTCGGCTGTGTCGGTCTTCTCGCTGTCGATCGCCCGGGTCGCGCCGATGGCGGCGTCCAGCCGCGTGCGCTCCCTCATAACTTCCTGCGCCTTTTTCTGGTCGTCCCACAGCGTCGGGTCTTCGACGCGCGCGTTCAGCTCGTCCAGGCGGCGAAGGGCGCGGTCCCAATCCAGAAAACGGCGCAGCAGGTCCAGCGCGGCGTCGATGCGGTCGATATATTGCTGCGCTTCGGCGCGCATGGGAAGTCTCCAGAAATATCACGTCGTGGCGTTCGGCAGAGAAACGCATCAAACGCCCGGCCCTATCCGAGGCAGGCGGATTTGGGAAGAGCGTAACCTGACCGCCCCCTGCAAGGTGAGGGGCTGAACGGAATTTTGTGCGGGGCGCGTCCTTCGACAGGCTCAGGACGAACGGGAGTTGGGTTGTCGGTCCAAGTTTGGCGGCTCCCCTGAGCCTGTCGAAGGACGCACGCCACCCTGATGACCGGGCTCAAGAGCCATCCACCGGGACAACGACCATCACCTCCCAAGACGCCGGGATCGTGGACCAGCAACCCAACTTCCGTTCGTCCTGAGCCTGTCGAAGGACGCGCGCTGCCGTTACGCCGAGCTTAGCTGCCTTGCCGGTTACGCGCCAACATTCTCATCCTTTCCCAGTCGCCATCGATCAACGCGAGCTTCTTGGCGCGGCTCCACCCCTTGATCCGGCGTTCGGCCGCCAGAGCCTCGTCCCTCGTGCCAAAGCTCTCCGACCACACCAAGGCAAGCGGCCGACGCGCCGCAGTATATCCAGGAATCACACCCCTCTCATGCTGCGCGATCCGGCTCTCCAGATCGTCCGTATGACCAGCATAAAAGGAGCCGTCGCTGCAACGGAGAAGATATGCGTAGAAAGCCATGATTGCGCCTAAGTGTTGGCGCGCGTCCTTCGACAAGCTCAGGACGAACGGAGGTTATGTTGTTGACCCCGGTTGGCGGCCCTCCTCAACCTCCGTTCGTCCTGAGCCTGTCGAAGGACGCACGAAAACCAAGCCTCAATAAATCCCGCCCTGATCCTGCAGGAAGTCGCTGTCCGTACGGGGCCTCGTTCGCTCCCCCGCTTCGCGGCGCTGCGCCGCCTGTTCCTGGGCGGCAACCTCCTCCTTGCGGATCGAGCGGCGCGGTTCGGTTTCGGGCTTGAACGCTTCCCATATCACGGCGGGCTTAGGTTCCTCGGTCGGCCACACGCCATAGACGCGCTTGCCCGACCGCCGGTCGACTGTGACCATGCGGATGCCAGCCGGGGCGACAAAAGGCGTCTTGGGCATCGTTTCCAGCACCGGCGCCATCGCCGCCTTCCAGATCGGCGCGGCGACGCGGCCGCCCTGCGCCCAGCCGCCCAGGCTGCGGGGCTGGTCGTAGCCGATATAGACGCCCGCGACGATGTCGGGCGATCCGCCCACGAACCAGACATTGGTCGGACCGTTGGTGGTGCCGGTCTTGCCGAACAGCGGGCGCTTGAGGTCGGCCAGCACGGTGGCGGTGCCCCGCTGGATCACGCCTTCGGTAATGTGCACCACCTGATAGGCGGTCATGGGGTTCATCACCTGCCGCCCTTCAAATCCGAAACGGGGCATGGGCTTCCCGTCCCAATTGGCCATGTTGCACCCTTCGCAAGCGCGCCAGCGCAGCGGCCAGATCACCTTGCCGCGACGGTCCTGCACATAGTCCATGACCTTGGGCGGCAGTTGTCGGCCATGGTTGGCAAGCGTTGCGTAGGCATTCACCATCCGCTCAACCGTCGTCTCGCCAGCGCCCAGGGCAAAGGACAGATAGGGCTGATAATCGCCGATCCCCATCGCCTTGATCGTGCGCACCACGCGATCCATGCCGGTCTGGCTCGCGGCGCGCACCGTCATCAGGTTGCGGGACTGCTCGACGCCCCAGCGCATGGTCTGGGGACCGGCGCTGCCGCCGGAAAAGTTGCGGAAGCATTTCTGCCCCAGCCCGGCGCCCTGATAGACGCACAATGGGCCATCGACGATGATCGAAGCCGGAGTCATGCCATTGTCCAGCGCTGCGGCATAGACAAAGGGCTTGATGGTCGAACCGGGCTGCCGCATCGCCTGCGTCGCGCGATTGTAGGATGACAGGCGGCTGTCGAACCCGCCCTGCATGGCAAGCACGCGGCCCGAATGGGTCTGCTCCGCCAGCATGCCGCCGGACACTTCGGGCACATTACGCAGCGCCCAGCCTGTTCCGTTGGGCGCAACCGCGATCAGGTCGCCTGGCTTCATGCTGTTGAAGGCCGGGCCGCCCGCGCGCCGATAGGGCATCTGCGCGGCGCCAGCAGGCAGCGTCCCGGTGGATCCGTCGGCAAAGCCGATTTCGGCTCCTGCGGAATTGCGGTCGATCACCACCGCGATCCGCCAGTTGGCATAGTCGATGCCGATATAGCTGGCCGCCAGCTCGCGCTGCCATCCGCGCCCCATGTCGATCTTGCCAACCGGCCCGGACCAGCCCTTGCCCGCGTCGAAACGCAGCAATCCGTTGCGCAGGGCGGTTGCAACGCCTTCCTGCAGCTTGGGATCATAGGGGCTGCGCACCCACAGGCCGCCCGCATAGACGCTGTTGGGGCCGTCCTCCGCCTTTTCGCCGAACAGATCGATCAGGCGGCGGCGCACCTCTTCCATATAATAGCCGCCCGCACGGGCATCGAAACCGGAGCTGTGCGGCGCTACCGTGCCCAGCGGCTGCGCCTGCGCTTCGTTCAGCTGCGCCTGCGTGATCCAGCCGTTCTTGAACATTTCGCCGAGCGCCCAGTTGCGACGGTCCAGCGCCCGTGCGAGGCCGGTCGGGCTTTCGGGGCGGTAATTGGCCGGGCCCTTCGGCAGGATGGCCAGATAGGCCATTTCGTGCAGCTCAAGGTCCGCGACGTCCTTGTCGAAATAGGCCCGCGCCGCGGCCTGGACGCCATAGGCGTTGCGGCCCAGGAATATCTGGTTGAAATAGAGTTCCAGTATCTGCTGCTTGGTCAGCACGCCTTCCATGCGATAGGCGAGGATCATCTCCTTCACCTTGCGCGTGGGAGAATATTCGTCGCCGATCAGCAGGTTTTTCGCGACCTGCTGCGTGATGGTCGATCCACCCTTGGCGCGCTGGCCAGACCCGATCTTGGTGGCATAATCAACCACCGCCCCTGCAAAGCCGGGAATATCGACGCCATGATGCTCGAAAAAAGTCTTGTCCTCGGCCGCCAGATAGGCGCGGATCAGGAGCGGCGGGTAATCGCTATATTGCAACTGTACCCGGCGTTCGCGCGCATAGCTGTGCACCGGCTGACCGTTGATGTCGCGCACGATGGTCGGCAGAGGCGGCTCATATTCCAGCAGCGTGGCGGCGTCGGGCAATCCGCGCGCGAAGATCAGCCAGAACAGCAGCATCGCCGTGAACAGGCCGCCCAGCGCGATGGCGACCCAACGGAACCAGCGCCGGCTCCAGAGCGGCGCGAGCCGCTCGCGAAACGCGCCGCCATGGCCGCGCAGGCGGGCTGCTAGGGACGATCGGGCAGTATCGGGGCGAGCCTCTTCCATGACGACAGGAGGCTCTAAGGTCAAAATGCGGACAGCGCCAGTGCGGATCGACCGGGCGCTACCCGATCAGCTACCGTCCGAAGCGCGCCTGAGGGCCAGATACACCTCGATCGCCCGCGCAACGCCCTTGGCGATGCTCGCCTGGCCAGCGCGGGACGCCAGGAAGGCGGCGTCCTCGTCATTGCTGAGATATCCGGTCTCGAACAGCACCGAAGGGGTATCGGGCGCTTTCAAAACCATGAGTGAGGCATAGCGGTGAAAGGCGCTGCGAAAGTCCATGTAGGCCGACGCCTCCCGCTTCAACAATGCGGCGAAATTCGCTGATTCCTTCATTGTTTCACGCTGCGTGAGATCGATGAGGATAGAGGATACGTCATCCCGCTGCGCGCCCAGATTGACGCCGTTCAATATGTCCGCCCTGTTCTCCCGCGCCGCCAGCCGCGCCGCCTCCCGATCCGACGCCACTTCCGAGAGGGTGTAGACGGTAGCGCCGCGCGCTTCTTCATTTGCGGCCGAATCGGCATGGACCGACAGGAACAGATCCGCGTTCAACTGACGCGCAACGCCATAGCGTTCCTGCAACACCAGGAAGTGATCGTCATCCCGCGTCAGCGCGACCCGCACACGCCCCGACTTCAGCAGCTGGTCGCGGATGGCCCGGGCGATCGCCAGGGTCAGGTCCTTTTCGCGCTGCCCTGTCCGCCCGTTGATGGCGCCCGGATCATGCCCTCCATGTCCGGCGTCTATGACCACCAGCGGTCGTGAAGCATCGGCAGGTCCTTCGACGCGCGGCAGCGACAGGCCGCGCGCGACTGGCGGGATCGGCACGGTAATGCTGTGCCATCGCTTGACGGGCCGCGCCGCCATGGCGGCAGGCGCGTCAAAGGCGACGCGCGCCGTCCCGATCGGGCTGGTGAAGAGAGCGCCTGCCAGGGCAAGAGCGTGGAGCATGGCGCGCTTGTGCCCCGCTCCGCCCCTGGCCGTCCACCCCATTTCTTGCCACCGGGCGACAGTCCCGCCCTTAACCTTTGCTTCACCATGTTTTGCGATTGGAGGGTGACAGGGGAACGTCCACCGCCGACGAAACAATTTTGTGCGGGACGTTGCTAGGGTGGCCTTTGGCTGCTACCCATTCACATTCCTGAAAGAAACGCCCATGTCGGCGCGGCTCTTTTCAGGAGCTTTCACGACAGCATCGGCGGGCGCCAGCCGCCCGGCCCCGATGCTACGAACAGGTTGACGCTGCATGAGGCATGATTTCCATTCCACGCTGAGCCCGGTCCCGGGCGATGCGGCGTGGATGGAGTGGACCGGCGGTTTGCCCGGCCCTGCCAATGCAGCAGAAGCGCAGTTTTTCCTGTCAAACCGGACGATAGCAACACCCGCGCCGCTGGCGGCGCGACTGCATTCGTCCCTTCACTATCGCGTGACAGCCCGGCCGAGCGCCGCAGGCCGTCATCGCCGGAGACTTATACATGACAATGCGTATGCTGATCGATGCGCGCCACCGGGAAGAAACCCGGGTCGCGGTCGTCAAGGGCAATCGGATCGAGGAATTTGATTTCGAGTCCGCCGAGCACAAACAGCTCAAGGGCAATATCTATCTCGCCAAGGTTACCCGCGTAGAACCATCGCTTCAGGCGGCGTTCGTCGATTATGGCGGCAATCGCCACGGCTTCCTTGCCTTCAGCGAAATTCATCCCGACTATTATCAGATCCCGCGCGAAGACCGCGAGGCGCTGCTGCGCGAAGAGCGCGCGCACGCCGAAGAAGAGGCCGCTCTGCGCGCGGACTATGATGACGAGGATGATCATCATGGTGAGGATGGCGTTGAAGTCGTCGAAGCCACGCATCATGAGGAAGAAGAAGGCGAAGCTGCGGAAAGCAGCGAGGGCGGCGACAAGCCCGGCCGCCGCAAGCGTGGTGGCGACGACGCCGCAGACGAGCTGCGTCGCAAGCGCATGGCTCTGCGCCGCCGCTACAAGATTCAGGACGTCATCAAGCGCCGCCAGGTGCTGCTGGTCCAGGTCGTCAAGGAAGAGCGCGGCAACAAGGGCGCTGCGCTGACCACTTACCTGTCGCTGGCAGGTCGTTATTGCGTGCTGATGCCGAACACGTCGCATGGTGGCGGCATTTCGCGGAAGATTTCCAACGCCGCCGACCGCAAGCGGCTGAAGTCTATCGTCGCCGAAATGGCCCTGCCGTCGTCCATGGGTTGCATTGTCCGCACAGCCGGGCTGCAGCGCACCAAGCCGGAAATCAAGCGTGACTTCGACTATCTCGCCCGGCTGTGGGACGAGATCCGCGAAAACACGCTCAAATCCGCTGCCCCCGCGCTGATCCACAACGACAGCGACCTTATCAAGCGCGCGATCCGCGATATCTATAACAAGGATATCGACGAGGTCATCGTCGAGGGCGAGGAAGGCTATCGCGCGGCCAAGGATTTTATGAAGCTGCTGATGCCGAGCCATGCGCGGCGCGTGCAGCAATATGCCGACGCGGTGTCGTTGTTCCAGCGCGCAGGCGTCGAAGAACAACTGGCGGCGATGTACAATCCGGTCGTCCAGCTGAAGTCTGGCGGCTATCTGGTCATCAATCCCACCGAGGCGCTGGTGTCCATCGACATCAACTCGGGCCGTTCCACCCGCGAACATGGCATCGAGCAGACCGCCGTCGCGACCAATCTGGAGGCCGCGCGCGAAATCGCACGCCAGTTGCGCCTGCGCGACATGGCGGGTCTGGTCGTCATCGACTTCATCGACATGGAGATGAACTCCAACATCCGTAAGGTCGAGAAGGCGATGAAGGAGGCGCTAAAGGACGATCGCGCCCGCATTCAGGTCGGCCGGATCTCGGGCTTTGGCCTGATGGAAATGAGCCGCCAGCGCCTGCGCACCGGCGTGCTGGAAGCATCGACCCGCCAATGCCCGCATTGCGAAGGCACGGGTCTGGTCCGCACTGCGTCGTCGGCGGGATTGTCGGCGCTGCGCATGCTGGAGGAAGAAGCCGCGCGAGGCCGGGGCAGCCTGGTCACGCTGCGCGCAAGCCAGGAAGCGGCCTTCTATGTCCTCAACAACAAGCGCGCCGAGCTGGATGAAATCGAGCAGCGCTATGGCGTCCGTATCGAGATCCTGCCCGATGGCGAGGTAGAGGGCGCGCGGATGTCGGTCGAAGCCAGCGGTCCTCGTCCGGAGCGGGTGGTGAGCTATGCTCCGCTTGTCGAGGAAGATGACGACCTCGATATCGTCGAGGAACTGGAAGAAGAAGAGATCGAGGAAGTCGAAGCCGCCGAACGCGAAGAGCGAGGCGATCGGGGCGAGGATCGCGAAGGCGGACGCCGCCGCCGCCGCCGTCGCCGCCGCCGTGGCGGACAGCGTGACGAGCATCGCGCCGATGGCGAGACCGAGGCTGCGTCCGACGTCGAAGGCGAGGCTGAAGACGAAAGCGCCTTGATCGTCGAAGACGCCGAACAGGAACCCGTCGAGGCTAGTGATGAAGGCGAGGAAGGCGCTCGTCGCCGTGGCCGTCGTGGCCGCCGTGGCGGACGCCGCCGCCGTGAAGGCGGTGAAGGCGTGGCCGAGGATGCGGCTGCTGAAACCGCAGAGGCCGCGGCCGACACTGTCGCAGCCGAAGAGGTCGCTGAAGCAGCGGTAGATGCGGCGCCCGAAGCACCCGCCGAGGAAGAAGCGCCCAAGACGCGCCGCCGTCCTCGCGCTCGCAAGGCTAAGGAAGCCGTTGAAACTCCGGCTGAGCCAGTCGAAGTCGAGGCGGTCGAAGCCATAGCCGAGGCACCTGCCGAGGAAGCGCCGGCCAAGCCCAAGCGCACCCGTCGCAAGAAGGCCGATGTGGCGGCCGAGGCGCCTGCCGAAGCGCCCCCGACCGTGGAAGCAGAAGCGGAAGTCCCGGCCAAGCCCAAGCGCACCCGCCGCAAGAAGGCCGATGCCCTTGCGCAGGACGCGGCAGAAGCGCCTTCGATCGCAGAGCCAGTCACGGCTCAGGCTGCGGCGGAAACCGAGCCGGTGGGCGCGAACGACGTCGGCAACACGCTGGACGGCGCGGACGCCGCCGATGCGCAGACTGATGACGACAGCGCACCGCGCCGTGGCTGGTGGCAGCGCACCTTCGGCCAGTAACAGGGACTATTCGTTCCTATGAGCAACGCCGTCGCCCTGCCGGTCTCCCCCGGACGGCGGCGGCGTTCTCGCTTCACCTGCGGTTCAGAGTGCTGCTGCCATCGGCTTTCGGGCATGAATGTCGCCGCCCATATTCCCGTTGGCCGCTCATGAAGGACCGATGGCTTCATGCCTTGGCCATCGCGGTGGCGGGGCTGTCGATGCTGGCGCGGCCGGCGGCGGCGCAGCAAATCCTGCGCGACGCCGAAACCGAAGCCTTCATGGCCGACATGTCAGCGCCGCTGGTCAGCGCGGCAGGCATGGAACCGCGCAACGTGCAAGTGTTCGTGCTCAACGATCGCGAGATCAACGCCTTTGTCGCGGGCGGCCAATATGTGTGGCTGCATAGCGGCCTGATTGCCGCAGCAGACAATGTGAACCAGTTGCAGGGCGTGATCGCGCATGAACTGGGCCATATCGAAGGCGGCCATGTCATTCGCTCCGCCGAGGGGATGAAGGAGGCGACCGGCATCACCCTGCTCAGCCTGGTGCTGGGCGCTGCGGCGATTGCGGCGGGCGGCGCCGAAGCGGGCATGGGCATATTGGGCATGGGCCAGCAAGCGGCGATGGGCAAATATCTCGCCTTTTCCCGCGCGCAGGAAAGCTCGGCCGACCTTGCAGGTGCACGTTATCTCAGCCAGGCGGGCGTGTCCGGCAAGGGCAGTCTGGAATTCTTCAAGAAGCTGCAGAACCAGGAATATCGGCTCGCCATTCCGCAGGACGACAGCTACGGCCGCACGCACCCGCTGTCCGGCGAACGGATCAACGTGCTGCGCGAAGTCTATACGGTCGACCCTTCCTGGGACAAACCGGTAGACCCCAAGCTGGAAGCCCGGTTCGAACGCATCAAGGCAAAGCTGGTCGGCTTCGTTTCGGAACCCACGCAAACATTGCGCAAATACCCGGAAAGCGACCAATCGATCCCGGCCCATTATGCCCGCGCCTATGCGTGGCACAAGAGCGCCTACCCGGACAAGGCGATAAGCGAGGTGAACGCGCTGCTCGCGGCCCAGCCCCACGATCCCTATTTTCTGGAACTCAAGGGCCAGGTGCTCCTTGAAAGCGGCAGGCCCGCCGACGCAATTCCGCCACTGCGCGAGGCCGTGCAGTTGACCCGCCAGCCACTGATCGCAACCATGCTGGGTCACGCTCTGATCGCGACCGAGGATGACAAAAATTTCGCCGAAGCCGAACAGGTGCTGCGCAATGCGGTCGCGCGGGACAGGGAAAATCCCTTTGCCTGGTATCAGCTGGGCGTCGTCTATGCGCGGCGCGGAGACACCCCCCGCGCGGCGCTCGCTACCGCCGAACGCTATGCGCTGATGGGTGACAATCAGATGGCATTGCGGAGCGCCGACGCCGCCATGCAGGGATTGCAGCCAGGAACGGTTGACTATCTGCGGGCACAGGATATCGCGATGGTTTCACGGGCGGCCGTTGAACAGAAGCGGAAGAAAAGATGACCGAAACCACTCGGCCCGGCTTTCGCTCGGCACTTTCGAACAGGACGATCCAGATGACGATTGGCGCGCTCGCCTTTATCGCAGCCACCGCCACGGGCGCCGCCCTTGGCATGCAAAGCACTGGCAGCGTGGCCGTAGGGGACAAGGCCGCGATCGAAAAGATCGTGCGCGACTATATATTGGAACACCCGGAAATCATTCCCGAAGCGGTCGAACGGCTTCAGGCCAAGCGGGTTGCGAACAGCATCGGCGAAAGCCGCAAGGCGATCGAAACCCCCTATGCCGGCGCGTGGGAAGGCGCGGCGAATGGCGACGTCACGCTGGTCGAGTTTTTCGACTATGCCTGCGGCTACTGCCGTGCATCGCTGGCCGATCTTGCCAAGCTGGTGGCCGAGGACAAGGGATTGAAGGTCGTCTATCGCGAACTGCCGATCCTGTCCGACGAAAGCGCCGACGCGGCCAGGGTTTCGTTGCTGGCGGCCGAAAAGGGGCAATATATGCCCTATCACCGCGCGCTTTATGCAGGCGGCAAGGTGACGCGCGAAACGATCCTGGCCGCTGCCGCCAAGGTGGGCATAGATCGCCAGGCTGCCGAGGGCGCAATGGCGAACAAGAAATATGACGCCGAAATCCAATCCAACATCGCCCTCGCCCAGCAACTACGCGCTACAGGAACCCCGACTTTCGTGGTGGGTGATCAGGTACTGAACGGCGCGGTGGGTTATGACGCGTTGAAGCAGGCAGTTGCATCGGCGCGGGCAAAATAGGCGCTCTGCTGCATTGCCGAAACGAACGAAGTCGAAATGCACCGAACGGCCGCTGTTTGATCGGCTTTCGCCCCACCCCGCCCATTGACTCGACCCCGTCTTTTGCCTATCGGACGCCCCCTGACATGCGGTCGCCCAACGGCGGCCCTTTTTTGTCACGCCCGATTTTTGACGTTTTGCTTTGAGGAATGAACGATGAAGCGCACCTTTCAACCGAGCAATCTGGTTCGGAAGCGCCGTCACGGTTTCCGCGCCCGCATGGCGACCCCCGGTGGCCGCAACGTGCTGCGTGCCCGTCGCGCCCGCGGCCGCAAGAGCCTGAGCGCCTGAACGACGCGCCGTCGGATAACGTGCCTGCCATCATGAGCAGGCGCGCCGACTTTCTGGCGGCGAATCGCGGGCGGCGTGCGCCAATGCCGGGCTTTGTCCTGCTGGTACGCGAACGCTCCGACGGCGATCCGGCGATGCGCTATGGCATCACGGTCACGAAAAAGATCGGCGGCGCTGTCATCCGCAACAGGATGAAGCGCCGTTTTCGCGTTCTGGCGCGGGAATTGTTGCCCGTCCACGGCGTGCCTGGCGCGGATCATGTGCTGATCGGGCGCGAAGGCGGGATAGAACGCGACTTCACCCTGCTGCGCGCCGAATTGGAAAAGGCGCTGCTTAAGGTGATGGCCCGACCGGTAGGCGACGCGCCCAATCGCCCGCGCCGTTCCTCGAAAGGCAAGAAGGGCATATCTTCCGCCTCGGAACGGCCTGGCCAGGAATCCGGGCAGTGATCGCCCGGCTGCTCATCCTTATGGCGCGCTTCTGGCAAGTTGGCCCCTCCCGCATCCTGCCGCCCAGTTGCCGCTACGCGCCTTCCTGCTCGCAATATGCGATCGAGGCCATTCGTAAATATGGTGCGGTCAAGGGTAGCTGGCTCGCCACGAAGCGGCTAATGCGATGCCATCCTTGGGGCGGGTCGGGCTACGACCCCGTTCCCTGACACGAATTTTCACAAGAGACGGCGGAGCCGACAAGCGTGGACGACAAGAAGAATATTGTTCTGGCGGTGCTGCTGACCGCGGCGATCCTGTTTGGCTGGCCCTATATCGCCGAGCATTTCTTTCCCGCCGCCAATCCGCCCGCGACAAAGATCGAAGGCGGCAAGACCACCCCCGTATCGCAGGGCGTCAGCCCGGTCGCAACCGGCCCCGCCGCGATTCGCGATCGCGCGCAGGTACTCAAGGAAAGCCCGCGCGTACCGATCCGCACGCCCAAGCTGACCGGCTCGATCAACCTGAAGGGCGCGCGCATCGACGACATCGTGCTGCCGACCTATGGCGAGACCATCGCGAAAAATTCGCCGTCCATCCGCCTTTACAGCCCGTCAGGGACGCAGGATGCATTCTTTGCGGGCTTCGGCTGGCAAGGCGAGGGCGTGAAGGTCCCCGATGCCAACACCATCTGGACTGCGGAAGGGACCGAACTGACTCCTGCCAGCCCGCTGACGCTGCGCTGGAACAACGGTGCCGGACAGAATTTCGAAATTCGCTTCTCCGTCGATCAAAACTACATGATCACGGCCCAGCAGAAGGTGTCGAACAGCGGGACCGGCGCGATCGCCGTAAAGAGCTACGGCTATGTCAGCCGCTCCACGCTGTCCAAGGACCCTGACACCTGGACCATCCATATCGGTCCAATGGGCGTGTTCAATGGCGCCGCCAATTACGACGTGGACTATGACGACCTGAATGAAGGCCCTTCGACCCAAAGCTTCCAGTCGACCGGCGGCTGGCTTGGCTTCACCGACAAATATTGGCTCTCGGCCCTGGTGCCCGACCAGAAGACAGCCTTTGAAGGCCAGTTCCGCAAAGGCGCCGGCACGCAGTATCAGGCCGACTATAGCGTAGCGCCAACCGTGCTCGCGCCGGGCAAGGCTGTCACGCAAACCGCGCGCCTGTTCGTCGGCGCAAAGGAAGTGAAGACGCTGGAAGCCTATCAGGATGCAGGCATCCCGCTATTCGACCGGGCGATCGACTGGGGCTGGTTCTACTGGTTCGAAAAGCCGATCTTCGCGCTCCTTCATTGGCTGTTCGAACATATCGGCAATTTCGGCGTCGCCATCATCTGCCTGACCTTCGTCGTCCGGGCCTTGATGTTCCCTGTAGCCCAGCGCCAGTTCGCCAGCATGGCCGCGATGCGCGCGGTGCAGCCCAAGATGAAGGCGCTGCAAGAGAAGTATAAGGACGACAAGCCCAAGCTCCAGCAGGAGATGATGGAGCTGTACAAGCGGGAAAAGGTGAACCCGCTCGCTGGCTGCCTCCCCATCTTCATCCAGATCCCGATTTTCTTCGCCCTGTACAAGGTGCTGCAGCTGACAATCGAAATGCGGCACCAGCCGTTCGTGCTGTGGATCAAGGATCTTTCGGCGCCCGATCCGCTGCACATCCTGAACCTGTTTGGCCTGCTGCCATTCACGCCTCCATCCTTCCTGGCGATCGGCGTACTGGCCCTGCTTCTGGGCATTTCCATGTGGCTGCAGTTCAAGCTGAACCCGGCGCAGATGGATCCGATGCAGCAGCAGATCTTTTCGATCATGCCGTGGATGATGATGTTCATCATGGCGCCCTTTGCCGCGGGTCTGCTGGTTTACTGGATCACCAACAATTGCCTGTCGATGCTGCAGCAGTGGTGGCTGTACAAGCGCCATCCCGTGCTGAGCGCGGTGGAAGCGAAATAGGGCCGCACGGCGAGACGGCCCGTTACCTTTACCGTCATCCTGAACCGGTTTCAGGATGACGGTCATATGCAGAAGCCGGGCGAACGGAGTTACCCTTGACCGAGCAAGACAATCCCGACCTGATCGAGGAAGCGCGCAAGGTCTTTGCCGGGCCGATCACCTTTCTTAAATCCGCGCCGGACCTCAAATTCCTGCCCGACATGTCGGTCAATGAAGTCGCCTTCGCGGGCCGGTCCAACGTGGGCAAGTCGTCGTTGCTCAATGCACTGACAGGTCGCAACGGCCTGGCCCGGACATCGAACACGCCGGGGCGGACGCAGGAGCTGAATTTTTTCGATGTCGGCGACCCGCTGCGCTTCCGCCTGGTCGACATGCCCGGATACGGCTACGCCAAAGCGCCCAAGGATATGGTTCGCAAATGGCGCTTTCTGGTGAACGACTATCTGCGCGGCCGGGCGCAGCTGAAGCGTACACTGGTGCTGATCGACAGCCGCCATGGCATAAAGGACGTCGATAAAGACATTTTCGACATGCTCGACGCGGCGGCGGTGAGCTACCGCGTCGTGCTGACCAAGGCGGATAAGGTGAAAGCCAGCCATCTGGCCGAAGTGATCCAGGCGACCGGTGACGCCATCCGCAAACGTCCTGCCGCTCATCCTGACATTATTCCGACGTCCAGCGAAAAGGGCATGGGCATCCCCGAACTGCGGGCGGCTGTGCTGGAGAGCGTCATCCAAGGGTGATGGGCGACGCTCCAGCCAGGGCAGAAAGCCATCGCATTCGCACAGCGGCGCGCTGGCTTCTTTCAGGGCTGTATCTGATTGCAGGCGTGGCTCATATCGCGCGGCCGGACGGTTTCGTGGCCATCACGCCGCATTGGGTGCCCTGGCCGGAACAGGTGGTTGCATTCACCGGGGTTGCGGAAATTGCGGGCGCGATCGGCCTGCATGCCCCCCGTCTCCGCCACGCAGCAGGCATCGCCCTCGCCCTTTATGCCCTGTGCGTGTGGCCCGCCAACATCAACCATGCGATCAACGATATTCCGCTGGGCGGCGTCCGTTTGGGCTGGTGGTATCATGGCCCGCGCCAGCTGTTGCAGCCAGTCATCATCTGGTGGGCGCTATGGGCTGCCCGCGTGATCGACTGGCCATTCAGACGAAGGACAGTCGCATGCGACAAGGGCGATTGTCTTTGAATGACGCGGCCTTACTGTAGCCGCCAAATTTCAGGACAATCCCAGAGAGAGCGATGACCCGGCACATTCCATGGATACTGATCGCCATCGTTGGCGCGGCCGCGCTGACCGTTGTCGCTGTGTCGCGCGGCGAAGCGGTGAACGCACTGTGGATTGTCGTCGCCGCAGTCAGCAGTTTCCTGGTCGCCTATCGCTACTATGCGCTCTACATCGGCCGCGCCGTGATGCGGTTGGATCCATCCCGCCCCACGCCGGCGATCCGGCGGGGGGATGGCCTGGATTATGTGGCGACCGACCGGGTGGTTCTGTTCGGCCATCACTTCGCCGCCATCGCGGGTGCGGGGCCACTCGTCGGTCCGGTGCTGGCAGCGCAAATGGGCTATCTGCCCGGCACGATCTGGATCATCGCCGGCGTCGTGCTGGCGGGGGCGGTGCAGGACTTCATGATCCTGTTCATCTCCATGCGGCGCGATGGCAAGTCGCTGGGTGAACTGATACGCATGGAAATGGGCCAGGTGGCGGGGACCATCGCCCTCTTCGGCGCATTTATGATCATGGTCATCATCCTTGCCGTGCTGGCGCTGATCGTTGTGAAGGCGCTCGCCGAAAGCCCGTGGGGCATGTTCACCGTGGCCGCGACCGTGCCGCTCGCCATGTTCATGGGAGCCTATACCCGCTGGATCAGGCCGGGACGGATCGGGGAAGTGTCCCTGCTCGGACTCGTCGGCCTGCTCGCCGCGATCGTCTATGGGCAAAGCGTGGCGCTTTCGCCAGTCTGGGGGCCAGTGTTCACCTTCACGCCCGTCCAATTGTGCTGGATACTCGTCGGCTATGGCGCGGTCGCATCGGTGCTGCCCGTATGGCTGCTGCTCGCGCCGCGCGACTATCTGTCCACCTTCCTCAAGATTGGCGCGATCGCGGCGCTGGCCATCGGCATAGTCATCATGGCTCCGCCGCTGAAAATGCATGCGGTGACGCAGTTCGTGAACGGCGACGGGCCGGTCTGGGCTGGCGGCCTCTTCCCCTTCCTGTTCATCACCATCGCCTGCGGCGCGGTATCCGGCTTCCACGCCCTGATCGCCAGCGGCACCACGCCCAAGCTGATCGCGAGCGAAGCCGATGCGCCGATCATCGGCTATGGCGCGATGCTGATGGAGGCGTTCGTCGCCATCATGGCGCTGGTGGGAGCATCGATCCTGGACCCAGGCGTCTATTTCACGATGAACAGCCCTGCGGCAGTTATCGGCACTGACGCGTCAAGCGCGGCGGCGGCGGTGACCGCGATGGGCTTTCCAATCACGCCCGAGCTGATCGCCCAGACCGCAAAAGACGTTGGCGAGCATACGATCATCTCGCGGGCGGGCGGCGCGCCGACACTGGCGGTCGCCATGGCGGAAATTTTTTCACACGTTATCGGCGGCCCGGCGATGAAGGCCTTCTGGTATCATTTCGCGATCCTGTTCGAAGCGCTGTTCATCCTGACCGCCGTGGATGCGGGAACGCGGGCGGGCCGCTTCATGCTGCAGGATCTGATCGCGCTGGCCGTCCCCGGTTTCAAGGAGACGAAGAGTATCGGTCCCAGCCTGATTGCGACTGGCCTGACCGTCGCGGCCTGGGGCTTCTTCCTCTACCAGGGCGTCACCGATCCGCTGGGCGGTGTGAACACGCTCTGGCCCGTGTTCGGCATTTCCAACCAGATGCTGGCGGCCATCGCGCTGATGCTGGCGACGGTCGTTCTGTTCCGCATGAAGCAGGACCGTTATGCCTGGGTCACGATGATCCCGACGGCATGGCTGCTGGTTTGCACGCTGTCGGCCGGCTTGCTGAAGCTGTTTTCCGGCGATGTGAAAGTCGGATTCCTGGCCCATGCCGCGAAATTCAGCGAGGCGGCCGCCGCAGGGACGGTGCTTGCCCCCGCCAAGTCGATGGCGGAGATGCAGCAGATCGTCTTTAACGACCGGGTGGATGCGGGGCTTGTCGCGATCTTTCTGGCCGTCGTCCTCTCGCTGCTTTTCTTCACCATCCGCACCTGCATCGCCGCACGGCGGGCAGACATGTCAACGGCGCGCGAAATCCCCGGACCGCTGGTGGCCGCCGAATGAAAAGGCTGTTGGACAAGCTCAGGCAAACCGCGCGGATGATGGTGGGCGTGCCGGATTATGAGAATTATGCGCGGCATATGCGCGCGCACCATCCCGAACGGCCAGTGATGACGCCCGCCCAATTCTTCCTCGATCGGCAGGAGGCACGCTACGGCGGAAAGAATGGTGGAAAATGCTGCTGAGCGCGCCGCTCAAGAGCAGGCGTTAAAGCGTGCGATCATGCCAGCCGCGATGGACAGAGCGATCTCCGCCGCGCCCACTGCGCCGATGTCCAGGCCAGCGGGCCCATCAATTCGCGCAAGCTCCTCCGCCGAAAAGCCGATAGCGGACAGCCGCTCCAGCCGCGCGGCGTGGCTTTTGCGCGATCCCAGCGCGGCAACATAACCGGTCGGCGCCCGTAGCGCTGCGACAAGTGCGGGATCATCAATCTTGATATCATGGCTGAGCGTCACAATCGCCGTTGCCTCGCCAGGGCTGCGCGCGGCGATCGCCTCGTCGGGCCAGCGGTCGTCCAGTTCAACGCCGGGGAAACGCTCTTCGGTCAGGAATCGCCCGCGCGGGTCGATTACCACCGGCGTCACGCCAATCGCCAGCGCCAGCGCGCTCAACGCCTGCGCAATCTGGACCGCTCCGACAATCAGCAGCCTGCGCGGCGCATCATAACGGTTCTGGAACTGCCCTTCGATCGCGCCTTCCTGTGTCAGTCCGGTGGCGAGATCGGTGGAAAGAACAAGTGTGCGCCCTTCCTCCCGCGCCTGCGCGATTCGGTCGAAGAGGTGCGGTGGAAAGCCGCCCTCGCCCACCGGTTGCACCAGAACGCTGATCTCGCCGCCGCAGGGCAGGCCCACTGCCCACGCATCGTCATTGGCAACGCCATAACGTTCGGCATGCGCTGATCTTCCCGCGATGACCTCCTCCGCCCGCTGCAGCACATCGGTCTCCACGCAACCGCCCGAGATGCTGCCTTCGAAACGGCCGTCCTGATGCACGATCATGTGGCTGCCGCGTGGCCGGGGAGCCGACCCCCATGTCGATACCACCGTCGCCAGTGCCATGGGCGAGCCACGCCACTCGACTGCCTTGCGGATCACCGCGCCATTGTCGTTCAAGCAAAACCTCCCTGCGAGACCAACACATAGGAAGCCGACGACAGCTAGCCAAGCTAAACGAGACGACGACCAGTCCAGACCACTCGCCCGACGATGGCGACCAATGACGGATCAATGTCCACCCAGGCGGGATAATGGGCGTTATCGCTAAGTATGCTGAACAAACCCCGGCGCGGCCCCGTTGCGATCCGCTTCACCATCAGCACGCCATCGAGCCGCAGGACATAGACACCGTCACGCATCCGTGTCGCATCATCATCGTGATCGACCATGATCTCATCGCCGTCATTCAAAGTCGGCGCCATCGATTCGCCGTCAACGCGGATGATTGAAACACGCTGCGGCCGCACGCCCAGATGCCGAAGCCAATTGGCGTCAAACGCGAGCACCCCTGCGGCTCGCTCATCCTCATCAAGCGAACCGGATCCTGCCGAGGCGCCGAGCGCCAGCCTCGGCACAGGGACAACAGCTGGCAGCGGGCGCGACTTTCGTTCGATGGCCACTCGCGCACCGGGCCCGCCCAACAGTTCCTCCGCCACGCCGAAATAGCGGGCGAGCACGCGCCTGTCCTCCTCATCCAGTTTGCGGGGTGAACCACGCTTGATGAACTGCTGGATATAGGCGGGGTTACGTTTCAGCAGACGGGACAGATCGGCATAATTCTCTCCCCTCTCGGCAATCAACCGTTCCAGGACGATGCGCGGATCTTCTCCATCACTCAACATGATTCACCCATAGTGATAGGATTTATCCTAGACAAGTAGGAAATAGGATAACAGATAGGAAGATATTACGAGATTCGCATGGGGCGGGTTTGGTTGAAGAGGGAGAATGAAAGGCATGCTGCTTCGCGCCGTCGAGAAATTCCTGCGGGAAAACGGCATTCCCGCAACACGCTTTGGCAGGGAAAGCGTGCGCGATCCCCGTCTGGTGTTCGACCTGCGGCAGGGTCGCGAACCGGGGGAACGGATCAAGAGACGAATAGAACATTTCATGAACACATATCGCAGGAGCACCGGCCAATGACAAGCATCGATCATATCCGCCAACCGCGAAACCGTGACGAAAAAGAAGAAAGTCGCTTGCAAGGCAAGGACCCCCTGCCCCGACTGCTGGCGCAACTGCTGGCGCGCGCCGGGGAACCTGCGGTCGTTGAACGCGCGACCAGCCGACCTTGGGCGAGTGCTTTATTTCAGGGAAGGCGACATGTCATAGCCATTCGCCTTTTCGGGCCAGACGCGCAGGCGCGGCGATTGGCGTTCGCGGCAGGACTGGAGGAAGCGGAATGGACTCTTCGTCGGCATTTCGTCGCCGACATCGCTATAGACCACAGCCGATCCGCTCCAGCAGAGGAATGGATCGAGCTGTCGGCCTTGACCATCGAAGACTGGTGAAAGGGCTTAGCGCGTGCGGTCCGCCATGGCCCGCAAGGTGCCCAGCGCCGCACGCAGCGCCTTATCGACATCGTCCTCCACCCGCTCGCGTACAGGCACAGGCTGCTCGACCGGCATGTCGGCGATCACGCCATCCGTCGCCCCTCTCGCGCCACGCACGCGCTCGGCAAGGCCACGCTCGAAACGAGCGGTCAGTTCGGCGAGAGACGGCGCTTGCGCGGCTTGCATCGGCTGCTCGACCGGATCGGCACTGGCCGGGTGCGTCCAGGAACTGATCTCTTCAAATTCCGCTTCGACCGGCTCCGGGGCGACCGCATGCTCTTCGATGACCGGCTGGAATGACGGCATTGCCGGCTGCTGTTCAATATGATTCGCCTCTGCCTCTCTGGCGAGCGCAGGGGCGATTCGGGGAAATATCTCCAGTCCGCCGAAATCACGACTGGCAAAGATCGGTGTGCGGGCCGGCGCATCGGGATGCGCGTCAGCGCGCCGCGCCAGCGGGCGCGCAACCCGGGAGGCTCCCGTGGTCCGGCTGCGGGACAGCCAGTTCAGCTTCGGCAATGCAAAACCCATTCTACTCACTCCCGTGACGCCGCGACGGCGTCTATCCTCTTTCACCGGGACCGGCGCGGCGTTGAAGCACACCCAGCCCATAGCCATCATCGCGCCAAACCCGGCGAGCATCAGGCGCGCCTTCATCCCCAATGGCGGCGCGGCAGCGGGCCAGGCTTCGCTGAGCCCGCTCGACGCGACGATCGTTTCCACCAGCCCCGCCGGCATCGCCAGCAGGATCACGGCCATGGCGACACCACCCACCAGCATTGGCATCATCGCCATGCGACGTCGGGCCATTGCCACCATGATATTCAGGCGGCGGCGCTGATGCGCTGCGGTCGCTGCAAAAGCTGCTCATAAACCGGCTCATAACGCAGAATATTTGATGACCAGTTACGCTCACGCTCGACAAATGCCCGCGCGGCCGCCCGTCGGTTGTCCCAGAAGTCGCGATCGGCAAACATGCCCGCCAACGCCGCCGCAATCGCGGCTGGCTCGCCCGGCGCGAACAAGGCGCCCGTCACCCCGTCCTCGATCAATTCACGATGTCCGCCAACGCTCGACGCGGCGACGAGCCGTCCCTGCGCCATCGCCTCCAACGGCTTGAGCGGCGTCACCAGATCGGTGAGTCGCATCGCCTTGCGAGGATAAGCGAGGATATCGACCTGGGCATAATAGTCCTCGACCCGGTCATGCGGCACGCGGCCGACGAACAGGATATGGTCGGCAAAGGGCGATGCCGTCGCCTGATCGCGCAACGCCTGTTCGCAAGGACCGCCACCGACCAGCAGCAGCTTGACCTTCGGCCGCGCGCGCACCAGCCGTGGCATGGCTGCGATCAGGTCGTCCAGACCTTCATAATCGTAGAAACTGCCGATGAAGCCGACAACGTCCGCCCCTTCCAGGCCGAGCTTGGCGGTAAGCGCCGGATCGCGGGCCACCGGGGTTCCAAACTGCTCCATGTCCACGCCGTTGGGCGAAACAATGATCTTGTCAGCATCAATGCCGCGCGACACCAGATCGGCTCGCAGCCCCTCGCATATCACCGCAACCGCATCGGCCGCGCGCACGGCATGGGTTTCCAGCTGTCGGGTCAACCAGTAGCGCGGACTTCCTTCAGTACCGGCGCCGTTGCCTACCGCCGCATCTTCCCAAAAGGCGCGGATCTCATAGACCAGGGGAATGTCGTGCCGCTTGGCGGCGCGCTGGGCGGCCATGGCGTTCAGCACCGGCGAATGGGCATGAATAATGTCTGGCCGCCAGCGCCCAATGAGCGAATCGATGGCGTCGGCATGGGCCGAAATATCGCGCCATTCGCGCAGCAGCGGATTGCCCGTTGCCGCCTGCCCAGGCGTCCTGTGGAAATGCAGGCCATCGACAACCTCCTCCGCAGGCCCCGCCGCGCCATGGCGATGGCCTGTGATGCCTCGCACATCCCAGCCTCTCGCCATCTGCGCCCGCAGGATCGCGCGGGTGCGGAAGGTATAGCCGCTGTGCATGGGCAGGCTGTGATCGAGCACGTGGAGTATCCGAGTCATGGGCAATCTTGTGCCGGAAAAGGTTTAACGGCCCGTCAACTCTGACGGGCTAGGAAAAGCGCGTGGCCACGGACGAATCCCTCACGCGATGATTGACGCTCTCTCCCTCCTCATCAGCCATGGCGTGATCATGCTCGCGGCATGGCGGCTGCTGTCGCGTGACGATCTGGACGATGAATCGGCTGCGGAGCGCACGCCCGATGCGTGACCTCTTCTTCGTCGCCTTCCTCGGCGCTTTCTTCCTGCTGGGCCTTCGGCGGCCTTTCCTGCTGATCGCGGTCTATGCCTATATCGACATCGTCTCACCCCAGCGGCTTTCCTATTTCCTGCTGAACAGCATCCCCATTTCGGCCATCGCCTTTGCGCTGGCCGTCGGCGCATGGCTGCTGGTGGACAAGAAAGCGGACTGCCGCTTCTCCATGCGCCAGCTGCTGCTGCTGATCCTGCTCGCCTGGTGCGGCTATACGACGGCGACCGCCGACTTCCCGATCGACGCACAGACGAAATGGGAATGGGTGTGGAAGGCGATGATCTTCGCGATCTTCCTGCCGCTCACCCTGCGAACCCGTCTGCGGCTGGAGGCGCTGGCGCTCTTCATGGTGCTGTGCGCCAGCACGATCATCATCAACGGCGGCATGAAGACGGCGCTGTCGGGCGGCGGCTATGGCGTGCTGAACCTGATGGTGGATAATAATAGCGGGCTTTACGAAGGCAGCATCATCAGCTGCGTCGCCATTTCGCTGATCCCGCTGATCCTATGGCTGGCGAAGCATGGGACCATATTCCCGCCCGACTGGCGCGTGCGCGGATTTGCCTATGCGCTCTGCCTTGCATGCCTGCTGATGCCAATCGGCACGGAAGCGCGTACCGGTCTGGTCTGCATCGCGGTGCTGGCGGGCCTCATGCTGATGCGGTCGAAGCGGCGCTTCGTCTATGGTCCGCTAATGGCGATCGCCGCGCTAGCCGCCATTCCCTTCCTGCCCGCCAGCTTCACCCAGCGCATGTCGACGATCGAGAATCATCAGGGCGACGAAAGCGCTTCCACGCGCCTCGCTGTGTGGAAATGGACCCTGGGCTATGTGAAGGAGCATCCCGGAGGCGGCGGCTTCGACAACTACCTGCAGAACAGCTTCACCTATCATACGCAGGAACGCGTGATCGACAGCGGCGGATCGCGCGTCGAACGGCGGCTCGTCACCGACAAGGGTCGCGCCTATCACAGCGCCTATTTCGAAATGCTCGGCGAACAGGGCTATTTCGGCTTTGCCGTCTGGCTGCTGATCCACCTCATCTGCTTCATCCGCACCGAATCGGTCCGCCGTCTTTACCGCAACCGGGACGGTCCGGGCGACGCGTGGATCGCGCCCTTCGCGCTCGCGCTGCAACAGGGGCACATTATCTACATGGTCGGTTCGCTGTTCGTCGGCATCGCTTACCAGCCTTTCATATTCATGATGCTATCGCTGCAGATCGGTCTCGACACCTATCTCACGCGCAAGCGCGGGGCGGCGGCGCGGGACCGGCGCGCGTCTTTACAACCATTGCGACCGATCAGGGGAGGAATGTGATGAGCGGAGAACTCCGCATTTTGGGAGTCGCCCACGGCCTGCTCCTGGGCCTTGTGCTGGCATCGCCGATGATCGGCCCGGACCTGATGCCCTGGGGTGTGGAGGCACTGTTCATCATCGCCGCTTTCCAGTTGCGCCTGGCCGATCGCCGCTGGGAATGTCGGGCCGGGCTACGGGGCTGGGCAAGCCATATTCGCATGGCGCCGGGCCGAATCGTCCCCTGGGCGGGGACGGCCGTGGTCGCGGTGATTGCAGGTCCGCAGCAGGCGGCCCTTGCCGGATCGATACTGGCCGCCGTGCTGATGGGCGAACTGCTGATCTATCCGGTCGGCGCCTATATGCTCGGCCGCCTGCCGCGCCCCGGTCTTGCCGCCCTGATCCTTCTTCTGCTGATCGGTTGCGGCCTCGCCGGGCAGGGCCAGCCCGCTCGCCTCGCCATGGCCTTTGCGCTGGGCATGAGCGGCTGTGTATTCTGGATGCGCGGCCCGGATGGCGAAGCGCAATCGACGATATTCTGCGCAATGGTTGCGGGGGCAGCGATGCTGTGCGCCTGGCTTGTGCCCGAATCCGCCGTCATTGCCATGCCAGCGGCTATGCTGGGGGCCACTCTCACCCTGGCTCATCTGTCGGTGATCCGCCGCCACCCGGACCATTGGCGCCTTCGCCGCACTGGCGTTTCCGCGAACGGCGCAAGCGCACCCTTCCTCAACAGGTAAGGCAAAGGCGCGGAACGAAGGCAAGAAAGGCGGGTTAGAGGCTCTTGAGAAGGAGTTCATGCCCCAAAGCCGCCTCGTCCACGCCAATGACAGCCTGCCGGGAATTTCACGCCGCGCGCTGAAACGAGGCTGGGCCTATTTCCTGCCCGACGGCACGCGCATCACCGACCGTGAGGAAATCGAGCGGTTGAACGCCGTTGGCATGCCGCCCGCCTATCGCGATTGCTGGTTTTGCCTGAAGCCGCACGGCCATATCCAGGCCACCGGCTATGACGATCGCGGGCGGAAGCAATATCGCTACCATCCCGAGTTTCGCGCCGCGCGCGAGGCCGAGAAATATAGTGGTTGCGCACTCTTTGGCCGCGCCCTGCCCCGCCTTCGCGCCCGGATCGAAGCCGACCTGTCGACTCGCGGCCTGCGCAAGGAGCGCACCATTGCCGCTGTCGTCCGCCTGCTCGACCTCGCCAAGGTGCGTATCGGCAATGAACAATATGCCGCCGCCAACAAGAGCTTCGGCGCGACAACGCTGCGCCGCCGCCATGTCGATCTGACGGGTCAGAAGCTGCGGCTGCGCTATCGCGCCAAATCGGGGCGAGAACATGACCTGACGATCAGCGACCGCCGCCTGCTGCGTTTCGTGCGCGCGATGCAGGATTTGCCGGGCCAGCATCTGTTTCAATATCTGGATGAGGATGGCGTTGCCCGCCCGATCAGTTCCGGGGACGTCAACGCCTATATCGCGCAGGCCATGCGCCACGACTTCACCGCCAAGCATTTCCGTACCTGGGCCGCTTCGACCATCGCCTTCGAAACGCTGGCGTCCGGGCCGGTATCGTTGGCGCAGATGGTCGCGCCCGTCGCGGAGGCGCTGGGCAACACGCCCGCGATCAGTCGCAAGAGCTACATCCACCCTGCGCTTATCGACTTGTGCAAATCGGGACAGGATGAATGGCGCGCGGGGCTTCGCTTGCCGCGCAGTACGCGCTATCTGACCCGTTACGAGCGTGGACTGATCGCCTTTCTGGAAGAGCAGGGCGCGCGTACCGCTCTACCCCTGGCGGCCTGACCGCCCATATTTCGGGATTACCATGGCTGCTCAGAACGATCCTGCCCTTTCAGATATCGCGGTTCCGCCCTCGAACCTTCCGGAATTATGGCAGGCGACGGCCAGTTGGTTCTCCATCCACTCGCTGCAGATCCTGATCGCGGTGGGCGCGGGCATTCTCATCTATCTGGCGCTCGCCACGCTCCGACAATTTGGCAAGCGGTTCAATGGCAGGCCGGGAGATACGATAGGTCTTTCCCATGTCATCGGCCGCGCCGTTTCGCGCACGACCCATTTCTTCATGGCGCTGGTGTCCGCGCGTCTGGTTGTCAGTTACGCCAGTCCTCCGCCGATGGTGCTGAAAACCGTCATCTTTCTTTTCACCATCGCCGCCGTGTTCCAGGCGGCCATCTGGGCGCGGGAAATCATCCTGGGCCTGGTCGAGCGAAAGACCGTCGGCGACGATATACATGGCGAAACGCTGGCCAATGCCATGGGTCTTATCCGCCTGCTCGTGACGGTCGGCCTGTTCGCAATCGCTGCTGTCGTGGTGCTCGACAATCTGGGGGTCAATGTCACCGGCCTGGTTGCTGGCCTCGGCATCGGCGGCATCGCCATCGGCCTTGCGGCCCAAGGCATATTTTCAGACCTGTTCGCAGCCCTTTCGATCATCTTCGACAAGCCCTTCCGCCGTGGCGAGGTCATCACCTATGACCAGACGACCGCCCGGGTCGAAAAGATCGGGCTGAAAAGCACGCGCCTGCGTGCAATGTCCGGCGAGAAGAAGGTCATATCGAACGCCAATCTGCTACAAAAGGAAATCACCAGCCTTCACACGCTCGAGCAGCGCCGGGTAACCTTTTCGCTGGGCATCATCTACCAGACGCCGGATGAGAAGGCGGACGCCATTCCAGCAATCCTGCGGGAAATCGTGGATGCCGAAGAGTTTCATTTCATCAATGCGGGCCTGGTGCGCTTCGGCGCAAGCTCGCTGGATTATGAACTGAATTTCGACGTGCCGCAGCCGGACCAGCACGATTATTTTGAATCGCGTCACCGCGTCGGTCTCGCCATCTGGAAACGGTTCAAGGCCGAAGGCATCGAGTTCGCCTACCCCACCCAGACGAGCTTCACGGCCGCGCCTGACGGCCGGACCATCATGCCTTATCCCGATTCGGTCTATATCGACGGCAAAAGAGTTTCGCCTCTCGCCTGATCGGATTTTCGATTCGCTTCACCTTCCCCTTGCTTGCCTGAACCGGGCGAGCCAGTCAGGCGTCATTCCGCCAGTATCGAGGAAGATGATGATTACACGTCGGAAATACGCCGCCGCTGCGTTGTTGAGCGCGCTTGCCCTCGCTCCATCGGCCCACGCAGAAGGGTTGGGCGTGGAAGCGAACTATGGCCGCGCGGATGGCCATTGGGGCACGGAAATCGGCGCTGGCTACGCCATGGATGTCGCGGGATTCAGCCTTACGCCCGGAGCAGGCGTCTATCTTCGCGACGGCAACACCAAACTCTATGGCAGGGTGGAGGCAGCCTATACCCTGCCCGCCTCTGCCACGATCGGCGCGGGTGTCCGGGTCAGCGGCGACAATGTGCGTCCTTATGCGACGATCGCCATGCCGATCTTTCCCAAGCTGCGGGCAAAGGGAAATATCGGGCCGAAATATTACACGCTGGGCCTGACGCTGGGTTACTGACCCATGCCCCAGAGCGTTCCGGGGTGGAGCAAGCCGTCTTTCAACGGCAAGCCGCCATCTCGGTCCCTGGCCAGCAGCAGCGCGCCATCCAGGTCGATCCAGTCCGCCCCCTGGGCGACCAGCGCCGCCGGAGCGATGCCGAGCGAGGTGCCGAGCATGCACCCAACCATCACCCGAAAATTCCGCGCGCGCGCCTCTTGCGCCAATGCAAGCGCCTCCGTCAGCCCACCCGCCTTGTCGAGCTTGATATTGACCGCGTCGAAATCGCCCAAGCGGTCAAGATCGGCCCGCGTATGACAGCTTTCATCGGCGCAAAGCGGCAATTGCGACTTCACGCCCCTCAACCTTTCCTCGCGGCCATGAAGGATAGGCTGCTCGACCATCTCGACGCCCAGTTCGGCCAAAGCCCGCGCTTCGGCCGCGACGTCGAGGTCATGCCAGCTTTCGTTGGCATCCACGATCAGCCGCGCGCTGGGCGAACCCGCGCGAACTGCGGCTATACGCGCCCGATCGCCGTCTCCGGTCAACTTGCATTTCAGCAGCGCGAACCCTTTCGCGGCGGCTGCGCGCGCATCCGCCTCCATCTGCGCGGGCTCGTTCAGGCTGATCGTAAAGGCGGTCGGCAAGGGAACGGGAGCCTGAAGCCCCGCAAGTTGCCACACAGGCAGCCCCGCCTGCTTCGCCTCCAAATCCCAAAGAGCGCAGTCGAGGGCATTGCGCGCCGCGCCGCGCGGCATCCTGTGCAACAATGCCTCGCGGTTCAGCGGACCATCATAGGCGCTGATCGCCGCTGCGCAGCCTTCCGCCGTTTCGCCTTCATAATAGATAGCCGTGCCCTCTCCCCGGCCGATATGCTCGCCATCGCCCACCTCGCACATGACCACATCGACCCATGTCTTGGCGCCCCGACTGATGATGAAGGCGCCAGCCACGGGCCAGCGTTCAACAGTCGCGGAAATTATATGTGTCATCGACGTTTCCTAAACGGACGAGAAAGAGAGAGCGCCAAGGGTCTATGCGAAAATCCCGTAGCCTCGCATAGTCCCGCTGTTTCAATATGAGGATCAGCCTACCGTGACGTCCCGCGAACTGACTGGTTTCCTTCCCTTGGCCGAACATCAGGGCAGCGCCGCGCGGCGCAGCATGTCCGACCTGGCCTGGCGTCTTGGGTTTGGCGCGATCAGCTGGCCGTGGTTGCTGGCCAGCCTTTCGGGCGGTCGGAAGGCGGACAAGCGAGCGCTGCTCGATGAACTGGCCCTGCCGCATGACGCCCTCCCCCATCTGGGAAGCTGGAAGGCCGATGTCGGGTTTCTGCGTCATATAGCGAACGAAATCACCCGCTTGCGGCCAGCGCAGGTCGTCGAACTCGGCGCGGGCGCGTCCACACTGGTCGCGGCGCAGGCGCTCGCCCTCCATGGGGGCGGCCAACTGACCAGCTTCGATCAGCATGGCGGCTTCGTCGATGCGACGCGCGCGTGGCTTGCCGATCACGGGCTGAACGCCGACCTGCGCCACGCCCCGCTCACCGCTGAAAGCGCGGATTGGCCGGGACGATGGTATGCGCTGGACAACCTGCCGGATCGGATCGACCTGCTGATCATCGACGGTCCACCCTGGTCGGTGCATCCGCTGGTGCGCGGCGCGGCGGACAGCCTGTTTGCGCGGCTTTCCCCCAACGCCGTCGTGCTGCTGGACGATGCAGCGCGGCCAGGCGAACGCATTGTCGCACGCCGCTGGCGTCAACGCTGGCCGCATATCGATTTTCGCCTGATGCATGACGGGACGAAAGGCACGCTGGTCGGCCGCAGGCGCGATATATCCATGCCGGTCGCCAACGATAATGACGGCGGCCACGGCTGGCGACATCTGCGTCGTGCGGCGGCCATGGCCGCCCTGCTCGCCACCGGCTGGATCGCCAGGGGCGAGCTGGGCGAATTTCCGCAAGCGGCGCAGGCAAGCCCCTTTCTGGATGAAGCAGCCGCATCCCACCGCACCGGCCTGCTCCGGCGGGATATGGCTTCCCAGGTCGAAAGCGCGGCGCTCGACAGCGATGAAATACGCCGTTCCACTGGCATCGTCCTGCCGGCGCTGCCGCCCAGTTGGCGCGTGACCGATGTTCAGCTGTTCCCTACCCCCGACAGTCCCGCAATAGCCGTTTCGCTTACCACCCCGGCTGGCGAGCAACTGTCCTTCTTTGCCGACCGGGCGGAAACTGAGGCAGAAGCACGCCCGCTACTCGCACGCCGCGCAAGCGATGTCATCGCTTATTGGGAGGCTGGCGACATGGCCTATGCCCTTACCGGGCGGACCGCGCCGCGCCGCATCATGACACTGGCGGCGGAGATCACCCCACCCCTTTGATGGGATACGCGCCGATCCTCGTTGAGGCTTGCATAAGGGGCTGCTAAGCGCCCGCACATGCAAGAAGCGGAAAAGCCCAACCCGCGCGACAGTGCGCCGTCTTCCCTTGGCAGCCTGGCCATGCTGTGGCGTTTCGCCGTGCGCTATCCCGGCCGCATTGCAGCGGCGGGCGCGGCGCTCATGGTCTCTTCGGCCGCGACGCTTGCGATCCCCAGCGGCTTTCGGCTGGTCATAGACCGGGGCTTCATGGGCGGAGGCGATATCAGCCGCTGGTTTCAATATCTGCTGCTGATCGTGCTGATCCTGGCGATGGCGACTGCGGCGCGCTTCTATTTCGTTTCCTGGCTGGGCGAGCGCGTCGTCGCCGACATCCGTTCAGCGACGCAGGCCAATCTCTTGCGTCTGGAGCCGCGCTTCTTCGAGGAAAACCGCCCGTCCGAAATAGCTTCGCGGATGACAGCGGACACCGCCATCATCGATCAGATCGTGGGCTCCACCGTTTCGGTCGCCTTGCGCAATCTGGTCACTGGCACCGGCGGGCTTATCTATCTGTTCGCTCTTGCGCCAAAGCTCGCCGCACTTCTGGTGCTGGGCATTCCGCTCATCCTGCTGGTCATGATCAGCCTGGGGCGCCGCGTACGCAAGCTGTCGCGCGCAAGCCAGGATTGCCTGGCCGCCGTTGGCAGCGCGACGGCTGAGGTTCTGGGCGCAATGAAGATCGTCCAGGCCTTTGGACAGGAAGCACGCGAGGCGGCACGTTTCGACACCACGGTAGAAGCCGGATTCGCGATGGCGCGGCGTCGGATCTTGCTCCGTGCGGCCATGACCGCCGTCGTCATCGCGCTGGTGTTTGGCTCCATCACCGCGGTGATGTGGCAGGGCGCTCTCGACGTTGCGGCGGGCAGGCTGTCCGGGGGCAGCATCGCCGCGTTCGTGCTGACCGGCGGATTGGTGGCGGGCGCGTTCGGCGCGCTTTCGGAAACCTGGGGCGACCTGCTCCGGGGAGCGGGCGCAGCCAGCAGGTTGCACGAACTGATGACGGCGAAGCCCGAGATCGTCGCGCCTGCACACGCCACGCCCCTCCCACGGCTTCCCCAGGGCGCGCATCTCGAATTCGATCAGGTGCATTTCAGCTATCCGACGCGCCCGGACGATGCGGCGCTGCATGGCGTCTCCATCGACATCAGGCCGGGCGAGACGGTGGCCATTGTCGGGCCGTCGGGCGCGGGCAAATCGACGTTGATCCAGTTGGCGCTGCGCTTCTACGACCCCCTTGCCGGCACGATCCGGCTGAACGGCGTGCCCCTGCCCGAGGCGGACCCCGGCGCAGTTCGCGACATGATGGCGATGGTGCCGCAAGACAGCGTGATCTTCGCCGCTTCGGCGCGCGACAATCTGCGGTTCGGGCGTTGGGATGCCGGGGATGAGCAGATCTGGGAAGCGGCGCGGGCCGCCAATGCCGAAACCTTCCTGCGTGCCTTGCCAGAGGGACTGGACACTTTCCTTGGCGAAGGCGGCGCCCGTCTGTCTGGGGGCCAGCGTCAGCGCCTGTCGATCGCACGTGCTTTGCTTCGCAATGCGCCCATCCTCCTGCTGGACGAAGCGACATCGGCCCTGGATGCCGAATCGGAGCGGCTGGTTCAGGACGCGCTTGCACGGCTGATGAAGGGACGCACGACGATTGTCATTGCCCATCGGCTGGCGACCGTGCGCGCAGCCGATCGGATCATCGTGCTCGACGGCGGCCGGGTGGTCGAGCAAGGCGATCACTCCGCCCTCATGGCTCAGAAGGGCCTGTATGCCCGGCTCGCCCGCCTTCAGTTCCAGGATGCCCCCGCCGCCTGACAAGGGCGCGGCGCCATCCCTACCGGCTTATTCTGACGATATGATCCAGGATTGCCGGGTGTAACGGGCGTTCGAAATGACAGCCCGCCTCATGTCCGCGGGTCCAAAGGACATGAGCGCGGCGTCCTTCAAATCCGGGTAGCATGATCCAAAGGCTGTCGCCCGTTGTCAGCTTCATGAAAGTTTGAAGACGAAAGCCAGCGACCGAAAGGTCTGCGACGGAGCTTTTGAACCAGTTTTCTCCGGGCCTGCGAACCTTGACAGGCACCTGCACATAGCGCCGGTCAGCCAGGCGGCTGGTCCTTGTGCTCAGGTCGATTTGATGTCCAGCGGCCATGATTCAAATGCGTTCCTTGGCCTTAATATCGCTCATCAGGGTTAAGGAAGCATTGCAGGCGCAAAGCAAAAAAAGGGCCGCCGAAGCGACCCTTGCCGATAGTTGCCAAAGGCTGTTGCGTCACCCCTGCCCACGCCCGGAAACGGGAAGTCGAATATTCCCGGCCAGATGGCGGTGGCGACGCTCGGCCCCTAGAACTGCGAATATTGTTCGTTGCCCACGAAGCCCAGCTTCGTGACGCCAGCGCGCTTGATCTCCGCCAACACCTGATCGACGACGACATAACGCGTCGCGGCATTGGGCTGGAACTGCAGTTCAGGCTCGACCGGCAAACGCAGCGACTGCTGCAGATACTGACGCAAGGTCAGCAGGTCGATGGCCGAACCGTTCCAGGTGATAACGCCACCCTGATCGATCGCCACCTTGTTCTTGACGGGGTCGATGACGCTGTCGGTCGGCGGCGCATTCTGCGGCAAATCAATCTTTACCGCGTGCGTTTGGATCGGGATGGTGATGATGAACATGATGAGGAGAACGAGCATGACGTCGATAAGCGGCGTCGTGTTCATTTCCACCATCGGCTCGCCATCTTCTCTTCCGGCACTCATAGCCATGGGGCGATACTCCTAAAACTTAAAGCCGCTGCGTCTGCGTACCCGGTTCGGGTTCGGAGATGAAGCCGACTTTCGGGAAACCGGCGCGCTGCATCGTGTAGATGGTGCCGCCGATGCACCGGTAAGGCGTATTGATGTCGCCGCGAATATGCACTTCGGGCAGATCCTCCGGCGTCAGATTTTCCACGCCGCCCGCCTTCTTGATGTCCGCTTCCAGCTTCGCAACCGCGCGGTTGAGCAGCTCGTCAGAAGACACGCGCGTCAGGTTCCAGTAGACCGCACAGCCACCATCGGGCGCCTGCGTGATCGACAGCGAGACATTTTCCGGTTTCGTCGTCGTCGGCTCGAACGCGACCTTGGGAAGCTGCAGCTGAACCGTCTGGACGACGACCGGGACCGCGATGAGGAAGATGATGAGCAACACCAGCATGACGTCGACGAGCGGCGTCGTGTTGATGTCGGACATCGGCTTGTCATCACCGCCGTCGGAGCCAACACTCATTGCCATTGATAATTTCCTAACATCCGTGTCGATGGCGCCCCGTCAGCACGGGGCCCATGGCCGGGGGAGGAACCTTGGCGGTCGCAGCCGCCCGCCGGTTCCTCCACCGGCCCTTGACCCAATCAGGCCTTGGTCGGAGCCGCAGCCGGCTTGGCGACGGCAGGAGCCGGGGTAGCGGCGAACGAAGGCTTAACCGCGCCGTTCGACACCAGGTGGGCCAGCAGATCGACGGTAAAGCCGTTCAGCTGCTCGGCGATCGACTTGTTGCGGCGCTGCAGGAAGTTGTAGGCGAGCACCGCAGGAACGGCCACAGCCAGACCCAGCGCGGTCATGATCAGAGCTTCACCGACCGGGCCGGCAACGGCGTCAATCGAGGCCTGACCGGCAGCGCCGATCTTGATGAGCGCGCGGTAGATACCGATAACCGTACCGAACAGACCGATGAACGGCGAGGTGGAACCGACCGTCGCGAGGAATGCCAGGCCACCGCCGAGCTTCGAGTTGATCGAAGCTTCCGAACGGGCGAGCGAGCCATGCAGCCAGTCATGCGCCTCGACCGGGTCGGTCAGCTTGGTGTGTTCTTCCTGGGCCTTGATGCCGTCGTCAACGATCTGCTTGTAGGCGGAATTCTTTTCCAGCTTGGCCGAGCCTTCCTTCAGGCTTGGCGAACGCCAGAAGGTCGCGCGAACCTTCTTGCCCTGATTGATCACCTTCTGCTGCTCGATGAGCTTGGTGAACAGGATGTAGAAAGTGCCAACCGACATGCCGCAGAGGATGAGGAAGGTGGCCCAGGCGATCGTGCCGCCCTGCTCCAGAGCCTCCATCAGGCCATAAGGGTTTTCCGGCTTCGGCGCGGCCGCAGCTGCGAGATACATCAACATTTTCAAGACTTCCCTCTCAAAAGGATCAATAAAAGGGGAAGGCGGCAGCGCCAGCCTTCCCGATACAATTATTCAGGCAGTCGCCACGTGATGCGACCATTGTAGGTGTCGGACATGGGGCCTCCACCTGCCGCGGTCGCGGGCTTGAACCGTGCGCGTCGCGGAAGCAGCCTGCACGTCGCCTCGTCGAGATCGGAATGCCCGGTCGAAGAGGTGATGGTGCAGTTGGTTACCCGTCCATCGGGACCAATCTCCAGACGGAAACCCGCGGTGCCCGAGCGTTCTTCACGCTGCGCACGGCTGGGATAGTCCGCGTCGCTGAGCCAGCCGCCCGGCGAACTGCGTGGCGTTGCGCGCGACGCAGGAACAGCCGGAGGCGGCGGAGGCGGCGGAGGCGCAGCGACCGGAACCGGGTTGAAAACCGGCGGCGGCGTACGAACCGTCTGAATCGGCGGCGCCGGAGCCGGCGTCTGAACGATGGGCGGCGGCGCTACAACCGGCGGCGGCTCGACCGGCTGGTCTGGCGGCGGCGGCGGCGGCTCCTCGTCCGGTGGCGGCGGTTCCTCTTTCACCTCGATCACGTTCAGCTGTTCAGCCGCCTTTTTGACATATTTCATGCCAAGACCGGTGACGAAGGCATAACCCAGAACAGCGTGAATCAGGGCGACGATGATAATCGAGATCGTGCGACTCGATCCTTGCGAGTGGTCAGCATAGGCCATTCGGCAACGACACTCCTTAACTCAGCTTACCATTGTTATACGGCAAATAAGCCAAAAAAACGGCCACAGTTGGCCGGGTCATCCCCGGTCCCCTTTGGCCCCTATCCGTTCATTTGCTGCCGGATTCCCATTACAGGTTCGTTTACGGGAACGCATAGGCAAGGTAAAACGATTGGCGCATGAGCGCGTCGCGACATTTTGTGGTGGAGGCTGTCTTGAAGCGTCTGGCCGTTTATTCCGCAGCTACAATCGCCGGCCTGATTACGGCCGCAGGGATGGCAGCTCCAACAGCGCCTTCCGGGGTCGCGGCCTTCATCCGGGATCACAAGCTGACGCGCTACACCGTCGCGTTGGCGGACCTGGACGGGGACAAGAAGCCGGAGGCGCTGATCTACGCAATGGCCACGTCTGAAGGCGGCGGCAAAGCCGACCTTTGCGGCAGCGGGGGATGCGACCTTTACGTCCTGGCCATGACGCCGACCGGCTACCGGGAAATCACCGATATCTCCGTCGCCCGCCCCCCCGTTCGCGTTCTGGCGACAACTACGCATGGGTGGCGTGATCTGGGAGTGATGGTCGCTGGTGGAGGCATCGTTCGCGGATATGAGGCGCGCTTGCGCTATGACGGGCATAGCTACCCGGATAATCCGACTGTTTCACCGGCTGTGAGGCTGCAAGCTATCGCCGGGAAACAGATCATAGGGCAGGATGCCGGTCAGATGACCGACACTTCCAGCACGGCAATCGAGCATGGCGCTGCGGTCCCCGGTGTCGACGAGGAGGGCCTGGACGGGTCCATTGGCCCGTATGGCGTCGGCGCACACATGACGGTGAGGAACCACACCGAGTTCGTCGCCGGCCACTACTTCTACGCACGGAACCCCATCGACATAGGACTCACCGGCGGGATGGATGGGGATCATCTTGTCCTGCATGGTGATGACGGGTCAACGCTTAATTCGACATTGCCCGGCTTCAGCGCGGGTTTGAGCCGCTCCTTTGCCTCAAGAGAGCGCAGGAATACCACCCGAAATGGCTGGATATTCATCGAGGTCGGTCCCCATTTGGCGATATCATATGCCTCCTGAAGTTCCGCATCCGTTACCACCTGGTCGGTCCAGCCATTCTGAGAACGTGCCTCTGTGAAGAGGATTTCCAGGGTTTTCTCGTCAGCAACCGTCATTGGCAGCCCTTCCGTTTGTTTGATTTCTGATTCCGGTCAGCCAAGGCCGACCATGACGTTCTTGCGATAGGCGTGCCGTTCCGCGAGACGGTCGGCCCACCTACGAAGATTGGGCTGCTCCGAATCCCTGGCGAACCCGAGAGCTATCCAGCGATAGACCATGATTCCGCAGGGAATATCGGCGAGCGAAAATGCATCGCCAGCAAGGTAGGAATTTTGTGCAAGGGCATCGTCTAGTAGCGCAAAGCAGCGCTGCGACTCCATGCGCGCCCGGTCTAAAGCCTGCAGGTCTCTCTCGGCTTCCGGAGTTTTGACGATGCCGATATAAAGCTGTGACATGAACTTGTTCAAGGCGGCAAGATGCCAGTCCATCCAGCGCTCGACCATTGCCCGGTCGATCGGGTCCTGGGGATAAAGCGAGGTGGGTCCGCGCGAATTGCACAAATAGCGGAGAATGGTGTTGGATTCCCAGATCGCGTTGCCTTCGTCTATCAACGTCGGCACGACGCCATTGGGATTCACGGCAAGATATTCCGGGTCGCGGTTCCCGCCAAATTCGCCGCCGAAATTTTCCTGGCTGAACGGTATATCCAACTCGTCCAGGAGCCAGAGGACCTTCTGGACATTGGAGGAGCTGCGCCTTCCTAAAACTCGAAGCATGACTCTCTCAACCTGCTTCCGGTATGTTCATTCCGCGTTGCACGGCGGGGCGTGCACCAACGTGATCGTACCAGCGCTTGAGATTTGGTACCTTTTCAAGATCGATGTTGTGAAGCGGGTTGCGCGCGAGCCAGGGATAGGTGGCGATATCGGCGATAGTATACCCGTCCCCCGCGATATAAGCTGAATCTTGCAGCCGCTTGTTAAGCACGCCGTAGATTCGCTCCACCTCTTTCTGGTAGCGCCCGAGCGAATATTCCTGGTCTTGAGCATATCTGCGAAAGTGATGGAGTTGCCCAAGCATCGGGCCCACGCCGCCCATCTGGAACATCAGCCATTGCAAGGTTATTGCCTGCGCGCGTGGATCGGACGGCAGTAGCTCGCTTCGGTATTTCTGTGCCAGATAAACCAGAATGGCGCCGGACTCAAAGAGCACCAGTTCCTCACCTCCGGGGCCATCGGGATCGACGATCACAGGGATCTTGTTGTTGGGGTTCTTCGCTAGAAAGTCCGGCGAGAATTGCTCATCCTTTAGGATGTTGATCGGCCGCAGTTCATAACCCAGCCCCAGCTCTTCGAGCATGATGGAAATCTTGCGCCCGTTCGGCGTCTGCCAGGTAAAAAGCTGCAAGGTCATATCAGTTCCTCCGGTCGGGGTTGCCGCGGGTCCAGCGCCACGGCAAGATCAAGATCGCACCGACAAGCCCGGCCTTTCGGTAGGGATCATTTCGGGAGAATTCCTCGACATCGTGCCGATTCGTAGCTTCAACCACGATGAGCGAGCCGACCTCCTTCTCCTCCGCCTCGTCCATCAATGGCCCGGAAAGGATGACCCGAACCGGAAGTTCGCCGCCCGACATATAAGCCACGTGGCGCTCGCGCGTTTGCGCGCGAATATCACCCGCGTCCGGGCGGTCCATCGCCTGAAGAACGAAGTACATGTGTCAAGCCACCGGGTGCAGGTTAAACCGATAGTCGAGCGTGTAGAACCTGCATTCCCCAAGTGGCGTGTCGTTTGAGGTGAAGATCGCCTGTATCCGAGCGCTAGACAAGGATTTTCTGCCGCAAGCGGCACCTGCGGTCGCGCAGACTGCTGGATCTGGACGGATCAGACCGCGAAGCCGCTGTTTCCTTGCCCAGGGGCGGCGTTTTTCAGCGCAGCGGACAGATCTGTCCAGCCGCTTTCGTTCAGTTTGAGCGTGGATCGCGATCATGCGCATAGCGGTGGCGCTCGCAATCGGCGGATAGCGGCGAGGATGGCGCGTACCATCGTGCCGGTGACAGCGACCTCGGCCAGCTGGAAGGTGATGGTGCGGGCGTGACGGACCACACGTGCCCCGATCTTGATCAGCTTCAGTTGCAGGCTGGTCAACGACCAGTCGGCCATGGCCTCGGGCAGCTCGATGCAGCGCAAGAAGGTGGCCAGGTTGTACGCCAGGGCGTGCAGTTGCAGCCGCACCTCATTGTCGCGGAACTTCCGGCACGACAGCCGCGTCCAGCGAAAGGCGTATTTGCCCTCTTTGATGTGCTGCTCGGCGGTGCCGCGCTGGTTGTAGAACCGCACCACCCAGTCCGGCTCCATCGGCAGGTTGGTGACGATGAAGCCGACACGCGGGAACAGTTCGCCCGGATGCCATTCGATCTTGGCGATCACCCGGCGTTCCTTGTCCCAGGACGCCGCCTGATACTCGAATTCCTCGAAGAACCGCTTGACCTTGGTCAGTGACGGCCGCCCGACAGGGCGCGTTAGCCGATGCGCGATCTTGTCCTTGAGGACCGCGTTTGCGGGCAGCCGGATGGCGTAGAAGAACCGCGCTTCTTCCAATCGCTCATAGATCGCCGGGATCGCGTAGGCAGCATCGGCCCGGAAGAACCTGCCACCAAGGTCGCGCTCCGCGTAGCGCGCAATGACGGGGTCGAGAACATCACGCCAGCCATCGGCGCTGTGGACGTTGCCATGGCGCAGGGCGCAGCGTTCCAGCATCCCGAACTGGTTGAACAGAAAGTTGGGGTGATAGCAGCTACAGTCGAAATGGCCATTCCAGGCGGACCCTTCCTGGTCGCCATGGGTCGGGCTGACCGAGCTGTCCATGTCCAGAACGATGTACTTCAGCCCGTTACGGTCATGGAACCGGTCGATCCATTGCCCGTTCAGGTCGGCCAGCGCGGCACGGTTCCCGGCCAGAGCCAGCGTCTCGGTCTCGAACCGTCCCATCTGCGATGCCGAGGCCGCTTGTGCATCGACCGCTCTGCCGCCGACAACTTGGCGCATGACCGGATCGCAGGCGAGACGGTTGGCGTCGTTGACATCCTCGTATCCGGCCAGCCGCCCAAAGACTGATTGCCGGAACAGGCCGTCGAGCCGATGGACCGTGTTCTTGCCAGAGCGAGTATCGCGCAGCGCCGCTGACGCCAAATCGGACAACCCGAGCGCGTCATCAAGCTCGCGCATCACCAGAAGGCCGCCGTCGGAACTGAGCTGCGTGCCGCGAAATTCCAGCCGCACGCGAGGGTCGAAATCCACCCGATCTGCCCGTTGCAAGCCCGCACCCTCTGGGTGATCCATGAAACGCGCCCCTCGCAGCCTTCAACACCATGTTTTATATAGGAAATATAATGGTCAGGACAGCGAAATCAGCGCCTTACTTGGGAAATGTGGGTTGCTACCGCGCAAACTCCTATCGCGGCGCATCGTGGCACGCAAACGCTTTATCGTTTCAATCATTTTCGAGTAACATTCCAAAACAGAATCATTTGCCTGTGACATCATTGTCACGACCGACTCTCCACAGGACGAACATGAAAAGCAAATCCTCCATGACATTCCAAAGTGCGGCTGCTGCATGCCTCATTTTCGCCGCATATCCGCAGCTTTTGGCTGCTCAGACGAACGCGTTGGCGGGAACTTCCATGCTCTCCTATGCGGATCTCGCCGACCTTTCAGACGCCGCTCCCATCGTCGCCCTCACACGCATCCGAAGCATTATTGCAATACCTGCCGAGGAGGGTCAGAGCGCGCCCCAGGGGCATAAAAGGGTCTATGTCGAGGCTGAAGTCATCAATTTGATTCGCGGCGAAGGCGGAATCAGCCCGGTTGTTCGATACCTCTATGACGCGCCGCTCGACGCGCGGGGGAAATTGCCCAAGCTGAAGAAGACCCATGTGATACTCTTCGCGCGGCGGGCGGATCGTCCCGGAGACATTCAACTTGTAGCGCGGGACGCCCAGATTCCGGCGGCGCCCGCCACGGTCGAACAGGTAAAAGCCATTCTTTCCGACCTGATGGCGGAACGCGCTCCCCCCCGCATCGTCCAGTTGGGCGACGCCTTTCACGTCGCCGGTACGGTAGCGGACGAAAGCGAAACGCAAATCTTCCTGCGCACCGCCAGCGGCGAGCCGGTATCGCTCTCCATTCTGCGCCGTCCGGGGCAGGAACCCAAATGGGCGGTCGCGCTGGGCGAGATCGTCGATGAAGCCGCGCGTCCTCCAGAACCGGGCACGCTGCTATGGTATCGCCTCGCGTGCGGCCTGCCGCCCACTCTGCCGGCATACTCGTCCCGCGCGCTGTCGCCGACCGATGCGGAAGCGGCGCGAGCGGATTACGCCTTGGTCATCCAATCGCTCGGCAATTGCGGTCGGACCCGATTCGGATCGTGACCGGCTGCTGACGCCGCCGCATCGTCCTTTTGCTTGGACAGCGGCGCGTTGGCGGCTATCAGCGCGCCTTTATGCCACCCGTTAGGACTGCGAAGATCATGACCAATCTGCACCGCCATGCCCCGCTGCGCGTCGCGCTTGTCGGCCTGGGCACAGTGGGCGGCGGCGTGATCCGGCTGCTGGAAACCAACGGCGACCTCATCGCCCGCAGGGCTGGCTGCCCCATTCAGATCGTCGCCATATCCGCCCGCGACAGGAACAAGGACCGCGGCGTCGATCTTTCCCCCTATGAATGGGTGGATGACATGACCACCTTGCCCGGCCGGGACGATATCGATGTAGTCGTCGAACTGATCGGCGGCGCTGATGGCCCGGCCCTTACGCTCGCTCGTCAATGCCTGTCTGCCGGCAAACCCTTTGTCACGGCGAACAAGGCGATGCTGGCCCATCATGGCCTGGATCTCGCAGCCCTGGCGGAAAAGGCGGGCATCGCCCTGAAATATGAAGCCGCGGTCGCTGGCGGCATCCCAGTCATCAAGGGCATGCGCGAAGGCGCTGCGGCCAATGAGATCAGCCGCGTCTATGGCATCCTCAACGGCACCTGCAATTACATCCTGACGACGATGGAGAAGGAAGGGCGCGGCTTTGACGAGGTGCTGAAGGAAGCGCAGGAGCTGGGCTATGCCGAAGCGGACCCGAGTTTCGACATCGACGGCGTGGACGCCGCGCACAAGCTGACCATCCTTGCCAGCCTTGCGTTCGGTACGGAACTCGATTTTGACGGTGTCGCGGTAACCGGCATTCGCGATGTCATCGCTGCCGACATCGCCGAAGCGGCGGCGCTAGGTTATCGCATCCGCCTTGTCGGCATGGCGGAAAATGGGCCGGGTGGATTGTTCCAGCGCGTCCATCCGATGCTGGTCCCGCTCGATCATCCGCTGGCCCATGTCGATGGATCGCTGAATGCCGTGGTTGCCGAGGGCAATTTCGTCGGCCGGCTTTTCTTCCAGGGCCGTGGCGCGGGAGACGGGCCGACTGCATCGGCGGTCGTCGCCGACCTCATCGACGTTGCGCGCGATGAATATGGCGACGCATTCGCCATGCCGGTCTCGGCGCTTTCACAACAACCGCCAGCGGATGCGGGAGCGCGCGTCGGCCGCGCCTATCTCCGCTTCAAGGTGCAGGACAGGCCCGGTGTGCTGGCCGAAATCGCCGCCGCCACACGCGATGCCGGAGTATCGATTGAAAGCATGATTCAACGCGGCGCCAGCGTGGACGGCGGCGTGCTGATGGCGATCGTGACGCATGCAGGCGAAGAACGATGCGTCCTCAACACGCTGGAACGGCTCGCCGGATCGGAAAGCCTGCTTCAGACGCCGATGGTCATGCATATCCTCGACTAGGACGCGATTCAGCCCGGTCAGCGGGGCATGAGGCTTTTCAGGAGCGTCTCGCGCAACGGCTCGCCCAAACGAAACAGCCGAAGTCTCGCGCGCTTGGGGCAACCAATATTGCCAATCACCCGGCAAGGCCGCGCGTCGAAGCGGTAGGCGCTCATCTTGTTGTCTACACCCCGACCGCCACCATCGACCATCAATCGGTCGTCGTCATGACGACTGGAGATGCAGAGCGCCGGGACAGCGTGACAGGGAGCGATCGAAGGGGGAGGATTTTGTCTGGCAGGGTGGCGGACGGGGCAAGGCTGGCGGCTAGCAGCGCGGCGATCATCATCACGACCCTTTTGCGTTATCAGCCGGTCCAACGCCACAGGCGACCTTCCGTTGCATCCGCGCCGCGAAAAGCGGTTGGATGTCCGCGGGATGGCTCGACAAGGCTCGGATGACCTCCTATCGCCCTGTCAACAAAGAGACAGCAGAGGGATTATCATGGTGCAGGCTAGCTCGATTCTCGATCGTGTCTTGGTGCTTGAGATGGTGCGCGTAACTGAAGCGGCCGCCATCGCTGCTTCCCAGCTGATCGGGCGCGGGGATGAAAAGGCGGCCGACGCCGCCGCGGTCGAAGCGATGCGCCTCGCCTTCAATGATCTTTACATGGACGGCACCGTCGTCATTGGCGAGGGCGAGCGCGACGAAGCGCCAATGCTCTACATCGGGGAAAAGGTAGGCAACGCGATCGGCACCGGGCCAAAGATCGACATCGCCCTCGATCCGCTGGAAGGGACGACGATCACGGCCAAGGCCGGACCCAATGCCCTAGCCGTCCTCGCAATTTCCGAAGAAGGCGGCCTGCTCAACGCACCGGACGTCTATATGGAAAAGCTGGCGGTCGGCCCCGGCTATCCGGACGGCGTCATTGATCTCAACAGGCCCGTGCGGGAAAATGTCGAAGCGGTGGCCAAGGCCAAGGGCGTTGATCCCAATGAAATCATCGTCTGCGTCCTGGACCGTCCGCGCCATGAAAAGCTGATCGCCGAACTGCGCGCTATCGGATGCGGCATCATGCTGATCCCCGATGGCGATGTCGCTGGCGTGATTGCCACCACCGACCCCGAAACCAATATCGACATGTATATGGGTTCAGGTGGCGCGCCAGAGGGCGTTCTGGCCTGCGCCGCGCTGCGCTGCGTGGGCGGACAGTTCAAGGGCAAGCTCCTGTTCCGCAACGATGACGAACGCGCCCGCGCCTTCAAATGGGGCATTACGGATCTCGACAAGGTCTATGACCTGAAGGAACTGGCCAAGGGCGACTGCATTTTCGCGGCGACCGGCGTCACCGACGGGTCATTGCTGGGCGGCGTCAAGCGGTTGCCCGGCGGCAAGCTCACCACCGACAGCGTCGTCATGCGCGCCAGCACGGGCACCGTGCGTTGGGTGAAGGGCGAACATCATAGCCGCAAGAACGCCTGACCAGCGAGCATTGGATCAGAACAGAAAAGGGGGCTTAACGGCCCCCTTTTTATTCTTCCGATGGTCCCGTGCCTAGCGCCCGGCGCGGTGATTGAGGTCGTGGCCCAACGCCAACGTCGCGACGCCCAGCAGGGTATAGGCGCTTTCGATCCATCCATGGTCCAATGTCATCGCACCTGCCATGATCCCAAGACCCAGCGACCCGATCGCGGCGGGCATCATGAAGCGATGCCTGATGGCGCCGTGGCCCAACGCCACCGCCCCCAGCAGGATAGCCAGCACCAGCCCGACCTCATGAAAGAGAGGGTTCTCGAAAATGCCGCCGGCTGATGCAAGCACGCCCAGCACAATAGCGGTCCCGACACAATGCGCCGCGCACACGCCAGACAGCGCGATTGCAAGGCGATCGATGCGGCCGTTCGAAAGGCTGGAGTGGATGCTGATTGGCATGATGGCCGCTACATAAGTCAGCAAGCTTTAAGTTACAACATATCATATGACATATTCTATGATGGTGTAACGCGATCCATTTATTTGGACCCGGCCAAAGCTACGCCGCCAGACGCAGACAGTTCCGGCCGCTATGCTTGGCACGGTACAGCGCCTTGTCGGCGGCTTCCAATAGTTCGGCCCGGCCGCTTTTCCCGTCAAGTTCGACCAGGCCGGCACTGAACGTGACGGTGATTGTGTCTGACGCTTGGGCGCTGATGCGTTGGGCGGATACCATCTTGCGCAACCGCTCGCACACCATGCTTGCACGTTGAATATCGGTTCCGGTCAGGAGAATCGCAAACTCCTCCCCTCCCAGGCGACCGATGCTGTCGCCTCCGCGCAATCCGGGGCGCAGGCGCTCGACGAAGCCGGACAGCACCTTGTCCCCGACGCCATGACCGAAGCGGTCGTTGACGGACTTGAAATGGTCGATATCGATAAGCAGCAGGCAGGCTTGAGCGCCCCGCGCAACCCGCTGAATTTCCTGTTCCAGCTTTTCCAGGAACGCCCAGCGGCTATCGGCGCCGGTCAGCGTATCGACCGCCGCGACCCGTTGCAGAGCGCGCTGGCGGGCCTTGTGCCGCGACATGTCACGGACGGTGCTGACGACGCCGATAGGCAAGCCCTGTTCATCAAGCATGGCGCGCGTGACCATTTCACACCAATCAAGACCATCTGCGGTAATCGACGGACGGAACTCAACGGTCTGCACATCACCCGGCTGCGCTAGCGCGCGGCGGTGCGCGCGGATCACTTCGGCGCGGTCCTCAGGATCGACCAGGATCTCTGCCGGCCGACCGATGAGCGAGCCGGGAGCACAGCCAATCTGCTCGGCAGCGGAAGGCGAGGCATATTCGATAATCCCGTCCACACTGACGTTCAGCACTACGTCGCCGCTATGTTCGGCGATCGCGCGATATCGCGCCTCGCTCGCCTGAAGCATCTGGAACAGCCGACGCCGCCCATTGAGTTCCGCCGCTAGCGGCATGGAAAGCAGAAAGCTGAATGCCAGAAACACCTGGAACAATTGGGTGCGTTCCCCGATGCTGCCGGACACCATATTCAGCGGGCCATAGCCGGCCACCGTCGCCGCGCCACCGATAACCGCAAGCACCATCACGGATGCAGCCGCCCCAAGCGAGCCGACGCGGAAGGAGATCGCAACCAGAGGCAACAGCAGCAGGAAGAGCATCGGATAGCGCGCCAGAAAAAAGACATGTGCCGTCACGAGCGCGAAAATGGCGAGCAGCCCCAGCGCCTCCAACTTCTTCTTCTTCGGCGTTTCCTTTACCCAGCGGCTTACCTGCCCCTGCAGCAACATGGCGAGGATTGGCGTGCAGGTGAGACCACCCAGCACATGGCCGCTATACCATTGAAGCCAGGATGCCCCGAAATCCACCCGAGTCAGCGTAGCGGCGACGAGTGCAGCGCCCAGGCCCGCGATGATATTCGCGGGCACGCAAAGCGCGGCTATGAAGACCAGCAATGATCGTTTGGATCCATCCGCCAGATGCACGGGAATGAAGCGACGGCATAAAGTCGCTACGATCAGGGACTCGGCGATGTTGATGAGGGCCATCGGCAAAGCGGCCAGCGGTCCCATGCCAAACAGGGCCGTCGAAATCATGCTGGCTACGCCGCATGCCAGGATGACGCGCGGCCAATAGCTGGTTTTGGATGTTTGCAGTTCCGCCATCAGCAGCGCGTTGGCGGCCCATATGAACGCCAATCCACCTTCAAACCGCGAGCTGAGCAAGGCGATCGACGCCATGCAAAAATAGATCACGCCGGCAATCATCGGCGTCAGCGGGGAAGAAGGAGAACGTAGCGGCTCAGACATCACATTGCTGAGCTAGCCAATTATCGTTAAAATTAGATAACCGTAACGGACGCCCTGGACCGGCGCGCCACCTCTATTCGGTTACGCCTTTTCCAGCGTGCATTGAAGGGGGTGCTGATTCTGCCGGGCAAAGTCCATCACCTGATTGACCTTCGTTTCCGCCACCTCATAGCTGAAGATGCCGCACACGCCGACCCCGCGTTGATGGACGTGCAGCATCACGCGGGTCGCTTCTTCCATGTCCATGCGGAAGAATTGCTGCAGCACATGTACGACGAACTCCATCGGCGTGTAGTCGTCGTTCAGCATCAACACCTTGTAGAGCGAAGGCTTTTTCGTGCGTGATCGGGTCCGCGTGGCGATGCCCACATTGGGGCCGCCGGGGCCATCCCCCTGGTCGTCCTGATCCCTGCCCGCCATGGCGATGGGATATGCCGCTGTGCTGATGCTGCTCATGTCGGGTGAGAATATGGCGATTCCACCTGGCAAGGCAAGGGCGCAGGGCACAAGTCATCGCACCTTGTGCTGTAACCAACAGTGGCGGCGCCCGCCAAAGGCAGGAGCCGCCACATTTGTCCGTCGAAAGAGCGCCGCAGATCAGGCGGCGATCGACTTCACCTTGTCGGTCACCACGGTCACGCGAGCGGTGAGCGGCTGGGCTACGTCACCCGCCAGCTTGATCAGCGCTTCGCTGCTCTTGGCCGCTTCCTTGGTCAGCTCGTCGAAGCTGCTGGAGAAAAGCTGGCTCTGAAGCTGGAAGAACTCGGTGGGCGTCTTAACCGTGGAGAAGCTCTTGAAAGACGCCGTCGCCTTTTCAAAGCTCTTGCGGCTGTAATCGACAGCGTCCTGGCCCAGGGTCTCGATGCCCTTCGCGGCGATCTTGCCGGATTCGACCAGCGCCTCGACATTGCCCTTGGCGATGTCGCTCAACTCTTCAATCGCCTTGGTCGACTTTTCAACGCTGGCCTTCGCCTTTTCGTTGAAATCGGCATAAGCCGTTTCCAGCTTGACCTTGGTCTCTTCAGCGAACTTCTTTCCGGTTTCGATTACGTCGTTCATCATCTTGGTTCCTTCTGTGGCGGGCAGCGATTCGGGCTCTTTCGGCCCGGCCTTGGATGACAGGCTCTTGACTTCCATGGGTTCGACCTTTGCCTCTTCAACCAGCGGCGCCGGTGCCGAGGGCACAGGTTCGACCGCTGGCGGAGTGGCCGGTTCGGGCGCCGCATCGACGGCGGTGGTCGCAGCAGCGATTGCCGCCGGATTCACTTTGGCGGCAGGCGAGGGCTTGGGCGCAGCGGGCTTTTTGACGACTGCCGATTTTGCAGGCGGGGCGACTTTGGGACTGGTCCCAACTGCCGCTTCCGCAGCCTTGAGCGCTTCAGCTGCCGAAAGTGTTGACGAGGACTTCTTGATCCCCGGCTTGCGACGAGCTGGCTTTGGAGTCACGGCCATGAAACATCCTCCGTTGTTGCAGTGCACAATACACATGCCGCCACATGGACGCAAGTATTTTTGTGCAGTGCAGCAAAGCCGCTGCCGGGCGGAGCCTATGTTCAGATGATCATGGGCAAAAATAGAAGAAAGACAGGGCTCATCGCCCCTTTACGTAGCGTCCGGGCGCATCTTCGATAGACTTTAGTTTCCCGCCTCCGGGTACTCGGGCACCTTTGGTCGCCGCCACCGACGAATCACCCATGGACCGAATCCATTCGATCCAGTCCGGCCACCAGCTGCCCTTGGTTTCCTTCGCAGCTGCGACAAAGGCGTCCAGGCTGTCGGGCAGCTCATCACAGGTCCAATATTGATATTTGCCGGCCGCTGGCGGATTCACCACGCCCGCGATATGCCCCGACCCCGCAAGCAGAAAGCGCAACGGCCCGGAAAAATGCTGGGTCGCCTTCCACACGCTTTCGGCAGGCGCGATATGGTCCTCGCGCCCGGCCTGCACATAGGCGGGCGTGCGGATCTTCCCCAGGTCGATCGGGGTGCCATCCACGCTCAGCGCGCCCGGCTTCACCAGCAGATTATCGCGGTAGAGTTGGCAGAGATAATCCTTGTGCCAGCGCGCGGGCAGGTTGGTCGTGTCGCCATTCCAGTAAAGCAGGTCAAAGGGAGGGTAATCCTGCCCCAGCAGGTAATTGTTGACGACATAATTCCAGATAAGGTCACGCCCACGCAGCAGATTGAAGGTCGCGGCCATGTAACGCCCATCGAGGAACCCACCGGAAGACAACTGCTCCAGCAGCTTCATCTGATCACTGTCGATGAAGAGGCTTAGGTCGCCCGCCTCGCTGAAATCGACCTGCGCGGTAAAGAAGGTCGCGCTCGCCACCTTGTCCGCCTCGTCCCGCGCCGCCAGCAGCGCCAGCGTAGCGGCCAGCGTCGTGCCCGCCACGCAATAGCCGATGGTATGAACGCTGGGGACGGCCAGCAATTCGCGCACCGTGTCGATCGCATCAATCTGGCCGCGCAGGATATAATCGTCCCATATAAGGTCCTTCATCGACGCATCGGCCGATTTCCAGGACACCAGGAACACGCTCAACCCCTGATCGACCGCCCATTTCACGAAGCTCTTTTCAGGCGCCAGGTCCAGAATGTAGAAGCGGTTGATCCATGGCGGAAAGATTATCAGCGGGGTTTCCAGCACCTTCGCCGTACTCGGCGCATAATGGATCAACTGGTAAAGCGGCGTTTCCTTGATCACCTTGCCCGGCGTCGCGGCCAGGTTGCGGCCAACCTCGAACTGCGTGCCATCAGTGTGGGTAAGTTGCCCCTTTTCGATGTCGGCCAGCATATGCTGAAGGCCCTTCACCAGATTCTCGCCGCCGCTCTGCATCGTCTTTTCAATGACCAGCGGGTTGGTGAGCGGGAAATTGCTCGGCGCCATGGCATCGAGCAGGCCGTTGGTGGCGAAGCGCAGCTTTGCCTTCTGCTTGGGATCAACCCCGTCCACCGCATCGGTCATATTCAACAGATAATCGGACAGCAGCAGATAACTTTGCCGGATGAGGTCATAAAAGGGATGGTTGGTCCATGCGGGATCGGCGAAACGCCTGTCCTTGCGCGCCGCCGGGCTGCCGGGTGGCGGCGGTTCGGCCCGATCGCGCAGCATGCCGCCCGAATCCAGGAAGCGCTGCCACAAGGCAAGGCCCTCATTGGCGAAGCCTGTCTGGATGCGGGACACCATTTGCGGGTCGAAAGGCAACGTCCGGCCAGCAGCTCCAGCCGCCTGCTCCAGCATCAATTGCTGCGCGCGGCCAACCACTTCTGTCCATTGCTGCATCTGTTCCAGAGTCGGCAAATGCGGTTCATTGAGGTCTTGCGCTTCCATGGCCACCTTCCTGCTCCTGGCATCATCCTGCCCGCCGCTTTCACTGGCGCGAGACGGTTCGCCGGGTTATAGCCCAAGCGCGTCGCATCGAAAGCTGTCGCAGCACTATCCCCTACGGAGACCTTTCAGGAAAGCCCTATAATGTCCGAAGAATTCTACCGCATGAAGCGCCTGCCGCCCTATGTCATCGCCGAAGTCAACGCGATGCGGGCCGCCGCGCGAGCCGCGGGTGAGGACATTATCGACCTGGGCATGGGCAATCCGGATCTGCCCCCTCCCGACCATGTGATCGCCAAGCTGTGCGAAGTCGCGCAAAAGCCGAGCGCGCATGGCTATTCCCAGTCAATGGGCATACCCGGCCTTCGCCGTGCACAGGCGAACTATTATGGCCGCCGCTTTGGCGTCGATCTTGATCCGGAAACCGAAGTGGTCGTGACCATGGGGTCGAAGGAAGGTCTGGCGAGCCTGGCCACGGCGATCACCGCGCCCGGCGACGTCGTGCTGGCGCCCAATCCCAGCTATCCGATCCATATGTTCGGCTTCATCATAGCGGGCGCGACCATAAGGTCGGTTCCGACCACGCCGGACGAAAATTACTGGAAATCGCTGGAGCGGGCGATGGCCTTTACCGTGCCGCGCCCTTCGATTCTGGTGGTCGGTTATCCCAGCAATCCGACGGCGGAGACGGTGGACCTTGCCTTTTATGAGCGGCTGGTCGCCTGGGCGAAGGAAAACAAGGTCTGGATTCTTTCCGATCTCGCCTATTCCGAACTTTATTATGACGGCAATCCGACGCCCTCGATCCTGCAAGTGCCGGGCGCGAAGGATGTCGCCGTCGAATTCACATCGCTCAGCAAGACTTATTCCATGGCGGGCTGGCGCATCGGCTTTGCCGTGGGCAATCGCCAGCTGATCACGGCCTTGAAACGGGTGAAGTCCTATCTGGACTATGGCGCGTTCACGCCCATTCAGGCGGCTGCCTGCGCGGCGCTCAACGGGCCGCAGGACATCGTCCAGAAGAACCGCGAACTCTATCACAAGCGCCGCGACGTCATGGTCGAGGCGTTCAGCCGCGCGGGTTGGGAAATCCCCGCGCCCAAGGCGTCGATGTTCGCCTGGGCGCCACTGCCCCCCGCGCTCAAGGATATGGGCAGCCTGGAATTTTCCAAGCAGCTCCTCACCCACGCCAAGGTCGCGGTCGCCCCAGGCGTCGGCTATGGCGAGGACGGTGAGGGCTTCGTACGCATCGCGATGGTCGAAAATGAGCAGCGGCTGCGGCAGGCCGCGCGCAACATCAAACAATATCTGAAATCCATGGGCGTCAACACGCCCGCCAAGGGCGCTGCCTGACAGAAGGAAAAGACGGGTTGCAGGCGAGGCGCTGTCACCGATGATCCCCCTGCCCCAGGTCTCGCTCGTCTCGCAGACGATTCAACTTGCGTTGGCGCCGGTGTTCCTGCTCGCGGGCATCGGCGCTTTCCTCAACGTCTGCGTCGGGCGGCTTGCGCGTATCATCGACCGGGCAAGGCGGGTGGAGGAAAAGATCCTCAACTCGCGCGGCAAGGAACATGATCGCCTGGTAAGCGAAATTCGCGTGCTGGACCGGCGGATGAGCGTCGTCAACGCGGCGATCTTCCTCTCGGTCGTGTCTGCCTGCGCCGTTTGCCTGGTCGTCATCCTGCTGTTCGCGGGCAACCTGTTGAACGCGCATCTCGGTACGGCGATTGCCATCCTGTTCAGCCTTTCAATGCTGCTTCAGGCCGGGGCGTTTGCCACTTTCATTCAGGAAATCCGCCTCGCGTCACGCATCATCCACATCCGTAACGAAGTGCTCTATCACAAGGTTGATGAGGATGAGGCCGAATGACGAAGTTCACCGTCAATGATCGGCCTGTCCAATACAGGATGGATCCCGAAACGCCGCTGCTGTGGGCGCTGCGGGATGCGTCGAACCTCACGGGCGCCAAATATGGCTGCGGCACGGGCGATTGCGGCGCCTGCACGGTAGACATCGATGGTCAGGCGGTTCGATCCTGCCAGGTGTCGATCCGGGAAACCGAGGGCCGCTTCGTCACCACCATCGAAGGCCTTTCACCCGATCGCGGGCACCCGCTACAGCAGGTCTTCGCCGCCGACAACGTCTCGCAATGCGGCTATTGCGTGCCCGGCATGATCATGGCCGCCGCCGTGCTGCTGAAGCGTAACAATGATCCGGGCGACGAAGAGATAGACGCCGCGATCACCAATATCTGCCGCTGCGGCATCTATCCCCGGCTGCGGGGCGCGATAAGGCGCGCTGGCCGGATCATGCGGGGCGAGGAGCAGGTCGAGGCCGCACCCCCGCCTGGCGTCAAACCTGAAGACGCTGCCCGCACCGTTCCGGCGCTTCGCCGCCCCTGACCACGCTCAGCCGAAACGATAGGCCGATATGGGCCAGCCGCGCACTGCGCTATGATGGTCGATGCGGCCTGCGTCGTCCCCGCCCGCCCCCAGCGCCACCATCAACGGCAACAGATGTTCTTCGCGCGGATGAGCGAAGCGAGCCTCCGGCAGCGACTCCCACGCGGCGATGCGATCCGCGCGGCGTTCAACATCGCCATCGGTCACCGCGTCTGTCAGCGCTTCGTCCCACATGATCGAGGACGTTCTCGCCTCGGAGTCCCGCACGCGCATATTGTGAAAGCTCATGCCCGATCCGATGATTACCACGCCTTCGTCGCGCAGAGGCGCAAGCGCGCGGCCTGCGGCAATATGCGCCGCCGGGTCCAGGTCGGTGCGCAACGATAGCTGCACGACCGGAATGTCGGCCTGTGGCCGCGCGACCTTCATCGGAATGAATATGCCATGGTCCCAGCCCCGCTCGCTTTCCTCTGCGACGGCAAATCCACCTTGGCGGAGCAGGTCGGTTGCCCGCGCGGCGACGGCCGGGGCGCCCGGCGCGTCCCAGCGCAACGCGTAAGTGTGGGGCGGAAAGTTGTAATAGTCGAAAAGCAGCGCCGGCCTGTCTCCGCTGTGAACGGTAAATAGCGCTTCTTCCCAATGGGCCGAAACGATCAGCATCGCGCGGGGACGCTCAGGCAAGCTCTCGATCAATTGGGCGAGATAGTCCTGCATCGGTTGCCACATCGGATCGCACGACGGCCGATCCGGATTGACCGGGTCATTGAAGAAGCAGGGACCGCCGCCGTGCGGAATGTAAAAGCTCGGCTGTTTCATCCGCCGAACATCAGAGGGCGGACGGCCTCATGCAAGAGCGTGTCACGAAACAGTCGGTTTCTGCCGCGCTAACGACCTTGTCCGGCGATCATGGGTGCGATGGCCTGGCCCAGGGTCGTACCCGAATAGGGCTTCTTGATCAGGGTGATGCCGCTAAAGCGCTCAGGCAGGTCCAGCCCGTCCCCATAGCCCGTTGCAAACAGGAATCCGATGCCCCGCTCTGCCAGCAGGTCAGCGATCGGCAGACTCGTTTCAGTCCCCAGATTGAAGTCGAGCACGGCGAAATCAATGCGCCCCAGGTCGATGGCCTCCTTCGCCCGGCTGACGCTGGCGACCGTGACCACCTCTGCCCCCAGGTCGCACAGCGCATCCTCGCCATCCATGGCGATGATCATATTGTCCTCAACCAGCAGGACGTTGCGCCCTTTCAGCAGTTCCGGAGCGGGTGCAGCCGCTGGCTTTGCCCGTTCCGCGCCGACAACATCCGGTAGAACCGACACGATGTGCGCGGACGGAATACAGAAATGCGCTTCCACGCCCGCCAGGCGATAGGCGATTTCGGCCCTGCCATCCAGATCATAGGGTATCGACCGTTCGATCACGGTCGATCCAAAGCCCCGGCGGCTGGGAGCAACGACAGCGGGGCCTCCACTTTCCAGCCAATGCAGCAACAGGCTGCCGTCGGCATCCACATGCCAGTCGATCGCGACCGTTCCGCCGTCGGACAAGGCCCCATATTTCGCCGCATTGGTCAACAGTTCGTGGATGACCAGGGCCAGGACGGTAAAGGCCGACGGGGTCAACAGAACATTGGGGCCGGTCTGCTTAACCCGATCGCGCCGTTCGCCGAGATAGGCTCCAGCTTCCACTTCGATCAGATCCTGCAATCGGGCCGGAGCCCAGCGGTCAGCCGTGATCTGATCATGGGCGCGCGCCAACGCCTGAATCCGGCTTTCCAGCGTCGCGATGAATTCTTCCACCGAACGGGCGCTGTCCTTCGTTTGCGACAGCAGCCCCCGGATCAGCGACAATATGTTGCGGACCCGGTGATTGAGTTCAGCGATCAGCAATTCCTGTTTTTCGTGCGCCCTCTGCCGCTCCTCATTGGCCGAATCCGACAGGCGCAGGACGACTTCGAGCAAAGCGGTGCGCAGCGCTTCAGCCACGCGCAATTCTGCCGCGCTGAAGGGCAGCGCCGTCCCCTTCACCAGCTGCGACCATTCCTCAAAGCTCTTGCGGGGCGTCAGGCGGGGGCCGTTGGGGCCGTATTCAATGTGTTTTTCCTGGTTGCCGGCCCAGCGCACCGACCGCATCTGCTCAGCGCGAAACAGGACGACATAATCGCGCGGGCGACGGGACAGAGGAATCGCGAGCAGCCCGGCGGCCCGATCCGCATAGGCGGCGGCGTCCGGCATCAACCGAACAAGGCTGTCCGTGGTATAGACCTGACTTGCCGCCGCGCGATTAAGTACCCCGATGATCGCCACAAAGGCGGATTTGTCGGGCGTAAGTCCGGCCAGCGTCATTTCGCCATCGATGTAAACCCCGACCCCATCGGCGGGGATCGTGTCGAAGATGACGTCGCCCAGCCAGCGGGCGTTGGAAAGAAGGTCATGATCCTGCGCGATGGCAGACATCAATCGGTCGGCGACCTGTCGCGCCTTTCCTTCATAATCCGCCGTCTGCGCCCGCTCGCGGCTTTCCAGCATCATGGAAAAGATCTGGCCGAACAGTTCCGCCGCGCTGCGCTGGGCAAAACTGGGCAGGCGCGGACCATAATGATGGCAGGCGAACAAGCCCCACAGCCGACCCTCGACAATGATGGAGATGGAGAGTGAAGCCCCCACGCCCATATTGCCCAGATACTCGATATGAATTGGCGACACCGCGCGCAGCAGGCACAGCGACATGTCGAGCGCCACCCCGGCCGGATCAAGAACGGGGACGACAGGGACCGGCTTTGCCTGCACATCCGCGATGATGCGGAATATGTTACGCAAATACAGCGCACGGGCCTGTGCTGGAATATCGGACGCGGGATAATGAAGGCCGAAAAAGCTGTCGATGCCGGGGCGCAGCGCCTCCGCCACGACTTCCCCGTCGCCACCGTCCGAAAACTGATACACCATCACCCGGTCGAAACCGGTCACCGCCCTCACCTGCCGCGCGCCATCGCGCAGGAAAGCCGCCATGCTGTCCGTCTGCGCCAGTCGCGCGACCATGGATCGAACCATGCTGGTCGCCTCCATCTCATCGGCGCAGGCCGGTTCCGCCTCGATCACCACGAGCGACCCGGAAAAGTGAACCGCAATGTCGAAGGGCGGCTTTCCGTCAATCAGGCTCAGCGAAAATATCCGCTCGACCGCATCGGGACCGCGCAGCAATGTGATGCGATTGCGCAGCGAATGAATCGCTTCCCCGCGAAACAGGTCGCTGATCGGCCGACCGAGCATATCTTCCGGCGTCAGGCCGATAAAGTCTCCGCTATTGGCGGAAACGCGCGACACCAGCCAATCCGCGGTCAGCGCTACCAGAAATCCATAGGGCTGGATCGTGCCCGGAACATGAATAGGCTCCCGGTCGCAATTGCTGATATCGACGGCGAAGGCCGCCAAATTCGGATCATGGCCGTCAGCCACGCGTGCCGACCTGTTCCGCGGCGGCTCCGGCCGCGAACAAGGCGAAGGCTGCTTCCGCGCCCCGAATCGCGTCGTCGATCCACGCATCGCCGCCACCGTCCGCGGCCCGATCAAGCGCGTCCTGAAAGGCTATCCATCCGCCCTTGCCGTGCACCGACGATAGATAGGCGCGCGGCAGGCCCGGTGGCACGCGGCGCTCAAGCATCGCTCCCCCAAGCCGCGATCCTTCCAGCGCGTAAAGCGCGCCCCAGCGGAACGCCTCGCCACCCTGTCCCTCCACCGGCAGTGGGTCTGGCATCCGTTCGCCCAGCGCTGTCAGATCTTCCATCAAGTGCGGGAGGCGTGGAGCATCGGGCATGGCCAGTTGCTCCAAAGGCATGACCGCGCGCGCGTGCGCCTTCAGGAAAGCGCCATATCCAGCCGGAGAGTCGAAGGAAAATCCCGAAAACAGATCGTCGACGCGTTGATGGTTCGCCATAGTCGCGTCGCGAAGGGCCTGTCGGACGCGGCCAGCGTTGGACGTTCTTTTCACTGGTCGTTCCTAAAAGCTGTGAAACCTGTCTGCACTGATCTGGATCAGCTTTTCTTCCGGCAGGGAAGCGGTTGGTCGATTTTCTGCTGTAATGATCCGGGTCAGACCAGCAGCAAAGCCAGCCTTACCGCAACGATTCTTTCGGATAGCTGACAGAAGAGTTCAGCATCGCGACATCGCCATGGTCATAAAGCAGCAATATGCGGGGCATGATGCCCCTTTTGAAAGCGAAGATGATGCTGAAGAATTTGATGTTGGCGGGACTTATGTCCGCAACGGTTTTGGGCGGCATTGCTCCGGCTTACGCTCAAGGTCGGGAAGATGGATGGCGCGGTCGCAGCGAAGAGAGGGCCGGGCGCCCTGACGGCAACGCGCGCCGTGGCGGCGATCAGCGCGGTCCGCGCAGCGACGCCGGCGCACGCGATCAGGGGCAGCGCTGGCAGCAGCAGCGTCAGGCCGATCGCAGGCCGGCACAGCCGCAGGCTGACCGTCGGCAGCAGCAGCCTGACCGGCAATGGAACCGCGCTGAGGGCCGTGTCGCTGTGTCACGCGATGCCTTGCGCGGCGACGCGAGGGTCCGGGATCGTGCTGACAACGACCGCCGCCAATCGCGGGATGATCGCCGGACCAGCGGCCGTCAGGACTGGCGCGACAATCGCCAGGCGCAGCGCCCGGAATGGCGGGACAATCGCCGCGACAACCGGGTGAACAGCGGTGGCCATTGGCGTGGCAGTCTGGCCGACGCACGCCGCTTCGATGACCGGACGCGGTGGCACGGGCAGCGGCGCTGGGACAATGACTGGCGGCAGGATCGCCGATATGATTGGCGGAGCTACCGCTCGCGCTATAGCGATCGCTACCGGATCGGCCGCTATTATGCGCCGCGCGGATGGAGCTATGGTTACACCCGCTTTTCGACCGGGATCTTCCTGAACGGCCTGCTGTTTTCCAATAGCTACTGGATCAACGATCCCTATTCCTATCGTCTCCCCCCTGCCTATGGGACGCTGAGATGGGTCCGCTACTATGACGATGCCTTGCTGGTCGATATCCGCGATGGCTATGTCGTTGACGTGATCCACGAGTTCTTCTGGTAAGGCGAATGAACGATCCTCAATGATCTGCTGGGCCCGGAGCCATGTGCTTCGGGCTCATTTTCATTTACGAGAAACGAAAGGCCGGGGCAGGAAGCGGGCATGACGGATGTGATCGATGATGGCGGCATCGCTTCAAGCGTGCGGGCGCAAATCGGCGAGGCGGTGCGGACGAAGCTGGACCGCAACCCCATGGTCAGCCGCATCGACGCCCCCGGCCTCGAAATCTATGGCCGCCACAATTTCCTCAGTGCTGACGAGTGCGCGGCGCTGCGCGCAATGGTCGATGCCGACGCCCAGCCTTCCACATTGTTCTCCGGCAGCGCAAACCCCGAATACCGCACCAGCCACAGCTGCAATCTCGATCGATGGGATCCTCTGGTCGCCCGTATCAGCGATCGCATTTGCGCGCTGACCGGGCTGCCGCCGGAAAATGGGGAAACGCTGCAGGGGCAGCGCTATGCTCCGGGGCAGGAATATAAAGCGCATTGCGACTATTTCCCCGTCACCACCAGCTACTGGCCCGCGATGATGAAGACCGGGGGCCAGCGCAGCTGGACCGCCATGGTCTATCTGTCGCATGTGGAATCGGGGGGAGAGACGCACTTCCCACATTGCGAATTCATGGTGCCGCCAGTCGAAGGCATGATCCTCGTCTGGAACAATATGAAGCCGGATGGCGCACCCAATCCATTGAGCATTCACGCCGCACGCCCTGTTGAAAAGGGCACGAAATATGTGGTGACCAAATGGTTTCGGGAACGGCCCTGGACTTCCTGAACGGCGACGCCCTGCGTTCAGAGCGTGGTTACAATTCGCGACATAAATGACTGATTCCTGACAGTCCCGTTCTCGACCCATTCAGCGGCATGGCGGCATAAGCATGTCTGTTGGCAGCGGAACCCGCGCTTGGGAAACAGGTTTAGTTCCCCCGCCGGTTCAGTCCGCCAAGCTGATGGGAGAATATATATGCGTAAGTTTATCATCCTCGGGCTTATTGCCGCAACTGCGATGCCGACGGCTGTCATGGCCCAATCGCGCAGCGAGGTCCGTGACAGTGCGCGTGACCTGCGGCAGGAACAGCGGGAACTTCGCGATGCACGGCGCTACGGCGACCGCCGCGATGTGCGCGAACAGCGGCGCGACGTCCGCGACGCCAGGCAGGAACTGCGCGAAGACTGGCGCGACTATCGCCGCTCCCACCGCGACGTTTATCGCGGCGGCAACTGGCGGGCCCCGTTCCGCTACAATCGTTGGGAAGTCGGTTCGCGGTTGCGCCCGAACTACTACAACTCGCGCTACTATATCGCTGACCCGAATCGTTACCGCCTGCCCCGTCCGGGCAATCGGAACCTCCGCTGGGTAAGGCACTATAATGATGTGCTGCTGGTGAATGTTCGCAGCGGCCGGGTAATGCAGGTCCATCGTGGCTTCTTCTGGTAACGCCAGCATGATGTGAATGAAGGCGGCTCTGGGCACTCGCTCAGAGCCGCCGCGCTTATCGCGGCATTTCCATATATGGAGTGCGCCTGGGCCTCGCTCAGCAAGACGAAGAGTTGATTTCAAGAAGCCCCTTGGCCGCGCCGCTCGTCTCCGAGCAGGCGCGGCCGATGACGCACTCAAGGCGCGCCATCAGTCCGAAAGGGGGTGGACCAGAGCAAGAACGCTTGGACGCCCCGAATGTTCCGGTTCAGCCCAGCGATTCGGCGATCAGGCGGCGGCTGTTTTCGATGCCATAAAGCGCGATGAAACTGCCCATTCGCGGGCCCTGATCCGCACCAAGCAGCGTCTGGTACAGCGCCTTGAACCAGTCACGAAGTTCGGCAAAACCATAGGTTTCGTCCTTGCCCAGAGCATAGATGATGTTCTGGATATCCTCGGCGCTTGCATCCGCTGGCAACGCCGCCAGTTCCTCGTCCAGTTTGCGCAGGGCTGCTGCCTCATTGGCTTCCGGCGCCCGGCGCTTGAGCGTCGGCGCTACGAAATCGCGGTGATAGGCAAGCGCATGGCCGATCAGCGCATCCAGCTCCGGATAGGTTTCGGCGCTGGCGTCCTCAACATAGTTGCGCAGATAGCCCCAGACCTGATCACGGCTGGCATCGCCCATCACACCGACCAGGTTCAGCAGCAGACCGAACGTGACCGGCAACTTGCCATCCGGCAGCTTCCCGTCATGGATGTGATGGACGGGGTTTCCGAGCTGCTGCTCGATCGCCTGATTGGGATAGTTGCCCCGGAACTGCCAATATTCGTCCACCGCGCGGGGGATGACGCCCATGTGCAACTGCTTGGCCTTCTTCGGCTCGCGGTAGGCGTAGAAAGCCAGGCTTTCCTGCGGACCATAGGTCAGCCATTGTTCAAGGCTGAGGCCATTGCCCTTGGACTTGGAGATTTTCTCCCCCTTCTCGTCCAGGAACATCTCATAGTTAAAGCCTTCGGGCGGGCGAGCGCCAAGCGCGCGGCAGATTTTCGACGACTGGGTGACGGAATCGATAAGATCCTTGCCCGCCATCTCATAATCGACGCCCAGCGCGACCCAGCGCATCGCCCAATCGACCTTCCATTGCAACTTGGCCCCACCCGACAGGATCGACTGTTCGACGATCTCGCCTTCATCCTCGAACCTGACGATCCCGGCGTCGGCGTCGAGCACCTCGACCGGCACCTGCAACACGACACCGTTCTTCGGGCTGATCGGCAGGACCGGCGAATAGGTAGCCTGCCGCTCCTTGCGCAGCGTTGGCAGCATGATGTCCATGATGTCCTGATAATGGCGCAGGACATTTTTCAGCGCGTCGTCGAACGCGCCAGACTTGTATCGGTCGGTGGCCGAAACAAACTCATATTCAAAGCCGAACCGATCGAGAAAGTCGCACAGCATCGCATTATTGTGATGCGCGAAACTCTCGAACTTCTCGAACGGATCAGGCACCTGCGTCAGCGGCTTGCCCAGATACTCGATCAGCATCGCCTGGTTGGGCACATTGTCGGGCACCTTGCGCAGCCCGTCCATGTCGTCGCTAAACGCGATCAGCCGGGTCGGTATGTCCGACAGCGCGTGATAGGCGTTGCGAACCATGGTGGTGCGCAGCACTTCGTTGAATGTGCCGATGTGCGGCAGGCCCGAAGGACCATAGCCGGTTTCGAACAGGATATGCCCTTTATCGGGCGCGCCATTCTGGTAACGCTTCAGCAGCTTGCGCGCTTCTTCATAGGGCCAGGCCTTCGACGCCTGCGCGGCGGTGCGGAGAATATCGGACACGGTCATGGTGCAAGCCCCTAGCTCCGCGCGGGACGAAATGGAACGCCTTTCCGTGCTCGTGCGGCATTGGTGGATTGGGTCGCCGCATAAGCTGAACCGATCCTTTTTCCAGTTTCTCTTTTGTTCCTGCTCGCCTAAGCCGGTCGAGTGATTGATCCTGCCGCCCTGCCTGCCCTTCACGCCAGTCACGGCGGCATCTGGCTGCGCGAAGGCGGCTCGACGCAGGCGGTGGCCAAGGGCGCCGCGATCGCCCGCGCGGCGGAAACGCCCACCCTGCTGCTCAACGCGCCGCTCACCGGCCAGCGGCTGGGCTATCCTGACCTCAATGGCCTCGATCTGCTGGAGCTATGGGCCTTCGTTCATCCGGCACGCTTCCTCGTGCCGACGCCGAAGGGGCTGGCCGAAGCGCTGGAGCTGAAACGTCCGGCGACCGAAGCGGACATCCCCCAACTGCTGCAAAGCGCGACGGCGGCGCTACTCGACACGCTCGGCTCCCCCAACTGGCTGGAGCGGGAGGGTGGCTGGACCTCGGCCCAGTCGCTGCACCGGCTGCGCTGGCCATGGGCGCCCCTTGTCGCCCCGCGCATCGCCCGGCCCGCACAAGCGGAGCGGTGGCTCTTCTCCCGCCTCCCCGAATGGGAGGAAGCTCAGCCCAGACCGGCCCCGCGCACCGTTTCCCTCAACGATCAGGCGGTGTTGGCGCGGCTGGTGCATCTGACCGGCAGCGGCGCGGAAAGCCGTCCCGGCCAGCGCGCCTATGCCGCCGCCGCCGTAGAAAGTTTCCGCCCGCGCAAGCATCGCGACCAGCCCAACATGCTGCTTGCCGAAGCGGGCACGGGCATCGGCAAGACGCTGGGCTATCTCGCGCCCGCATCCCTCTGGGCGTCAGAGGCTCAGGGCACGGTCTGGATATCCACCTATACAAAGGCGCTTCAGCGGCAGCTGGACCGCGAATCCCTGCGCCTCTTTCCCGATCCTGCTGTGGCGGCGCGGCGGGTAGTCGTCCGCAAAGGGCGCGAAAATTATCTCTGCCTGCTGAACCTGGAGGATGCGTTGCAAGGCGGCTTTGCCGGGCGAGCCGCTATCCTGGCCCAACTGGTCGCGCGCTGGGCTGCGTTCAGCAAGGATGGCGACATGATCGGCGGCGACCTGCCCGGCTGGCTGCCGACGCTGTTCCGGCGCAACGGATCGACCGCGCTCACCGACCGGCGCGGCGAGTGCATCTATGCGGGCTGCCCGCACTATCGCAAATGCTTCATCGAACGATCCGCTCGCGCGTCGGCCGATGCGGACATCGTCATCGCAAATCACGCGCTGGTGATGATCAACGCCGCGCGGGGGCGCGAAACGGGCCAGCGGCCGCAACGCATCATCTTCGACGAGGGGCATCATCTCTTCGACGCTGCGGACTCCACCTTTTCGGTCGCGCTGTCCGGGCATGAGGCGATCGAACTGCGGCGATGGGTGATGGGACCAGAGGGCAATTCGCGCGGTCGCCGCCGGGGCCTTGCCGCGCGGCTGTCCGACCTCGCCAGCTATGATGAGGAAGGCGGCGAGGCGATCCGGGCCGCAGCCGACGCCGCGCGCGCTTTGCCGGCCGATGAATGGCTTAAGCGCATTGTCGCGGGCGAACCGTTCGGGCCGCTTGAAGAGTTGCTCGCCGCCGTGCGGGGCACCGTCTATGCCCGCGCCGCGGACATGGGTGACGCGGATGCGGGGTACGGGCTGGAAACGGAACTGACCGAACCGGATGGCCCGCTGGTCGAAGCGGCGCAGGAAGCGGCGCTTGCCCTCGATGGCCTGTTGCGTCCGCTCACCCGCCTCGCCAAGCGGCTGGAAGCGGTGATAGAGGATGCGCCCGACTGGCTGGACGGCGCAGCCCGCGCCCGCATCGAAGGGGCGATTGCCTCGCTCGGCTGGCGGCGCGACCTGCTTGCTGCCTGGCTGGCGCTGCTCGCGCGGATCGGCGGCCCTGCGGACGCCGACTTCGTCGATTGGATGACCGTTGACCGGATCGAAGGGCGAGAATTCGATATCGGCATTCATCGCCACTGGCTCGATCCCACCCGGCCGCTTGCCGAAACGGTGCTGAAACCGGCGCAGGGCGTGCTCATCACATCGGCAACGCTAAAAGGCGGCGGCGATTGGGACAATGCCGAAAGCCGCAGCGGGGCAAGCCACCTGCCCCATGGCGCGCAGCAGTTTGAGGCGCACAGTCCGTTCGACTATGCCGACCGCGCCGAAGTGCTGATCGTGACCGACATCAAGCGTGGCGACATAGCCGCGCTGTCGGGCGCCTATGGACGGCTGATCGAGGCAGCGGGCGGCGGCACGCTCGGCCTGTTCACCGCCATCCGGCGTTTGCGCGCCGTCCACGCCCGAATCGCCGATCGCCTGGCACGTGCCGGGCTGCCGCTTTACGCGCAGCATGTCGATCCGATGGACACCGGCACGCTGATCGACATTTTCCGCGACGATCCGCGCGCATCGCTGCTCGGCACCGACGCCCTGCGCGACGGCGTCGATGTGCCGGGTCATTCGCTGCGGCTGGTGGTGATGGAGGGCGTGCCATGGTCCAAGCCGACGGTGCTGCACGCCGCACGCCGCCTGGCCGGAGGCGGCGCAGCCTATGACGACCGGCTGATCCGCGCCCGGCTCGCGCAGGCATTCGGCCGCCTTATCCGCCGCGCCGAGGATCGCGGCAGCTTCGTCATCCTGTCTGCCGCCATGCCCAGCCGCTTGCTGAGCGCCTTTCCGGCAGGCACGCCAATCCGCCGCATGACGCTGGACGAAGCGATCATCGCGGTCAGCGCCCATTCCCGTGCTGGTCTTGGCGACAGCATGGCGCTAGGGCATCAGGGAGTCGAATCCGGCACCCTCGACCTGGAGCAAAAATGAAGCGGTTGACCCTGTTGCGCCATGCCAAGTCCGATTGGGATGACCCGGTCGAGCGCGACTTCGACCGTCCGCTTAACCGGCGAGGGGAAAAGGCGGCGCTGTTGGTCGGTCAGTTTGCCCGCAACCGCAAGATGCAGTTTGACCTGTTGATCGCCTCTCCCGCCACGCGGGTCGTGCAGACTCTCGACACTTTTCTGGATGGCTATGGCAATCCGTTGGAGCCCCATTGGGACCGGCGCATCTACCTGGCGTCCGTTGCGACTCTGATGGACGTCATTCGCGATCTGCCCGACAGGGCGGACAACGTCATCATGGCAGGGCATAATCCGGGACTTGAAGAATTGATCCTGGAACTGGTGCCCGATGACGGCGCCAGCCCTTTGCGCGAGGATGTGGAGGTCAAGTTCCCGACCGCCAGCCTCGCCGTGATGGATCTGGCCATCGACCATTGGGCGGACGTCCGGCAGGATACCGCAACGCTGGTCAGCTTTACGCGTCCGCGCGACCTTGATCCGGCCTTGGGTCCGGGTTCCCGCTGAAAGGCGGCGTCATGACGCCGATCCATTGGCGCCGGGCTGTTCCGTCAGACGCCCCGGCGCTTTCCCTCTTGGGCGGCGCGACTTTTCTCGCAAGTTTCGCCCACGACCACCCCGGGCCCGCGCTGATCGCCCACATTCAGGTGGCGCATGCGGAAAGCTATTATCGGGTCGCGCTTCATGATCCGGCGCAGCACCTGTTGATCGGCGAAACGCCGCTGGGCGCGCCCGTGGGCTATGCGATGCTGACGCCCCCGGACCTTCCCATTTTCACCGACGAACGCGATGATGTCGAAATCAAGCGGATCTATCTGCTCGGGCCATGGCAAGGCGGCGGCCGGGGCGACGCCTTGATGGAATTGCTTGCCGATCATGCTCGCCATCGCGGCGCGAAGCGGATGCTGCTCGCCGTCTATCCGCAAAATGACCGCGCGCGCCGCTTCTATGCACGGCATGGATTTCAGGAAATCGGCGAAACCACATTCATGGTGGGCGATGTTCCGTTCCGCGATCTTATATATGCGCGGACGCTCTGATCTTCATTCACCGATCGCGCGGGCTAGCGTCGCCCGGATGGCCTGCAAGCGATGGAGCAACGCTCCGGACGTCCCTGTTGCCGCTGTTGAAGGTTGCGTGGGAGCATCGGGGCCAGACCTTGCGTCAGCCGCCACCCCATTCTCGGCCAGCGCCTTTTGCGCACCGCGTACGGTAAAGCCTTCCACATTCAGCAGATGGTTGATCCGCCGCACCAACGCCACATCTGCGGGGCGATAATAGCGGCGGTTGCCCGAACGCTGCAGCGGCCGCAACTGCGGAAAACGGGTTTCCCAATAGCGCAGGATATGCTGCGGAAGCCCAAGCTCTCCCGACAGTTCGCTTATCGTCAGGAATGCGCCCTCTACCTTTGCCATGGGCGCGATGTTGCACTCATCAAAGCGCAAAGGTCAACCATTGGAAAGGACCGCAGAAGGTGACGCGATCGTTTCAGGAAGCGGCGACGCGGTCCCGCATGGTCTGGCTGGCGCGAAAGGTCAGAACCCGGCGCGGTTCAATCGGCACCTCTACACCCGTCTTGGGATTGCGGCCCATGCGCTGTGTCTTGTCGCGCAGCACGAAGGTACCAAAGCTCGAGATTTTCACATTTTCGCCGCGTTCCAGAGCAGATGTCATATGCTCCAGAATGGATTCGATCAGGGCGGCCGCCTCGGATCGTGAGAGGCCAATATGACGATTTACGCTTTCCGCGAGATCCGCACGCGTCAGGGTAGCATGACCAGTCATCGAACGTCCCCACCTTCATCCGCCGGGTTGATGCGGACGATAATAGTAAATTCTGCGATAACCCGAGTGATTCTGCAAGATGACTCGTAAAACTCTGTAAAAAATTATGCGCAAATGAAAGGGTTTAGACCCGCAGAACGCAAGCGCCCCAGGTAAAGCCCCCGCCCATCGCCTCCAGCACCAGCAAATCACCAGCCTGCACCCGGCCGTCGCGAATGGCTACGTCAAGCGCCAACGGCACCGATGCGGCGGAAGTGTTCGCGTGACGATCGACTGTCATGACCACGCGATCGGGCGAAAGCTTCAGCTTGCGGGCCGTCGCGTCCAGGATGCGCGCATTGGCCTGGTGCGGGATCAGCCAGTCGATATCGGCCGTGCTGAGGTCGGCCATTGCCATGACTTCGGTCAGGACTCCGGCAAGGTTCACGACCGCATGGCGGAACACCTCCTGCCCCTTCATGCGCAGCTTGCCGACGGTCTGGGTCGTTGAGGGGCCGCCATCGACGTAGAGCAGCTGGTTATGCCGTCCGTCGGCGTGCAGCTTGGCCGCCAATATGCCTCGCGCGCCGTCCGCACTTTCCTCACCGCCCAGCACGATCGCCCCGGCGCCGTCGCCGAACAACACGCAGGTCGTACGATCTTCCCAATCAAGAATGCGGCTGAACGTCTCCGATCCGATCACCAGCGCGCGATTTGCCGCGCCCGAACGGATCATGCTGTCCGCGACGGTGACCGCATAAAGGAACCCTGAGCAGACGGCGGCGACGTCGAATGCGACACAATCGTCGATGCCCAGCGCCGCCTGAACCAGGGTGGCGCTGGCCGGAAAAGTCTGGTCGGGCGTAGCGGTCGCCAGGATGATGAGGTCGATGTCCTGCGCGGTCAGGCCCGCAGCGTCCAGCGCCGCCCTGGCCGCATCGGTCGCCAGGGTGGCCGTCGTTTCACCGTCACCAGCGATGTGCCGGTTGCGGATGCCAGTGCGCTCGACGATCCACTCGTCGCTGGTATCGACGGTCTGCGCCAGTTCAGCGTTGCTGACCGCACGGACCGGAAGCGCGGACCCGGTGCCCAGAAGAATCGATCTGCGGATCACTTGGCGGCAAGCTCCTGTTTGGACGCGACGGCCGACAGCGCACTCACGCCCGCCATGTCGGCAGCGATGCGCCGGGTAATATCCTCTTCCAGCAGGCGCGCGGCGACATGCACGGCATTGGCCACACCCTTGTCGTTCGCACTGCCATGGCTCTTAACCACCACACCATTCAAGCCCAGAAACACTGCGCCATTATGATTGTTGGGGTCCAGATGATGCTTCAGCAGGTGCATCGCCGGCTTGGAAATCAGGAAGCCGATCTTCGACCGGATCGAACTGGTAAAGGCCGTGCGCAGCAGATCGGTGACGAAGCGCGCCGTACCTTCCGCGGTCTTGAGCGCGACATTGCCGGAAAAACCATCACTGACGATGACGTCGGCCTCGCCCCGCCCGATCTTGTCGCCTTCGGTGAAACCATCAAAGGACAGCGGCAGGTTGGTCGCAGCGCGCAACATGGCGGCAGCGTCACGGATTTCCTCCGTGCCCTTCATGTCTTCGGTGCCGATGTTCATCAACCGTACGCGAGGGCGTTCCAGATCGAACGCGATCCGGGCATAGGCAGCGCCCATGACCGCGAACTGCACCAGATTGCGGGCGTCACATTCCGTGTTCGCGCCAAGGTCCAGCATGACCACGTCATTCGCGCCAAGCGTCGGCAGCAGCGCAGCCAGCGCCGGGCGATCGACGCCGGGCATGGTGCGCAGCGCGAGCTTCGCCATCGCCATCAAGGCGCCGGTGTTGCCGGACGAAACGGCAGCGCCAGCCTCGCCCGCCTTCACCGCCGCGATGGCCATGCTCATGGAGCTGGCCTTCTTGCGGATGGCGACGCTTGGCTTGTCCCCGGCGGCCACAACATCGCTGGCATGCACCACTTCGGAAGCGGCGCGCAGATTCGGATGATGATCGAGCGCGGCCTTGATCCGCGTCTCGTCTCCAAAAAGGGTGAAGCGCAGCCCTTCATGACGGTGACGGGCGAGCGCCACGCCCGCCATCATCACGCGCACGCCTTCATCCCCGCCCATCGCGTCGATTGCGATTCGCGGTTGGCTGGACACTTCAGGACACCTTTACAGGAGAGAGTGTGTCGTCAGGCCCCGACGGCAACGACTTCGCGGCCATTATAGTGGCCACAAGCGTCGCACAGATTGTGCGGACGCTTCAGTTCACCGCAGTTGGAACATTCCTGGAATGCTTCGACGCGCAGCGCATCGTGGCTGCGGCGCATACCGCGGCGGGACGGGGAAGTTTTCCTCTTGGGGACAGCCATGTCGGCACCTTATTCCATAAATTAGATCTGGTTAAGCGACTGGCCAGTATCCGATGGGTGCCGACGCCACAGGCGCCGCAGACCCATGCGGCCCGGGTGATCGCGAAGCCCTGCGCCTATAGCCTTTTTTGACGGACGCGCAAGTCCTTCCTTGCCCCGCAATGGCGTCCGCCTATTGTGCCGGTGAAGAAAAGGATTTGGGGGGAGACATCCATGTTGTTGCCGATCACGCTGACCCTGGCTGCCGCGTGCGCGCTGCTCAACCTGTGGCTTGCCTTTCGCTGCGCCCGGATTCGGGTGGGCAACAAGACATTGCACGGCGATGGCGGCAATCCGCTGCTGGCGCGGCGGATAAGGGCGCATGCGAACTTCACGAATATACGCCGATCGTCCTCATTCTCTTCGCGCTGGTCGAACTGGCGATCGGCTCCCCGCTCTGGCTGTGGATTGGCGCACTCGTCTATGTCGTTGCCCGCGCGGCGCATGGAATTGGCATGGACGCCGACCGCCCCACCGTCTGGCGTGCAGGCGGCGCGCTGCTCAGCTGGGCAGTCACCGCCGCGCTGGCGGCGACCGCGCTCTATGTCGCCTATCACGCCACCCGCGCCGTCCCAGCGCCTCCCGCCATGGCCGCCCGCTAAAGGAATCAGCCCAGCACCGCGTCGCCAACGAAAGGGTTGGAGCGGCGCTCATGCGCGAAATTGCTCATCGGCCCATGTCCGGGCACGAAGGCCGTATCGCCACCCAGCGGCCACAGCTTGCCGGTGATCGCGTCGATCAAATGCTGGTGATTCCCCATGGGAAAGTCGGTCCGGCCGATTGAACCCTGGAACAGCACATCGCCCACGATCGCGAGCTTGCTGGGAGCATGGTGAAAGACGACATGGCCCGGCGTGTGGCCCGGACAATGATAGACGTCCAGTTCCAGGTCGCCCACATGGACCTTGTCGCCGTCGGTCAGCCAACGGTCGGGTTCAAACAGCTGGCCCCGGATGCCGTATTTGCGGCCATCCTCCTCCAGCCGGCTGATCCAGAATCGATCCGCTTCATGCGGCCCTTCGATCGGTACGCCCAACTCCCTGGCCAGCACGCCCGCCTCGCCGCAATGGTCGATATGGCCGTGGGTCACCAGGATCTTTTCGATGGTGACGCCATGCTGCTGCGCCGCTGCCTTGAGCCGGGGCAGGTCGCCGCCGGGATCGACGAATGCGCCCCGGTTGGTCGCGGTACACCACAATAAGGTGCAGTTCTGCTGCAACGGCGTAACGGGAATCAGCGCGGCTTTGAGTGGAGGCGTGGTCATGCCGACGATGTGGCGAAGCGGCGCGCGCGGCGCAAGGGCCAGGCGCTATCGGCTAGCCCGCTTCCTCCATCGCAAGCGGTTCGGCCAGGCTGATGCTGTCCAGCACCTTGGCCGTTTCGTCGCGCACCCTCAGCATTACGCGGTGCAGCCTGCATTCCGATTCGGGCAAACAGTTGGTGCAGGTTTCATGCGCGAATCGGCTGGCGCATGGCGTCAGGGCCAGCGACCCGCGCGTCAGCCGGACGATGTCGCCATAGCTGATGTCGACCGGCGCCAGCGCCAGCCAATAGCCGCCGTCGCGCCCCCGCTGCGTCGCCACCAATCCTTCGCGCGCCATTTCCGACAGGATGACCGTCAGGAACTTGGCCGGGATATTCTGCCGCGTCGCGATTTCGTTCAGTGGCACGGGGCCCTGGCGGTAGCGATCGGCAAGATGCTGAAGCGCGCGGATGGCGTAACGGGTCTTCTGCGAAAGCATGATCCCGTTATTCGCCCACCCGCCTCATTTGACAAGCCGCCGTCGCGGCAAATCAGGCCTTTGTCTTTGCCTTCGCCAGCGCCGTTTCATAGGTCGTTGCCTTGAAACCCACGATGGCCTGGCCGCCCACGTCCAGGATCGGCCGCTTGATCATCGATGGGTTGGCCGTCATCAGCAGGATCGCCTTTTCGGCGTCGATATGCGCCTTGTCGCCTGCGTCCAGCGCCTTGAAGGTCGTGCCGGATCGGTTGAGGATGGTTTCCCAACCATGTTCCATCACCCAATCCTCCAGCTTCGCCTTGTCCACCCCCGACACCTTATAGTCGTGGAAGTTGTAGGCGACGCGCTCATTATCCAGGAAATTGCGCGCCTTCTTGATGGTGTCGCAATTTTTGATGCCGTACATGGTAATCATGGGGTCAGCCTTTGAAAGCGGTGACTTCGATCTCGATCTTCATCTCCGGCTTGATAAGGCCGGTGATGATGCAGCTGGCCGCCGGGCGTATGTCGCCGAACACCGGCGCGGTCGCCTTGCCCAGTTCGTCCCAATAGGCCGGGTCGGTGATATAATAGGTCACGCGCACGACATCCGCGAAGGAAAAGCCCGCATCCTCCAGCGCCTTGCCGATGACCTTCAGCGCGTTGACGCCCTGATCCACGACGCTTTCGGGCATCGCCTTGGTTTCCGGGTCCGTGCCCGTCGTTCCCGCGACGAAGCACCAGTCGCCCTGGACCACGGCGCGCGAATAGCCGACCTGCGCCTCGAAAGGCGAACCCGAGGAAATGAGTTTGCGGGTCATGGAAGTTCCTTGGAAGCAGTAGCGGATGAAAGGATCGGGCGGCTCTTGCCCCCTGCCGCTGCCGCTGTCCAGCGCCTTTTGCGGGTCATGGAACGGGTGTCCGGGTTGGTCGGTTGGGCAGGCAAGGAGACATGCCATGAATCAGGACGACAGTAACCGCTTGCCCGACCAGATCGAGGAAAATGACGAACAGCGCGACAGCGGAACGCAGGCGCAGGACGTCGCGGAAGATGCGCGCGCCCGCTCCACCGACCTGTCCGAGGACAGCGAGCGCGGCGGCCGCCCCAACCCGGCGCAGATCATTCCCGACGACACCCCCGACCTGGTCGAGCGGATGGAGGAAATGAACCGGTCCGGGCGGATCGACAATGACGCCTTCGCTGGCGAGCCCCAGATGGACGATGAAGAAGAATATCTCGGCCGCACCGAGAATGAGGAATAGCGGAGCCGGTTTTTCCGGGCTTCAACGGCGAAAGATTACCGCGCCATCCTTATCGGTAAGCGTAACTCAGTTGATAAAAATCAGGCTGGCGCAACCCTGTTCCGGGCAGCGCCAGCCTTGATGCCATCATTAGCGGCAGTTCAGGCTGCCACGGTCGATCTCACGGCCCAGCAGCGCGCCCGCGCCGCCACCGATCAGGATGCCAGCCGTGTTGGAATAGCCGCGGTCGAGCTGGCTACCGAGCAGCCCGCCAAGCGCCGCGCCGACGATCAGGCCAGTCGTCCCGTCCGAGCGGCGGCAATAATAGCGGTCGTCATAGCCGCGATAGATGCGGGTAGACCGGGTCACGCGGATCGGCTCATAGCCGCCGCGATAATAGCGGTCGGGCCGATAGCGCGAGCCATAGCGGCGATCCGGGCGGTTCCAGTCATAGCCATAGACGACCCTGCCCGGACGACGCCATCCATCGCGACGGTCATCGCGGCGATCCTTCCTGAAATCGCGACGCGCTTCCCGCACGTCCTTGCGATATTCGCGCCGGGCTTCGCGGCGATCCTTGTCACGCTCGCGCCGCGCTTCCCGCACATCCTTGCGATATTCACGTGCGTCCCCGCGCCATTCACGGGGCTGGGCGAAAGCCGGCGTCGCCGCCAAACCCGTCAGCGTCATCGCGCCAAGGGAAAAAGCGGCAATGGTCCGCTTGATCGAGAATGTCATGACCTGGCTCCTTTGCCATTATTATCAGGCTGTGGAGCTAAAACACATGATGGCGCATGGACGTTGCATGAACGGAACAAAACATCGCGTTCAGCGGGGGGACAGGTGGTGATTGGGTCGGTCGGCATGAGCAAGGAATCAGGTAAACTCCAGCTGTGCGTGCCGCTTAACGTAGTAGTTCATCCCCAAACTTTCGCGCTTTGAGCATCATACAAATAAACATTTAGTGGAAATCTGTCACGCCTCGCGTTTAATAGTGTAGCACGCTCAACCATATATTTATTAAATTCATCATCGATATTTCCATATATGCTAATATACACTTCACGAATCTGCCCATCTTCAATGAGCCGCAAAATGTGATCATCATTGCTCGCCAGAGAATGTCCATAAATAAAAAGTGAACTTGTTGGAGAATTACAAACCCCAGCCAAGCTTTTGAACGATCTAGTCAAGTACCCATTGTGCAAAATCTTTTGCAGTTTAGATTCGCAGTTTCCTTCAGAAACGAAGACAGGGTATATATCCGCATCCAATGCGTCCTTGATTTGGTCCATCAGCGGCACACCGCCTGACCGTTCCCAGCAATATTTTTGAAGCTCGAAGCCCCCATCAAATATGTGCAGGCCACCATGGATAAAGTGGATGTTCTGCTTATTAGAGCCACCATCGACATCCCAAGTTACGTAAGGCGCATCAGGGTAGTCGTCAGGTGATCGAAATCCATCGTCGTGCTTGAGCAGCAACTCCTTGGGAGGCTGTACTAGACTGAGCCCCTTCCATTCAGGCTGTGGCTCGTGCAGCACAGCCCAATAGAGCAATAGATCATAATTCAGCGTGTAAATACATCCCGGCTTTTCCAAGCCAGCGCCAGCGAAATTAAGCAAAAATTTCCGGCACATATCAAATTGCTGGGACTGTATTTCTGACAACCTCGCCGGATGGCTGCCTGCGACAGCGGTAATCAGCGCCTCTTTTAAGCGCTCGACGTGCTGAACTAGCTTTGATCTAGGATTGATGTCATCAACATACAAATGGATCAGGCGGGTCATTCTCACAAGCGCTTCGAGCACCACTTCGAAGTCTGTTGTCGAAAGAATCTCGAACGCCTCTACAAGTTCAGGGTACTCATTGAATACCCCGTCCTCCTTAGCGCGATCAAGCAGGCTCCCATAACGAAACTTATTTGGAAATAGCGCGATACTGAAGCCATTCCCCAAAAGAAGATGCCGCTTCCTACCTTCTGTTTTCTGCAATGCCTCGTCGAAGGAAATTACACTTAGCGCCATGCCTACTCAGCCGCGATCCCCGCAGCCTTGAACATATCCGGGTCCGCCACTTCATCCGCATTCGCCGCGTCGCCGCTTTTCAGCTTCTTGCGACGGTCGAACGCGTCCCACACTTCGTTCCACTGGCCGCGCGTTGCGCCCTTTGAATATTCGGTCGCGCGGGTTTCGAAGAAGTTGGCGTGCTCCACGCCGTTCAGCAGCGGGGCGAGCCAGGGGAGCGGGTGGTCGTCGATCATGTAGATGGGTTTCAGGCCCAGCTGCCCCAGCCGCCAGTCGGCGATGTAGCGGACATATTTCTTGATGTCCTTGGGCGTCATGCCGGGCACCGGGCCCATTTCGAAGACGAGATCGACGAACGCATCCTCGATCCGCACCGTTTTCTGGCACATGTCCATGATGTCGTCCTTGACCGCCGGGGTCAGGCATCCGCGTTCGGCGCAGAAAGCGTGGAACAGCTTGATGATGCCTTCGCAGTGCAGCGTCTCGTCGCGGACCGACCAGGTGACGATCTGGCCCATGCCCTTCATCTTGTTGAAGCGCGGGAAGTTCATCAGCATCGCGAACGACGCGAACAGCTGCAAGCCTTCGGTAAAGCCCCCGAACATGGCGAGCGTGCGGGCGATATCCTCATCGGTATCGACGCCGAACTGCTGCAGATAATCATGCTTGTCGCGCATCTCCTTATACTGGAGGAACGCGCTATATTCGCTTTCGGGCATGCCGATGGTGTCGAGCAGATGGCTGTAGGCGGCGATATGGACCGTTTCCATGTTGCTGAACGCGGTCAGCATCATCTTCACTTCGGTCGGCTTGAACACGCGGCCATATTTTTCGTGATAGCAATCCTGCACTTCCACGTCCGCCTGGGTGAAGAAGCGGAAGATCTGCGTCAGCAGGTTGCGTTCATGGTCCGACAGCTTCTGCGCCCAATCGCGGCAATCCTCGCCCAGCGGCACTTCTTCGGGCAGCCAGTGGAGCTGCTGCTGGCGCTTCCAATATTCATAGGCCCAGGGATATTCGAAAGGCTTGTAGACCTTGCTGGCTTGCAGAAGGGGCATGGGTCGGCTCCGCGATTAATGGGTTAGCGCAACCTGCGCGGGTTCGGGGCGTTCAGACCCCGTCATTCCCGGCACAGGAGCAATATGATGGTTGATCTGGGCAGCATCAAGGAACATGCCGATATTATCGGCGCCGATGGCGTGCATGTGGGCACTGTCGATCATGTCGAAGGAAAGCGTATCAAGCTGATCAAGGCGGACAGCGGCGAAGGCAGTCATGCGGGACATCATCATTATATCAGCGAAGGATTGATCGCCGGGGTTGACGAGGATGGCACCGTAAGGCTGTCGGCTACGGGCGCCAACGCTGTCCTTTTCGAAGAAGAAGAGGACGAACGCTGAATTTTTTGTGGGCAATGGTTTGGACGCGGCAGGGTTAGCCGCCGCGTCCATCCCCCCATTAGCTCATTGGCAGGCGAGGCATTCGTCATAGTCGGTGCTCCCGCCGGCCAGTTCGAACTTTGGCGCATCGATCGTATTGTCGGCTTCCACGCCGCCCGCGAAACCGGCGCGCTGCACCGACTTCGACCGCAGATAATAGAGCGACTTGATGCCCAGCTCCCACGCGCGATAGTGGAGCATCAGCAGGTCCCATTTTTCGACGTCCGCCGGGATGAACAGGTTCAGCGACTGCGCCTGGTCGATGTAAGGCGTGCGGTCGGCGGCCAGTTCGAGCAGCCAGCGCTGGTCGATTTCGAAGCTGGTCTTGAACGTGTCCTTTTCTTCCTGGCTCAGGAAGTCGAGATGCTGGACCGAACCGCCGCGTTCCAGGATCGTGTTCCACACATTGGTCGAATCCTTCGACTTGTCGCGCAGGATCTTTTCCAGATAGGGGTTCTTCACCACGAAGCTGCCGGACAGCGTCTTGTGGGTGTAGATATTGGCCGGGATCGGCTCGATGCAGGCCGAAGTGCCGCCGCAGATGATGCTGATCGACGCGGTGGGCGCAATCGCCATCTTGCAGCTGAACCGTTCCATGACGCCCATGTCGGCAGCGTCGGGGCACGGGCCCCGCTCGACCGCGAGCTGCATGGAGGCTTCGTTCACCTTCTCGTTGATATGCTTGAAGATGCGCAGGTTCCAGCTCTTGGCCATGGCCCCTTCGAACGGAAGGCCCCGGGCCTGGAGGAAGGAGTGGAACCCCATCACCCCCAGGCCCACTGACCGTTCGCGCTCAGCACTATATTTGGCCCGCGCCATTTCGTCCGGCGCTCGGTCGATATAGTCCTGCAGCACATTGTCGAGGAAGCGCATGACGTCCTCGACAAAGACGGGGTCCTTGTTCCATTCGTCCCAGGTTTCCAGATTCAGGGACGAAAGGCAGCAGACCGCCGTCCGGTCCTTGCCGAGATGGTCGCGACCCGTCGGCAAAGTGATTTCGGAACAAAGGTTGGATGTCGACACCTTGAGGCCCAGGTCACGGTGATGCTTGGGCATCGTGTTGTTCACGGTGTCGGAAAAGACGATATAGGGCTCGCCGGTCGCCAGGCGGGTTTCCACCAGCTTCTGGAACAGGCTGCGCGCGTCGACCTTGCCCCGGACCGAACCGTCCTTGGGCGATTTCAGCTGAAATTCGTCGCCATTGTGCACCGCCCGCATGAACTCATCGGTCAACAGCACGCCATGGTGCAGGTTCAGCGCCTTGCGGTTGAAGTCGCCGCTGGGCTTGCGGATTTCCAGAAACTCCTCGATCTCCGGATGGGAGATGTCGAGATAGCAGGCGGCCGAACCGCGGCGCAGGCTGCCCTGACTGATCGCCAGCGTCAGGCTGTCCATCACGCGGACGAAGGGGATGATGCCGCTGGTCTTGCCGTTGAGGCCCACCGGCTCGCCAATGCCGCGCACGCTGCCCCAATAGGTGCCGATGCCGCCGCCGCGCGAGGCGAGCCAGACATTCTCGTTCCAGGTGTTGACGATGCCTTCCAGGCTGTCGTCCACGCTGTTCAGATAGCAGCTGATAGGCAGGCCGCGCCCGGTGCCGCCGTTCGACAGCACGGGCGTTGCGGGCATGAACCAGAGGCGCGATATATAGTCATAGACGCGCTGGGCATGACCCTGGTCGTCGGCATAGGCGGCCGCCACGCGAGCGAACAGGTCCTGGTAATTCTCGCCGGGCAGCAGATAGCGGTCCTTGAGCGTATCCTTGCCGAATTCGGTCAGCAACGCGTCGCGGCTTTCATCCGTCACGACGTCGAACCGGCGCGCCTGGATGGAGGAAGAGGAACGCGGCGCCTCCTTGGCGGGCGCAGCCGTCTTCTTTTCCGCTACCGTTTCAATCACTTCGTCGATCACCGTCGCCACGTCGCTTGCACCTGTCTGTTCGCTGTCACGAAAATCCATTCGAGCCCCCGAATGTTCCTGTTTCGTTCGATTCGGTCAAGCCTCATGTTTTGAGACTGCCCGGACCGGCATCGGGGTTCGCCTGCAGCGGATCGCATGAGGTAAAACGCCTCCCTTCCGGAAAATGGTCCGGCCGGTGCAATCACAATCTGTAGGGTAACCCCCGTTAACCTGATACAAGGGATAGTGCCACAGCCCGAAATGCTTGCAAGGGGGTAAATGACGATATGGAGACTCCGATGGGCGCGCGCCTGACTCGCTTCATCGGCAATCCGCCACACTGCATCGCAGCGACGCGCGGACTTCTCTGGCTCCCGTAAAAGGCAAGGGGGACAATATGCGAACGAAAATAAATTTCCCTTGCCACGCAAATGCGTTCCGACAGGTCAGCAGGCATGTCCCTTTCCACTAAAGATAGGGGGTAAGGGCGCGGTTATCCACAAGCTGCTGTGGATGAATATGTGGGTAAGTCGGGCTATTCTCGCCCTCCGTGCCCCCCATGAACAACCTTGGGAGAGGAGAAAGGCGTCCGATGATTCTCTATTACCATCCGCTGTCATCCTATTGCTGGAAGGCGCTGATCGCCCTGTATGAGAATGACGTCCCCTTCGAGCGTGCGATGATGGAGGAACCTGGGGTCGCCGAAGCCTGGCTGGCGCTATGGCCGCTCGGCAAATTTCCGGTGCTGCGGGATGAAGCGCGCGACCGGACGCTCGCCGAAACCAGCGTCATCATCGAATATCTGGACCAGCATTGCCCCGGTCCCTTCCGCGCGATTCCCGCCGACCCGGACGACGCGATCGAAGTGCGGCTGATGGACCGGCTGTTCGACAATTATGTCATGGCGCCGATGCAGGCGATCGTCGCCGACAGGCTGAGGCCGGAAGATGTGCGCGACCCCTATGGCGTGGGTGAGGCGCGGCTGATGCTGGGCAAGGCCTACACCCTGCTGGAGGAGCGGATGAAAGGAAGGCACTGGGCAGCGGGGGATATGTTCAGCCTGGCCGACTGCGCGGCTGCCCCTGCCCTTTTCTATGCGGACAGGGTGGAACCGATGCGTGGCGGCTTTCCGACGCTCGCCGCCTATCTTGACCGGCTGGAGGCGCGGCCCAGCTTTGCGCGCGTGCTGGAAGAGAAGGAACCCTGGTGGCACATGTTCCCCTTTGCCGCCGGATAGCTGGACTCTTGGCGCAATCCCTACTAGCCGCGCGGTCAGGGACAATTGGGACATAGGGCAAGATGACCGTCATCAAGACCGCCGATCTGATCGAAAGCGTCGCCGACGCGCTTCAGTTCATCAGTTACTATCACCCGATGGATTACATCCGCGCGCTGGGCAAAGCCTATGAGGCGGAAGCCAATCCGGCGGCGAAGGACGCCATCGCGCAGATCCTGACCAACAGCCGCATGTGCGCGGAAGGGCATCGCCCGATCTGCCAGGACACCGGCATCGTCAATGTCTTCATCAAATGGGGCATGGATTGCCGCCTCGACGACAACAGCCGTTCGATGCAGGACGTCGTCGACGAAGGCGTGCGCCGTGCTTACCTGAACCCGGAAAACCGCCTGCGCGCCTCCATCCTGCGCGACCCGGCTTTCTCGCGCCAGAACACCAAGGACAACACGCCCTGCGTGCTGAATGTCGAAATGGTGCCGGGCAACAAGGTGATCGTCGACGTTGCGGCCAAGGGTGGCGGCTCGGAAAACAAGACCAAGTTCAAGATGATGAACCCCAGCGATTCGATCGTCGATTGGGTGCTGGAGATGATCCCGCAGATGGGCGCTGGCTGGTGCCCGCCCGGCATGCTGGGCATCGGCATCGGCGGCACGGCGGAAAAGGCTGTGGCGCTCGCCAAGGAATCGCTGATGGAGCCCATCGACATGGGCGAGCTCAAAGCGCGCGGCCCGCAGAATGATATTGAACGCCTGCGCATCGAGATTTTCGACAAGGTGAATGCGCTCGGCATCGGCGCGCAGGGGCTGGGCGGGCTTTCGACCATCCTCGACGTCAAGATCTACGACTATCCCTGCCACGCGGCGGGCAAGCCGGTGGCGATGATCCCCAACTGCGCCGCCACCCGCCACGCGCACTTCACGCTCGACGGTTCAGGCCCCGCCTATCTGGAAGCGCCCAAGCTGTCCGAATGGCCACAGGTCGATTGGAAGCCGAGCAAGGAAGCGATCCGCGTCGATCTCGACACGCTGACGCCCGAAGTCGTCCAGAGCTGGAAGCATGGCGACCGCCTGCTGCTGAACGGCAAGATGCTCACTGGCCGCGACGCCGCGCATAAGCGTATTCAGGACATGCTGGCCAAGGGCGAGCAGCTGCCGGTCGATTTCAAGGGCCGCGTCATCTATTATGTCGGCCCGGTTGACCCGGTACGCGACGAAGTGGTCGGCCCCGCTGGCCCCACCACCGCGACCCGCATGGACAAGTTCATGAACATGATGCTGGAACAGGGCCTCGCCGCCTGCGTCGGCAAAGCCGAGCGCGGTCCGGCGGCGACCGACAGCATCGCCAAGCATAAGAGCGCCTATCTGATGGCGGTCGGCGGCGCGGCCTATCTGGTCGCCCGCGCGATCAAGGGCGCAAAGGTCGTCGGCTTTGAAGATCTCGGCATGGAAGCGATCTACGAATTTGACGTGCAGGACATGCCCGTGACGGTCGCCGTGGACAGCGATGGCCAGAACGTCCACCGCCTCGCCCCGCTGGTGTGGCAGGAAAAGATCAAGAAGGAAGGTCTTCTCGAAAAGGCATGATCGCGCAGATCCTCCCCATTGAAAGATGGGGAGGGGGACCGCCGAAGGCGGTGGAGGGGAAGAGCGCGATGCCGCCGATAAGGAAGACGGTTGAGTTGGCTCGTTACCTGCGGCGAGCGATGTCTCCTTCAGAGGTTGCGCTATGGCAATGGCTGCGCTCGCGCCCACAAGGTATGAAGTTTAGAAGGCAGCATCCCGTCGGACCCTATGTGCTGGATTTCTACTGCGCACCCGCTCGGCTCGCGGTCGAGGTGGACGGGAGCAGTCACGATCATGCCAGCCAGATCGCGCAGGACGAGCGCCGGGATGCATGGCTGCAAGCCCAAGGCATCCGGATGCTAAGGATCAAAGCAGCCGATGTTCTCCACGATCTCGACAATGTGATGCTGCACATTCTTCTCCACTGCCGCGCCCTTGCCCTCCGCCAATCTGCGGCTGGTCCCCCTCCCCATGCCTGGCATGGGGAGGATTAAGCATGATCTCTTCTCCCATCTGGCTTCCCGCGACGCTGCTGGCCGGGGCGGTGCAAGCCTGGCGCACGGCCATCCAGCGCCGCGTCAGTCACAGCCTGTCTGTCAACGCCGCCGGGCTGGTGCGCTATCTGTACGGTCTGCCCTTCGCTCTGGGGCTGCTGGGCGGTTACCGGCTGCTCGTTCCGGGGCAGTTGCCCAGCGCGGACCCCTTGTTTCTGCTTTTCTGCCTGGGCGGCGGGCTGGCGCAGATTATCGCCACCAATCTGCTGATCCTGGCCTTTGCCCATCGAAACTTCGTCGTGGGCACCGCCTATTCAAAGACCGAAGCTGTGCAGGGCGCCGCCCTGTCCTTCCTGCTGATGGGCGAACGGCTCAATCCACTCGCCTGGGCCGGGATCGGCTGCGGCGTCATGGGCGTGATGCTGCTGTCCACCGGGGGCAAGCGCATGGGTCCGGCGGATTTCATGAAAGCGCTGGGCCAGCCCGCCGCGCTCACCGGCATCGCGTCCGGCTTTTTCTTTGCCCTCACCGCCATCGCGATCCGCCGCGCAACGCAGGAGGTCGGCGGCAGCGATCCCATACTGGCCGCGCTGATCGTGCTTGTCGTCACGGTCGCGCTGCAAACATTGATGCAGGGCAGCTATCTGTTGGCGCGCGAGGCCGGGGAGATGCGCAAGGTGCTGGCGACCTGGCGTGTATCCGGCCAGGTCGGGCTTTTGTCCGCGCTCGGTTCGGCCTGCTGGTTCACGGGCTTTGCCACCGCGCCCGTGGCGCTGGTCCGGATCGTCGGCCAGATAGAGGTCGCCTTCACCCTGGGCTTCGGCCATTTCTATCTTGGGGAAAGGATGAGCCGCAGCGAAGTGGCCGGGCTTCTGCTGGTCGTTGGCGGGGTCGTGCTGGCGCTGGCGGGCGCGCTCTAGCCAGGCCAAATTCCCACCCGATATTCACGCGAGGAGGCCGCAGACCTCAACGGCGCGCGCAATGCCTCAAATGGAATCCAGGCTCAAGATGCGTGAGGTGCGGCAGTCGATGACCGAGCCCTTCGCTCCAATGTTCGCGCCTCCGCGCCTCCGCGTCTCCGCGTGAAAATCAAAAATCCTGACACGAAAAAGGGCAGCCCCAATGGGACCGCCCTCTATGCGTTTCAGATCCGGGAAGGATTAGAAACGGAAGCCGATGCCGACGACGCCAGCGTCACGGCTGCCATTGTCTTCATACTCGGTGCGCTGATATTCAGCCGAGATGTAGGTGTTGCCGTTGATGGCATATTCCAGACCACCGCCGAAACGAACGCCTTCCAGCGCGAAGCCGAAGTTGCTGTTCGACGCTTCGAGGCGGGTGCTGGCGTAGCCAACCTTGCCGAACGCCAGAACCTGCGGGGTCAGGATGTAGCCCAGACGGACCGAAGCGGCCAGGTCGCGGCTTACTTCCGAACCGGGGGCATCAACGGTGCTGTCGCCCAGCGTGACTTCCGGACCGAAGGTCACGTTCGGGGTCAGGGCGATGTCGTAGCCAGCGCTCACGCCGTAGCTCACGCCTTCGTTGCCGAGGTTGTCGTAACCAACGGTCACGCCTGCGCGGGGGCCGGTGAAGGGAGCAGCGTCCTGAGCGAACGCGGGGGCCGCAACAGCGGCAGCAGCAACGGCTGCGAAAATCACAGTCTTCATAAAGTCCTCATGCAATAAGGAGTGCATTATCCAAGGATTGGACAGCACTCTCGATATAGGACAGGAATTTCGCTGAAGCTTTGCTGCTTCGAGGATCGCTATGAAGTGACCCCTTTTACTCCATCCCTGCTTGCCACGATCTTGCGCCGTGGACAGGGGCGCATATGGTAGCCTTTGTTCCGCGTTGCAACAGCGTCATGAAGATTAATGTAGAATGATGCACTTTCGCAACAGTCGATCCGAACACTGCCAGGCGTAGCGCATTGTCGTGGACCTGCCGACCGGCCGGAACCGATCATCAGCGCTTATCCAGCCCGATTATGGCCAGAAGATGAACGGTTTTAATTTGTTTCGATACCGTTCTGGCTAGGCAATGATTTTTGACCGGCTTGATGCAAAAGGGTAACAGTGCGCCATGGCTGGTCCTTCGCCCCATGTCGCCCCGCCGACGCCGATCGTGCTCCGGCACCGCTGGCCGGTGCGATTGTGGCACTGGCTCAACGCCATCCTGCTGTACGTTCTTTTCACCAGCGGCCTTGGCATCTTCAACGCCCATCCCCGGCTCTACTGGGGGCAATATGGGGCGAATTTCGACCATGCCTGGCTGGAACTGGAGCGTTTCGGCGGCTGGATCACCCTGCCCGGCCATTATGATCTCGCCATGTCGCGGCACTGGCATCTGGCGGCCGCACCTCTTTTCGCCTTCGCCCTGCTGGCCTACATGCTCTGGGCGCTGATGAAGGGTCACATCGCGCGCGATCTCGCTTTCCGTCGGGAAGACCTCGCCCCGCGCCATATCTTGCGGGACATCCTCGATCACGCCCGATTACGCTTTCCAACCGGCGAAGCGGCCCTGCGCTACAATGTCCTGCAGAAGGCGAGCTATATCGCCGTTATCTTCGTCGCGCTCCCGCTGCTCATCCTGACCGGCTTGACCATGTCGCCCGGCATGAACGCCGCATGGCCCTGGCTGGTCGATCTGTTCGGCGGGCGGCAGTCGGCCCGGTCTATCCATTTCATCATGGCATTCGCGCTGGCCACCTTTTTCCTTGTCCATATCGTCATGGTGCTGCTCGCCGGACCAATCAATGAACTGCGTTCCATGATCACCGGCCGTTACCGGCTGCCAAGGGAACGGCCATGAGCCTGATCTTCGACCGCCGCACTCTGCTGGTCGGCGCGACGGCCACGCTCGCGGGCTGCGACCGGCTGGCGCGGAACGAAGGCGTGCGCGAGGCGCTCTTTTCCGCCGAGAATTTCCACAAATGGGCGCAGCGCAGCCTGATGACGCGCGACGCGATGGCGCGCGAGTTTCGGCCCGACCAGATCTCGCCCATTTTCCGCTCCAATGGCACCGCCAACCCGAACACGCCCGAATATCGGGCGCTGTGGCGCACCGGCTTTGCCGACTGGCGGCTGAAGATCACGGGCCTGGTCGACCGCCCGCTCTCCCTGTCGCTCGCCCAGCTGCGCAGCCTGCCCCATCGCGAACAGATCACCCGCCACGATTGCGTCGAAGGGTGGAGCGCCATCGGCAAGTGGCGCGGCGTGCCGTTGGCGCTCATCCTCGACGCAGCGCGCATGAACAGCCGTGCGCGCTATATCCTGTTTCACTGCGCCGACTTCATGGGTGACGGGCGGCCCTATTATGAAAGCATCGACCTGATCGACGCCTTTCATCCCCAGACGGTCCTCGCCTTCGCGCTTAACGATCGGCCGCTCACAGTCGCCAACGGCGCGCCGCTGCGACTGCGCGTCGAACGGCACCTGGGCTACAAACATGCTAAATATCTGATGGAGATAAAGGCCGTCGACAGCCTCTCCGGCATTGGCGAAGGCAAGGGCGGCTATTGGGAGGACCGTGCAGGATATGATTGGTATGCAGGCATTTGACGGACGCGAAATGACCTGACAGGTTGCCGCCCATGAAACTGTTCGATCGGGTCATCAAGCGGTTGGTCTCGCGGGGGCAACTGACCATCATCTATCATGACGGCAGGAAAGTGACGGTCGGCGCCCCCGATCCGGCCTTCCCGTCGCTTGCCCTGAAGTTCCGCGACGCCCGCGTGCCGCTGGACATCATCAAGGATCCGCGCCTTGGCATGGCCGAAGCCTATATCGACGGGCGCGTCGGCATCGAGGGCGGCGGGATCATGGAGCTTATCTCGCTGATCCGCGCCAACAACAGCTGGGAAAGCGGCAAGTCGATCAGCGACATGGGCGCGCTCAAGCGGGGGTTCAAGTCGATCCGCCAGACGCTCTGGCGCGCCAATCACCGCGCGCGGGCAAAGGCGAATGTCGCCCATCATTACGACCTGTCGGGCGCGCTCTACGCCCTCTTCCTCGATCGCGACCGCCAATATAGCTGCGCCTATTGGCCGGACGCCGACAATGAAGCGGGCATCAGCCTGGAACAGGCGCAGGAGGACAAGAAGGCGCATATCGCGGCCAAGCTGCACCTGAAACCGGGGATGAAGGTGCTGGACATCGGCTGCGGCTGGGGCGGGATGGCGCTTTACCTGCACCGCACCTGCGGCGTCGATGTGACCGGCATCACCCTGTCGGAAGAACAGCTGAAGGTCGCGCGCCAACGGGCGCAGGAGGCTGGCGTCGCCGATCATGTCCGGTTCGAACTGATCGACTATCGCGACATCGAAGGGCCCTTCGACCGGATCGTGTCGGTCGGCATGTTCGAACATGTGGGCACCGCGCACTACCGCACCTTCTTCGACAAGTGCACCCAATTGCTGACGCGCGACGGCGTGATGCTGGTCCACACGATCGGCCGTGTTGGCGGGCCGGGGATCACCGACGCCTTCACCCAGAAATATATATTCCCCGGCGGCTATATCCCGGCGCTCTCCGAAATGATCCAGGGCAGCGAGGGCACGCGGCTGATGGTCACCGATGTAGAGGTGCTGCGTATCCATTACGGCCTCACCATCCGGCAATGGTATGCCCGCGCCATGGCGCGCCGCGCCGACATCATCGCCCTGTATGACGAGCGATTTTTCCGCCTCTGGACCTTTTACCTCGCCGGGGCCGCGACGGTGTTCGAACATGGCAGCATGGTGAACTACCAGGTGCAATATGTGCGCGACCGCCGCGCCCTGCCGATCACCCGCGACTATATCGCGCAAGCCGAAGAGGCGCTGCAGGGCAAGTAAGGTCCGTCCCATCGCGCCCTCGTTCGCTTAACGCCACCTGACAACGCCGTTCCCGGACGGTTCAGTCACGCGCGCGCATCTTCCCTCCCGTGGCCCCGCTTTACGCCGATGCGTCGGGGTGCAAGTGAGGAGAGAGAATATGAACATCTTTATGAAGGGCGCGGTGGCGGTCGGGCTGACGATCACGGCGATGGGCGCCACGGCTGCTCCGGCGCAGGCTCAATATCGGGGCGGTTATTACGGCTATGGCGACCGCGACTGGCGCGGCGGCGACCGCCACTGGGATCGGCGCGATGCCCGCCGCCATTGGCGCGGGGAATATCGCCGCCACTGGCGCGATGGGCGACGCAACCATTACCGCTACCGCCAGCGCTGCTGGACCGAATGGCGCTATGATTATTACCGCGACCGGGACGTTCGGGTTCGGATCTGCCGATAACAGGTCAAGTTTTCTGAACTTCGGTTAGAAACGGCGCCGCAACCTTATCCCGGATTGAAGCCGGGGGCAGGTTGCGGCATCGTGGCGGACATGACCGATCCCATGCCCGTTATCCAGAGCCTGCTTTCCGGGCTCCCGATCTTCCTGCTTCACCTTGCCTGCGCGACGCTGGTCTGGCTGGCGGCCCTTGCGCTTTACATGTGGATTACCCCGCATGATGAATTCGCCCTGATCCGCGCTGGGAACGAAGCGGCGGCAATATCGCTGGGCGGCGCTGCGATTGGCCTCGCCATCCCGTTGGCGCTGTGCCTTGCCGGATCGGTCAATGTCTGGGACGTCATGATCTGGGGCAGCGTCACGCTTGTGCTGCAACTCATCGCCTTTCGCTTCGTCGATTTCCTGCTCGGCTCGCTCTCCACCCGGATCGAGGCGAACGAGCGGGCGGCCGCCGTCTTCCTTGCCATGATGAAAGCCGCGATCGCATGCCTGACGGCTGCGGCCGTGGCGGGCTAAAGCGATGGCGCGGCGGAGCCTTGGCTGCCTGCCGCTGATGCTGGGCGGCATATTGGCGCTCGCCTGGATTGGCGAGGTCACGCGCCCGACGCCGTTGCAGGTCGAAGTCTACGACCCTCGCTCCCCCCGCCGCCCCATGCCGCAATGGAGCGACGAGACATTCGTGATCCAGGACCGGCTCGACGGGCCCGCCGACAGCATGGGTACGGCCTTTGCCATTGATCAGGACGGCGTCTGGCTGACGGCCGAACATGTCACGCACGGCTGCGCCCGCATCGGCATTGACGAAGGCGGGATCGCGCGCCCCGTATCCCGCGTCGTGGCAAGCCGTGAGGCCGACGCCGCACTCGTGCGCGATGGCATGCCCAGCGGCCATGCGCTGCCCCTGTCAGACCGTATGCCGCCACCGGGATCGGCCGGATTCCATATGGGCTTCCCCGCGGGCCGCCCCACCCTCGTCATGTCCGAACTGATCGGCGCGGCTAGCGCCCGCCGGGGTCGGACCGAAGAAACGCAGCCCGTGCTCGCATGGGCAGAGGTTGGCCGCTTGCCAGAGGGTGACCACACCCTGTCCGGCATCAGCGGCGGCCCCGTCTTTGCCGAGGATGGGCATGTCGTCGGCGTCAACAGCGCGGCGACCGACAGGCGGGGCCGCATCCTTACCACCGCGCCCGACGCCATGATCCGGCTGGTGCAGGCCAGCCGCGCGGTCAATGACCGGCCGGTCGCCTACCCCTTCACCGGCCTTGCCGATGCAGAGGTGCGCTTTGCTTCATGGCTGGAACAGGGCGTGATCCGCCGCATCTTCTGCGACGTCGATGACGGCCCCGGTTGACGGCGATAAGGCCGAGGCGCTAGGCGGCGCGAAACGAAGGACCTTTGGAACAGCCATGAGCGACACGCCTCCCGACCGCCTTTCCACCAACCCGCGCAGCGCCTTTTTCGACATGGACGTGCTGCAACGGGGAATCGGCATCCGCTTCAAGGACCGCGTCCGCACGGATGTCGAGGAATATTGCATCTCGGAAGGCTGGATTCGCGTCGCAGCCGGCAAGACCCGCGACCGCAACGGCCAGCCGCTGACGATCAAGCTGACCGGCCCGGTCGAAGCCTGGTTCGAACGCCCGGCCGAGGGTGAGGAAGAAAAGCCCGCCGACGCGGAATAAGCTGTCCTGATCCGTTCGTGCCATGCGAACGGATGCAGATCGGGTCAGCGTCAGCAGATCGCAGGGCTGTCAACGCAGCCGAGCGTCCCGCTTCACATCAGCGATGATGTCGCGCAGCGACCGTCCCGACGGCGCAGCGTCGGCAAACTGGATAGCGCGCATATCGGTTTCCAGCCGTGGCTCGCGCAATGCCTTGCGCAAGGAACGGCCAAGACCGGCGAGGCGTTCGGCCCCCTCGCTTTCATCGACAGCCTTGGCTGCTGGCCCGGCCTGCTCCCATACCGCCGGATCCGCCTTCGCAAAGCGGACGCTTGCGCCCAGCGCCGGATCGGGCTCGAACGGCCGCAACTGCGCCTTGCCCGGATAGATGAAACCGAAAGTCGGATTGGTCCGCGCGCCCATTTGCCCCGTTGGACTGTGCCACACACGCACCGCGCTCCAGTCGCCCGCATCCGACACATCAATGGCCAGCACATCTTCCTCGATTGCGCCGGGCACCGACCAGTTGGCATGGCGAATCAACACGCGCCGGTCGTCCAGCACCTTGCTGACCACGGCGACATGGCCCAGCACCATCGGCCCATAGGGACGAAATGCCATCACTGCCCCGCGCCGAGGCAGATGGCCGCGCGCATAGCGGTCCTGCGCCTGATCCCACCAGGTCAGCGCATCGCCCCGGATATTCACCCCGGAAACGATCCGCGCATAGGGTACGCATTGCAGAGCCGTTGCGCCGGATACCGGCGTCGCGATCAGCCCCGCCAACAGCCACACTGCTCCGCGAACATATCGAAACATTATTTGCGACCTCAAATCTTTTGAGCATCGCCCCACCGCCGATCACATTAGGCGGCGGCTCTTATGAACTGGTTAAAATCTCAGAAAGCAGCGTGCGCGGTGGAGGCCGCGCGATCGGCCATCGCGATCTGGATCGTCGGGGCGGGCTCGCTCGCCTGCACCGGATAGATGAAGCCGTTGGCCGGGTTGGACCGCAGGCCCAGGCCGCCGATGGGGCCGTACCATACGCGCACATCGGTCCAGTCATTGTTCGGCGACACGTCGATGGCGCGGACATTGCGCTCGATCCCGCCACGATAGGACCAGTTGGCATGGGTCAGCAGCACTTCGCGCTCGCTGACGACCTTGCTGACCATGGCGACATGACCGACGGGCATCGACCGGCTCGCCGCGAAGGCCAGCACAGCGCCCTCGCGCGGCTCATGGCCTCGCGCATAACGACCTTCGGCCTGGTTCCACCAAGTATGGGCGTTGCCGTAAATCTCGATGCCGGAAACCTGACGGGCATAGGGCACGCACTGCAGCGTACCGGCAGCGGCGGGGGTAACGATCAGTGCGCCGAGCGCAAGCGTAGCAGTCGCGATAAATGCGCGAAAAGCACCGATCATGTGTGAAACGACCCCCGACTTCTTCTTGATTTTCAACCCTGTGAAGCTCTTGTGCAGAGCCAGGACGAGTTGAGAAGCGTCGAGCGATGAATGGTTGTTCAGGTGCGTTAATCTGCGGAACGAAACAATCGGCCCGATGTTACGGTAAATCGGGTTGCATCGGACAAACTACTGAAAAGGCTGGACTCCGTTCCCGTCATCCACACCTGCCCGCCCGCTTCCGTTAACCGTTCGAACAACGCAGCCCGTCGCGACGGGTCGAGATGAGCCGCCACTTCGTCGAGCAGCAGTACCGGCGGCTGGCCGCGATGCGCGGCGACCAGCGCGGCATGGGCGAGCAGGATCGACAGCAGCAAAGCCTTTTGCTCACCGGTCGAACAAAGCGCGGCCGCCTGCCCCTTGGCGGCGTGGGTGACAGCCAGATCCTGCCGGTGCGGCCCGGACAATGTGCGCCCCGCTGCCGCGTCGCGCCGCCGCTCCCGCGCCAGACGTGGGCCAAGCGCCTCTTCGCCCCCATCTTCTCCCTCGATCGCCACCAAGGGCCGGGCAAAGGGTTCGTCCGGCTGTCCCGCAAGCTGCGCCCCCAGCCGCGCGACCAGATCGCCCCGCGCGGCGGAAATCGCGGCGGCATGCTCGTCCATCTGCGCTTCCAGCGCCGTCAACCACGCGGGGTCCGCGCTTTTCAGGTCGGTCAGCAACCGGTTGCGCGCGCGCATCGCGGCTTCATAGCGCGCGCTGTGCACGGCATGCCCCGGATGCAGCGCCAGCGTCAGCCGGTCGAGGAAGCGCCGCCGCCCGCCCGGACTGTCCATGAACAACCTGTCCATCGCCGGGGTCAGCCACATGATCGCCAGATGGTCGGCCAGCGCATTCGCCGAAGAGGACACACCGCCTATCCGCACCTGCCGCCGGTCGGGCGCCTGGGGCGATGTGCCGGTGCCCAGCACGACGCCATCCACCTCCGCCGCCACACCGAAGCTGCCCGGCCCGCCCTGCCGCGCCATGTCGCGCATCGCCGCGCCCCGCAGGCCGCGACCGGGGGCCAGCATCGACACGGCCTCCAATATATTGGTCTTGCCCGCGCCATTTTCGCCGGTCAGCACGATGAAGGCGTGATCGGGCAGGATCAGCGCGTCCGCATGATTGCGGAAATCGCTTAAGGTCAGGCGGCCGATCATCGCCCCGCTCTAGCGGCGCGAAGCCCAAACGGAAAGCGGTTCAGCAGCGCTTGCGCGTCACCGCCGCGCCGTCATTGGTGATGACCAGTTCCCGGCCGTTCGCGGACGGGCGCAGGTCCAGCCTCTTGGTCCAGCTTTGGCCTTCGCCCGTAAAGGCCGCATCGATGCGCACCCGGCCATCCGGGCCGGTCGTAACGCCCTCCACCGTTCCAACGCTTTCATGGAAGATGAGGCTTTCCGGCGTCACTTTCAGCTCCAGCTCCGCAGACCGGTCGCCGCAACGATCGTTAAGCCCGGTCCAGTTCCCCTGCAACGCGGCGGGAATCGTCATGGCCGCAGATCGCTTGGGCGCATCGGCGTTGTTCGCGGGCGCCGATTGCGTCCCATTGTCCACCGCCAGTGTCTCATCCTGGGCAGACATTTCATTGCTCACGTCATAGGATGGCTGTTCATCAACGATATTGGCCGACAGGCCCCGATTGCCTTCATCCTTCTCGCCACAGGCGGCGAGCAGCAGCAGAGGCATGGCGAAAAGCAGGCGCATCCGTAATGAACCGGCCAGCCGCCCAAGGGTTCCGGCATCGGGCTTGCCAGCCGCCTTACTTGTGGCCATCACTGGCTGCAAAGCCCCTGACGATGGAGACGACCGATGTTGAAGAGCGCGAAGATCGCCCTTGGCCTTGCCGCAGCCGCCTTGGGAAGCACCGGGGCGATGGCGGCGCTTGCGATCGGGGCAAAGGCGCCCGATTTCACGACGCGCGGCGCGCTGGCGGGCAAGCCCTTCACCCTGACCCTCTCGCACCAGTTGAAACGGGGGCCGGTCGTCCTCTATTTCTTCCCAAAGGCGTTCACGCCCGGCTGTTCGGCGGAAGCCCGCGAATTCGCCACGCATATCGAAGACTTCAAGAAGGCGGGGGCCACCGTCATCGGCATGTCGGCGGACCCGGTGGACGACCTTGTCGCCTTCTCGACCAAGGAATGCGCGGGCAAGTTCGCGGTAGCATCGGCTGGCCCCGGCATCATATCGGGCTATGACGTCGCGCTTAAGATGCGGCCGGGCATGACCGACCGAACATCCTATGTCATCGCGCCCAATGGCCGCATCGTCTTCGTCCACAGCGAAATGAACTATGCCGATCATGTGAAGAGCACCCTGGCCGCCGTACAGTCGATGAAGGCGGACTAGCGGCCTTACTTCCCGCCCTTCACATAACGGCCGAACCAGTCGAGCGTCGCGGTCCAGGCAGCCTTCGCCGCAGCTTCATTATAGCTGGGCCGGTAATCCGCCATGAACCCATGGTCAGCATCAGGATAAAGCGTGATGTCGGCGGGCGGCGACTTGCCCGCCTGCTTCAGCGCCGCGCGCATCGCATCGACGTCGGCAACCGGAATGCCCTTGTCCAACGCGCCATATTGCCCCAGCACCGGGGCGTTTAGCGCCTTCACCTGCTCGATCGCGCTCAAGGGTTGCAGCGCCGTCTTGTCGCTCACCAGCCGACCGTAAAAGGCGACGCCTGCGTCCAGTTGCGCGCTATGCGCGGCATAAAGCCACACGATCCGCCCACCCCAGCAAAATCCGGTGATCCCGCGACGCGCCGCATCGCCGCCATGGCTTCCCGCCCACTCATAGGTCGAATCGATGTCCGCCATGACCTGCGCATCGGGCGCCTTGGACACGATGCTGCTCACCAGCTGCTTGATGTCGGCGATCTTCGTCGCATCGCCATGGCGGGCGAACAGGTCCGGCGCGACCGCATAATAGCCCGCGCGCGCGAAACGGCGGCACATGTCCCGGATCCATTCATGAACGCCGAACACCTCATGGACGACGACGATGACCGGGCTGTTCTTCGCCCCCTTCGGCCGCGCCACAAAGGCGGGCAAGGCAAAGCCGTCGCTGGCCTTGATAGACACCGTTTCTTCTTCCAACCCTTCGCCCGAGGTCTGCACCGCGCTGCTCGACACCGGGCGACATGCCGCCGCGAAGCCAGCCGCAAAAGCGCCGCTCATCAGCAGCTTGCGCCGGTTCAGCCCCTTGCTGTCGATCCAGTTGCAATCCTCTGGCAGCCGTTCGGACCTGGCCGTCCCTTGCGTCTCATTGCTCATCGCTCATCTCTCCGCATTCCCCGCCTGCGGCAGCCTATCGGCTCGCGCGTCGAGCGCAAGCATTCAGCCGAGGAAGTCGCCGCCCGCGATCCGCTCCAGCCCCGCGACGTCGCGCGCGTAAACATATGTCCACGCATCGACGCCGCCCCCCGTCGTCTGCACCCGCACCCGCTCGCGCCGATATTCGTGCGGGGCAGGGAAATGCGCCGCGCATTCCTCATATTCATCAAGCGTGGCCAGGATCGCAGTGGCGTTGGGCAGGTGGAACAGGTCTCCAACGACCAATCCATCCGCCTGGGGGACAAAGGCCGGATAATAATCGACACGATATAGTGCGCCGCGCGCCATGGCTGCATCCACGGGCCGCGCCACCGACGCGAGCCAGGCGGCCCTCTCTCCGCCAAATCCGGGGCGGAGTGTTCCATAAACGAAAAGCAGGTCGCTGGTCATATCGCGACCTTCAATAGTAATAAAAAAGCCGCCCTGACAATGCCGGGCGGCCTTTTTTGGCTTCCTCATGACGAGGAATAGATAGGGATCTGTGATCGCTTAGGCGAAAAGCACCGAGTAGAAGGTCAGCATCTGCGCGCCGACCGCTACCATCAGCGCAACGCCATGGAATGTGTGCCGCATTGTTTCGTTTCCTGCAATTTTTGTTATCTGTCGTGTTCGACAAGGGCGCATATGGTCGCGTAACCCGTTTGTCACAATCGCAAAGGACGCGTTCGCAGTTGCAGCAAATGCAACAGCCCCTGTTACCTCAATGCAACGATCATCGCCTGCGCCGCCGCAGGCGCGCGCACCTTCGCTCCGCTGATGAAGAAGGCATAGACGTCGCCCTTCCGCGCCAAGGTGCGCGCCCTGTCTGCCCAGCCCTCAATCTCCTCCGCGCTATAGCCGGTCGCCTCCGATTCCCGCGTGCGCATCAGGCGGGCGTAGGAAAAGCCGACATCATGGCCCTCGATCGCGGGATATTCGTCATGGTCCGCCAGCACCACCGCCGCCCCGGCATCCCGCGCCATCGCCAGGAAAACGGGATCATCGAAACTTTCATGCCGCACCTCCAGCGCGTGGCGCAGCGGCAGACCACCGACACTGGCGGGCAGCAGTTTCAGGAAGGCGCCGAAATCATCCGCATCGAACTTTTTGGTCGGCATGAATTGCCACAATATCGGTCCCAGCCGATCACCCAGTTCGGCAATCCCCTGGCCGGTGAACTTCGCGATTGATTCGCCCGCCTCCTCCAGGACGCGCCGATTGGTGCAGTAACGCGACGCCTTCACCGCGAACTGGAATCCGTCCGGCACCGCCTTGGCCCAATTGGCGAAGCTGGCCGGCTTTTGCGTGCCGTAATAGGTGGCGTTGATCTCAGTCGCGGTCAGATGCTCACCCACATAGGCAAGCTCATCCTTCTGCCGCAGACCTTCGGGGTAGAAGGTCCCGCGCCATGGCTCGAACGTCCATCCGCCGATGCCAATCCTGATCCGTCCTGCCGACATGTAACCGCCTCCTTCGCCCGCATCCCGACTGGCCGGAATCAGTCGCCCTGCTTGCGCCGCAATCCGATCAACCAGGGCTTTACCCCCCGCGTCGGCCTCGCCGTGCCCTCCAGCCGCCGCGCACGCCGGATCTCGACGCGCTTCACGATCATCTGCCCACGCATGGCCCCCGATCCGCAGCAGGTCGGCATCGCCAGGATGCGCTGCACCACATCCATTCCCGCCACCACATGGCCGAACGCGGCATAGCCGATATAGTCTCCCCGCGCGTCCATATTGGGCGTCGCGCCAGCCGTGATGAAGAAATTGCCCATCGCCGAATCCGGCCGGTTGGGCCGCGCCATCGACAGCGTGGCGTCGAGATGGCGGATCCCCGTCTTGCTGGTGGGCTCATGCGGGATCGGCGGCAAGGATCGCCGCGCGTCGGTGTCGATCCCGCCCTGGATCAGCCCCAGCTTCGGATTGCTCTTCCGCCGCGCCGCCCGGTAAAAGGTGACGCCGTCAAAGCGCCCGTCATCGACATAGGCCAGGAAATTCGCGGACGTCCGCGGCGCCCGCTTGTTATCGACGGCAACGATGATCGTCCCCACCGATGTTTCGATCGCGACACGCGTATAGCCGGGCGTCGGCCGGTTCGTCGGCATCGCCGATGCAAGCGCGGGGCACAGAGCCAGCAACAAGGCGGCGGCACGGATCAATGGCTCAGCCACGTATCGATCAAACATTCAGGCGGCCGGAAAGAAAAGCGTCAAACATGTCATTTGCACGATCTTCCAGCACTAACACCTTCAAGGATCAAGGTTCCTGCCGGAACCACCCGTCACTCATCAGATTGTTACGAAAAAACGGTGACTTGGAAAGTCGTGGCGGAGAGGGAGGGATTCGAACCCTCGGTACCGTTGCCGGCACGCCGCATTTCGAGTGCGGTGCATTCGACCACTCTGCCACCTCTCCGCAGAAGGGCGGCGTGCACCGACCCGGTCGAGCGGCGGCCATTAGCGAATGATGGTCGGCTTGCCAAGCGGGCTGGACCGTATTTTTCTTGTAACGAAAGGGAAGCGCCCTAAATTGTCCATCATGACCAACACCACCGCCATTTTCGGAGCAGATGTCAGCGCCCCGCCCGTTGTCCACGCGCGTTTCAGCATTGGGGATGTCGTAAAGCATCGCAGCTTCGGCTTCCGTGGCGTGGTGTTCGACATCGACCCTGTCTTCGCCAACAGCGAGGAATGGTATCAGGCCATTCCCGAACAGTCCCGGCCCGACAAGCACCAGCCCTTCTACCATCTGCTCGCCGAAAATGGCGAAACCAGCTATGTCGCCTATGTCAGCCAGCAGAATCTGCTCGCCGACGACAGTGAAGAGCCTGTGGACCACCCGGCCATCACGGGCATGTTCGGCACCTATGCCAACGGCAAATATCAGCTGCGCCCCCTCCATCGGCATTAGGATCGCGCTGGCCGCGCTCGCGCTGCTGCTTCCAGCCGGGACGCTGGCCGCGCAGACGGTCGCGCCCGGATCGTCCGAAGCGCCCCGCGTCAACGCTGATCCCGTTTTCCCCTTCTCCAACGAAATCGCCGCCTTCGCAAAGGCCGATGGAGCCAATACCGGTCCGCCGGGCGGCATATTGTTCCTCGGCAGTTCAAGCATCCGGCTGTGGAATACGGGCGGCAGCTTCCCGGACGAGGCCACCGTCAATCGGGGCTTTGGCGGCGCGACCACGCCGGACGTACTCCATTACTATCCCCGCCTGTTGCCGCGCGCCGCACCCCGGTCGATCCTGGTCTATGTCGGGGAAAATGACCTTGCCGGCGGAGCGACCCCCGCTGCGGTCGCCCATGACCTGCTGGCGCTGCTGAAAAAACTGCGCGCCGATTATCCCCGGTCGCGCATCGCCTTTCTTTCGCTCAAGCCATCGCCGATCCGCTGGACGCTCTGGCCCAAAATGGCTGCGGTCAACATGACTGTCGCCGCGCGCAGCCGCGTCGGCCGCTTCGACTATCTTGACGTCGGCAGCGCCTTGCTGGCCCGCGACGGGCTGCCCGACGCGTCGCTGTTCAGGCCCGATGGCCTGCACATGAATGCGCGCGGCTACAGCCGCTGGACCCGCCTGGTCGATGGCTGGCTGGATCGCGGCGAGACCGCCTCCGTAACGGGCCAGCCAGCAAAGACGGCCCCCATGGGACGCAGCGCCTCACTTTCCGATTGATCCACGGTCAAGCAACATTATTACCGTACATCTCTAAAAATCACAGCCTTGAGGGGAAGACGCTGGTGACCACCGATTCGGCCAAGGCCACGCCCATGGCGGAACTGACGCTACGCGGCGTCATTCTGGGCGCGCTCATCACGCTGCTCTTCACCGCCGCCAATGTCTATCTCGGGCTGAAGATCGGGCTGACCTTCGCCACCTCCATCCCTGCCGCCGTCATATCCATGGCGGTGCTGCGCATGTTCGCGACCGGGACAATCCTGGAAAACAACATCGTACAGACGATCGCTTCGGCGGCGGGCACGCTTTCGGCGATCATCTTCGTGCTGCCGGGGCTGGTCATCATCGGCTGGTGGCAGGGTTTTCCCTATTGGCTTTCGGCCTTCACCATCGCGATCGGCGGCATTTTGGGCGTCATGTATTCGGTGCCCTTGCGCCGCGCGCTGGTGACCGGATCGGACCTCCCCTATCCCGAGGGCGTCGCCGCCGCCGAAGTGCTCAAGGTTGGAGCAGGCTCGCGCGAGGGGCTTGAAGAAAACAGGCGTGGCCTTGCGGCGATCATCATGAGCGCTCTCGCCGCCGCCGCCTTCTCGATCACCGCCAAGACGAAACTGATCGCAGAGGAAGCCGCCACCTTCTTCAAACTCGGCAGCGGCGCGACATCCCTTTCGACCAGTTTTTCCATGGCGCTGATCGGCGTCGGCCATCTGGTCGGCCTGTCGGTCGGCCTCGCCATGTTCGTCGGCCTGCTGATCAGCTGGCTGGGCCTTGTCCCCTGGCTCACGGCCCCGCTGCCCACGGGCGCCGATCTGGCGGAGGTGGTGGGCGCGACCTTCCGTACAAAGGCCCGCTTCATCGGCGCGGGGACGATTGGCGTGGCGGCGATCTGGACACTACTCAAGATCCTCGGCCCGATTGTCAGCGGCATCCGATCCGCGATGGCGGCGGCGCGGCGGCGCAATGCGGGCGAAGGCGGCCTGCTTGAACTTACCGAGCGCGACCTGCCCATCGGCATCGTCGGCGGCACTATCATCGCCTCGCTCGTCCCCATCGCGGTGCTGCTCTGGTACTTTGCGCAAGGGGGGCCGATCGCCCTCAATCCGGCACCGATCATCGCCCTGACGCTCGCCTATATCCTTGTCGCGGGGATAGTGATCGCGGCGGTGTGCGGCTATATGGCGGGCCTGATCGGCGCGTCGAACAGTCCGATCTCGGGCGTGGGCATCCTCGCCGTCCTGGGCGCATCCTTGATCCTCGCCGCCATTTACGGATCGGGCGGCGATCCCGAACAATCGCAGGCGCTGATCGCCTACGCCCTGTTCACGACCGCCATCGTCTTTGGCATCGCCACCATATCGAACGACAATCTTCAGGATCTCAAGACTGGCCAGCTCGTCGGCGCGACGCCGTGGAAGCAACAGCTCGCGCTGGTGCTGGGCGTGATCTTCGGCGCGCTGGTGATCCCGCCAGTGCTGGACCTTCTCAACAACGCCTTTGGCTTTGCAGGCGCGCCGGGGGCCAAGGCAACCGCACTCCCCGCACCGCAGGCCGCGCTGATTTCGGCGCTGGCAAAGGGCGTGCTTGGCGGCGATCTCGACTGGAACCTGATTGGCGTCGGCGCGCTGATCGGTGCGGTGGTCGTCGTCATCGACGAACTGCTGGGCAAGGCGGGCAAGCTGCGCCTGCCCCCGCTCGCGGTCGGCATGGGCATCTATCTGCCGATGGCGCTCACCCTGCTGATCCCGGTGGGCGCACTGATCGGCCATTTCTACAACCGCTGGGCGCTGCGTCAGGCCAATCCCGACTTTGCCGAACGCATGGGCGTGCTGATGGCGACCGGCTTCATCGTCGGCGAAAGCCTGTTCGGCGTCGCCTTCGCCGGGATCGTCGCCGCAACCGGCAGCGACGCGCCGCTTGCGCTGGTGGCCGAAAATCCCTTTGCCGCGCCCCTCGCCCTGTTGATCTTCGCCGGGGTCATCGCGGTTCTCTATGCCCGCCTGCGCCGCTGGGCCAGCATCCCGCTCGCATGAAAAAAGGGGCCGCGCCAGCAGCCCCTTTCTCTCCCGCTTCTTGCCGTCAGTCTGGCGGAACCTGCAATCTCGCCATTCGACGCAAATTCCGGCGATTATATACTTGTTTGGACCAAGAAAGTATGCCATACAATGATCCATGCAGATCAATGGCATCACCGATATCGCCCGCTTCCTCACTGACGAAGCCGCCGCACAGCAAGCCCTGGCCGATCTGCGCTGGCCGGACGGAAACGTCGTTTGCCCGCTTGATGCTGCCGATCCCGAGACCGGCGAAATCATTTCGTGTGGTGGTACGAAGGTCTACGCCGTCAGCTACAAGCGCAAGGACAAGGACGGGAACGTCATCCCGACCGTCCGCAAGCAGTGGAAGTGCGGCAAGTGCCGTCAGAAGTTCAGCGTCACCAGCAAGAGTATCTTCGAGGGCGCTCACATTCCGGTCGGCAAGTGGATTTATGCCATTTTCCTGATGTGCAGCAGCAAGAAGGGCGTCTCGGCCAACCAGCTCGCTCGGGAACTGAACGTCACCTACAAGTCGGCCTGGTTCATGTGCCACCGCGTTCGCGAGGCCATGCTGCAAGAACCTATGGCTGGCATGCTTGGCGGCGGCCCGGATGCCATCGTGGAACTGGATGAAACGTATGTCGGCGGCAAGCTGAAGAACAATCGCCACAAGAACCGCACCGCCAAGGCTGGCAAGAAGACCGCCGTCATGACGCTGATCGACCGCGAGGGCGACGTTAAGACCGTCAAAGTCCCGAACGTTCGCAAGAACACTCTGCAATCGCTCGCTCGTCCTATCGTTGACCAGAGCGCGACGATCATCACAGACGCCCACCTTTCTTATGAGGGCCTTGCAGAGCACTTCCACGGCCATCATGTGGTCGACCACAGCAAGACGTTCGTTCGCGGCGTGATTTTCCACACCAACTTCGCGGAAAGCTATCATAGCCTGCTCAAGCGGGGCATCATCGGCTCCTTCCATCATGTCAGCGACAAGCACCTTCCGCGCTATCTCGCCGAGTTTGATCGCCGCTGGAATACGCGCAAGGAGCGCGATGGCGCTCGCACAGTACGAGTGATTGAAACCGCTATCGGGAAGCGTCTGACGTACAGCGAAACGGTAGGCTAAAATGACGAAACCCCGCCATTTCTGACGGGGTTTCGGACACTGACAATATCTAGGCTACTCTGGACTTGTCATCGTCCGTTGAGCAGCCTGCCTAGCAAGCTAGGTCTTAAAGCCCGATGACCGGGAGTAGTCACCATATAGGAATCGCGTTAAGAGTTGGCAACTGGAAACATCCCCAGGCCGTGCAGAACGGCATCTTTCACGGCGGCTAGATCGTCGCCCGTCATCTGCGGGTTCTCCCATTTCCGACGACCAACCTTGAAGCCATCGAGACGGTATATGCCCAGGTTCATCAGTAAATCGGCGATTGCCCAACATGGCAAATCATCGGGCTCACTCGGATGATAATTCTTCGATAGCCTAACATGATATGGCATCAAATGCGTGGGCTCAGTAAGACTGATCGGCACGACAGCAACCACATCCGACCTACGCGGCAAACGCGGCGATACCACCACCACAGGGCGCGGCTTCACCATCTCAGGAACCTTGAAGCCTGAAAAGTCGCACATCAGCACCTGACCCGCGCGGGGATAAAAGTTGAGCGGCATCTAAATCTCATATATAAAAATGGTGCCCCCGCCCGAGTTCGCATCGGGACGGCCTATAGGCCACCAGCATCCTATGCTGGCGTGTCTACGTTCCACCACGGGGGCACAGTCGATAATGGGTTTTGCCCACCGGGTCGGTAGAGGTCCTAAGCTCTCCGATCCGGCCTGACCCTCAGGCCATTCATCCGCGTCGCAAGTCAGTGTGCCATGGCGCGCGGGTCAACTAGCGGGTGGCGGCATCGGTCATTCCTTTCTCCGACCCCTATGCCCAACCGTCGAACATGGCGCAAGTTAAAAAAGGTCTAAGAGCTATCCATGTAACTTGACGTGGAAGGTCTAGGGCGATAGTGAGGGGCGGAAAGGTGATGGCCCCGATGTCTGATGAGAACGAAAAACCGAAGCGCTTCCGGTCTCCGCCCTACCCCATGTTCGATTTGGGAAAGGCGGTTGAACGGGCAAAGGAGGTTTACTCCAAAGCCAATGCGCACGCTGCGGGGGTTCAAGTTCTTGCTGAGGCGTGGGGCATGAAGTCGGTCGATGGAAAGGTCTGGCGGACTGCTGCTTCGCTTATCCAATATGGACTGATGCAGGATTCTGGCACCGGGAAGAATAGAAAATTCCAGATTACCGACGCAGCAAAACGAATAATTTTGGATACCAGCCCCGACTCTCAGCGTAGGCAGGAGGCAATTCAAAACGCCGCCTTGGGTCCAATGATTCATCGCGAGCTTTGGGATCGCTACAATGTTGCAAGCGGCCTTTCAGATACCGTCATAAGGACGCATTTGACGATCGACAGAGAAGAAGGAGGCGAGGCACCTTACAGCCCGGCTGCGGCTGACGAGGTTATCGCGACGTACCGAGCCACAATAGCCTATGCAGGACTCGAGGATTCCACTAAGGTATCTCCTCAACAAGAGGACAAGGCCGACGAAAACGAACCTGGTGTAACTCCGGCTCCGCGCGTCCCGAACGTCAAAGTCGGGGATTTTGTGCAGTGGGAATCGGGGGGGTGATCCAGTTTGAAGCCCGGAAGGTTGATTGGGTTTCAGAAGATGGGTCACACCTGCGCGTTTTTGGAAGCCCTGCAGGGATACCTATGAGCGAAGTCGAACTCGTTGACGCACCACATGCGACGCAAAAGCGAGACATTGCTAAGCCGTCCGCCAAGGGCGGAAAACTCAACGTCACCGCCTACGTGGATGGTGGCCGCTTACAGCTAACAGCCGATGTTGGCCCTGATGAAATAGCTGATTTGAAGGATATGCTCGCCAAGTACGAGGAAATCCTGAAGCTGCTAAGCTGATGCCTGACGAAAAGCCGGTCAGTCTAAAGCCGCTTGGTCTGGCTCAGGCCCTTGGCGGGCTACTCAAGGTGAAGCCGCCAGAGAAGTCCGGGAAACCGAAACGGAAAAAGGCCCCGTCACCCGAGAAGGAGTGAGCGGGGCCTTTGCCAATATACGTCTCATTCATTTCAACGGGCGGTACAGCGATATAATCCCCGGCAAATTCAGCGGTCCAAACAAGTATATAATCGCCCAAATTCCGGCGATTATATACTTGTTTGGACCAAGAAAGTATGCCATACAATGATCCATGCAGATCAATGGCATCACCGATATCGCCCGCTTCCTCACTGACGAAGCCGCCGCACAGCAAGCCCTGGCCGATCTGCGCTGGCCGGACGGAAACGTCGTTTGCCCGCTTGATGCTGCCGATCCCGAGACCGGCGAAATCATTTCGTGTGGTGGTACGAAGGTCTACGCCGTCAGCTACAAGCGCAAGGACAAGGACGGGAACGTCATCCCGACCGTCCGCAAGCAGTGGAAGTGCGGCAAGTGCCGTCAGAAGTTCAGCGTCACCAGCAAGAGTATCTTCGAGGGCGCTCACATTCCGGTCGGCAAGTGGATTTATGCCATTTTCCTGATGTGCAGCAGCAAGAAGGGCGTCTCGGCCAACCAGCTCGCTCGGGAACTGAACGTCACCTACAAGTCGGCCTGGTTCATGTGCCACCGCGTTCGCGAGGCCATGCTGCAAGAACCTATGGCTGGCATGCTTGGCGGCGGCCCGGATGCCATCGTGGAACTGGATGAAACGTATGTCGGCGGCAAGCTGAAGAACAATCGCCACAAGAACCGCACCGCCAAGGCTGGCAAGAAGACCGCCGTCATGACGCTGATCGACCGCGAGGGCGACGTTAAGACCGTCAAAGTCCCGAACGTTCGCAAGAACACTCTGCAATCGCTCGCTCGTCCTATCGTTGACCAGAGCGCGACGATCATCACAGACGCCCACCTTTCTTATGAGGGCCTTGCAGAGCACTTCCACGGCCATCATGTGGTCGACCACAGCAAGACGTTCGTTCGCGGCGTGATTTTCCACACCAACTTCGCGGAAAGCTATCATAGCCTGCTCAAGCGGGGCATCATCGGCTCCTTCCATCATGTCAGCGACAAGCACCTTCCGCGCTATCTCGCCGAGTTTGATCGCCGCTGGAATACGCGCAAGGAGCGCGATGGCGCTCGCACAGTACGAGTGATTGAAACCGCTATCGGGAAGCGTCTGACGTACAGCGAAACGGTAGGCTAAAATGACGAAACCCCGCCATTTCTGACGGGGTTTCGGACACTGACAATATCTAGGCTACTCTGGACTTGTCATCGTCCGTTGAGCAGCCTGCCTAGCAAGCTAGGTCTTAAAGCCCGATGACCGGGAGTAGTCACCATATAGGAATCGCGTTAAGAGTTGGCAACTGGAAACATCCCCAGGCCGTGCAGAACGGCATCTTTCACGGCGGCTAGATCGTCGCCCGTCATCTGCGGGTTCTCCCATTTCCGACGACCAACCTTGAAGCCATCGAGACGGTATATGCCCAGGTTCATCAGTAAATCGGCGATTGCCCAACATGGCAAATCATCGGGCTCACTCGGATGATAATTCTTCGATAGCCTAACATGATATGGCATCAAATGCGTGGGCTCAGTAAGACTGATCGGCACGACAGCAACCACATCCGACCTACGCGGCAAACGCGGCGATACCACCACCACAGGGCGCGGCTTCACCATCTCAGGAACCTTGAAGCCTGAAAAGTCGCACATCAGCACCTGACCCGCGCGGGGATAAAAGTTGAGCGGCATCTAAATCTCATATATAAAAATGGTGCCCCCGCCCGAGTTCGCATCGGGACGGCCTATAGGCCACCAGCATCCTATGCTGGCGTGTCTACGTTCCACCACGGGGGCACAGTCGATAATGGGTTTTGCCCACCGGGTCGGTAGAGGTCCTAAGCTCTCCGATCCGGCCTGACCCTCAGGCCATTCATCCGCGTCGCAAGTCAGTGTGCCATGGCGCGCGGGTCAACTAGCGGGTGGCGGCATCGGTCATTCCTTTCTCCGACCCCTATGCCCAACCGTCGAACATGGCGCAAGTTAAAAAAGGTCTAAGAGCTATCCATGTAACTTGACGTGGAAGGTCTAGGGCGATAGTGAGGGGCGGAAAGGTGATGGCCCCGATGTCTGATGAGAACGAAAAACCGAAGCGCTTCCGGTCTCCGCCCTACCCCATGTTCGATTTGGGAAAGGCGGTTGAACGGGCAAAGGAGGTTTACTCCAAAGCCAATGCGCACGCTGCGGGGGTTCAAGTTCTTGCTGAGGCGTGGGGCATGAAGTCGGTCGATGGAAAGGTCTGGCGGACTGCTGCTTCGCTTATCCAATATGGACTGATGCAGGATTCTGGCACCGGGAAGAATAGAAAATTCCAGATTACCGACGCAGCAAAACGAATAATTTTGGATACCAGCCCCGACTCTCAGCGTAGGCAGGAGGCAATTCAAAACGCCGCCTTGGGTCCAATGATTCATCGCGAGCTTTGGGATCGCTACAATGTTGCAAGCGGCCTTTCAGATACCGTCATAAGGACGCATTTGACGATCGACAGAGAAGAAGGAGGCGAGGCACCTTACAGCCCGGCTGCGGCTGACGAGGTTATCGCGACGTACCGAGCCACAATAGCCTATGCAGGACTCGAGGATTCCACTAAGGTATCTCCTCAACAAGAGGACAAGGCCGACGAAAACGAACCTGGTGTAACTCCGGCTCCGCGCGTCCCGAACGTCAAAGTCGGGGATTTTGTGCAGTGGGAATCGGGGGGGGTGATCCAGTTTGAAGCCCGGAAGGTTGATTGGGTTTCAGAAGATGGGTCACACCTGCGCGTTTTTGGAAGCCCTGCAGGGATACCTATGAGCGAAGTCGAACTCGTTGACGCACCACATGCGACGCAAAAGCGAGACATTGCTAAGCCGTCCGCCAAGGGCGGAAAACTCAACGTCACCGCCTACGTGGATGGTGGCCGCTTACAGCTAACAGCCGATGTTGGCCCTGATGAAATAGCTGATTTGAAGGATATGCTCGCCAAGTACGAGGAAATCCTGAAGCTGCTAAGCTGATGCCTGACGAAAAGCCGGTCAGTCTAAAGCCGCTTGGTCTGGCTCAGGCCCTTGGCGGGCTACTCAAGGTGAAGCCGCCAGAGAAGTCCGGGAAACCGAAACGGAAAAAGGCCCCGTCACCCGAGAAGGAGTGAGCGGGGCCTTTGCCAATATACGTCTCATTCATTTCAACGGGCGGTACAGCGATATAATCCCCGGCAAATTCAGCGGTCCAAACAAGTATATAATCGCCCAAATTCCTCTTCAGCATGAGCGGAAAGGGAAACAGCGCCACCGACGCAGAATAAAGCATAACATATCTTTTTTCCCATAAATTGGCCGTGGATCATTTAATTGATAAATTGACCAACCAACTATCTCTTGTATTTATTCGGTGAAAATTGCCGCCAGGAGGTATTGGTGACTGCATCATGTAATAAATATTACATTTCAGCGATTATAGGTTTCACTTTTATTACATTATCAGGCTGCGCGCCGGTAGAACGGGAAGTTCCACTTGCCACGCGTATCGCCAACGCCACCCCCGCCGTCGCAGTCACCGCGCGGGGCGAAACCGCCCCTGTGGGTACGGCCAATGCGGACGCGGCGGACGATCCTGCGATCTGGCGCAATGCCGCCAACCCGGCGCAGAGCCTGATCGTCGGCACCGACAAGAAGGCCGGGCTGTATGTCTACGGTCTGGACGGCAAGACGCGCGATTTCCTGGACGCTGGCCGGGTCAACAATGTCGATCTGCGCGACGATGTCGTCATCAATGGGCAAAAGGGCATTCTGGTCGCAGCCAGCGATCGCAATGACCTTGCCAACGCAAAGGTTGCGCTCTTCCTTCTCGACCCCGCCACGGCCAAGCTCACCGCCCTTGGCAAGGTCGATGGCGGCAAGGGCGAGGCTTACGGCATCTGCCTCTACCGGGACGCGGCCGCCACCTATGCCTTCATCGTCCTCAAGGACGGCACGATCAACCAGATCGCGCTCGACACGGCGGGCGCGGCGCCCACGGCACGCATCGTCCGCTCCATGAAGCTCGCCTCGCAGTCGGAAGGCTGCGCCGCCGACGACCGCACCGGCATCCTGTACGTGGCGGAGGAAGATGCAGGACTGTGGCGCTTCGACGCCAGCGCCACCGGCTCCACCACCCCGGTCATGATCGCAGCCGCCGATGGCAGGAACCTGGTCGCCGATGCCGAAGGCGTCGCGATCGCGCCCATTGGGGAGAAGGACGGCTATGTCCTCGTCTCCAGCCAGGGCGACAATGCCTATGTCGCCTACCGGCTGAGCGACGACAGCTATGCCGGGCGCTTCCGCGTCGGCGCTGGCGCTATCGGCGGGACAGAAGAAACGGACGGCATCGACCTGATGCTGGGCGATTTCGGGCCAGCCTATCCCGGCGGCCTCTTCGTCGCGCAGGACGGCCACAACGCCGCCGCGGCGCAGAATTTCAAGCTGGTCGCCTGGGATGACATCGCCAAGGCGCTGGGCCTTCGCTAAGCAACGACATCCCCTCCCTTCACCGAAGGGAGGGGGAGGCACCTCACTTCTTCGCAAACCAGGCCAACAGCGCCGGCTTCAGCCGCGCCCGCGTCTCGATCCGCGTCTTGATCGCCGATATCGACCGATCCACGACCTTGCGCGATTCAGGCGTCAGATGCTGGCTGGCATAGGCGTCCAGCTTCGTCGCCATCGCCGGGTCCGCCGATCCGCCGCCCAGCCGCGCAATCGCCTGGCTCCGCGCCGACACGTCGATCATGGCCTCATATTGCTGCCGGTGCGCCAGCACATAGTCCACCGCCAGCATCGGATGCTCCGCGCCCACGGCGGATATGATCGCCGCGCTCGTCGTCTTCCCCGGTTCATCGGTCATGGCGAGGTCCAGCGCCTTCGTCGCCAGCGCCTCATCCTTCGCCGCCCCCAGCAGAGCGAACAGCGTGCTCTTCTCCAGATCGGTCTTCGCACCATTGGCCATCGCGCGCAGCTTTTCCCAGGTCGCGGCATCGGCATTCTGGGCAATGATCCTCAGCCACACATTGCGCAGCGGCCCGTCGAGCAGGGCAGGCTCAGCAAAGCGCCGCGCCGCTTCCGCCACCACGGCCCTGTCGCCCATGCCGCCCAGCGTCGCCACCAGCGCCGACCGCAGCACCGGCGCCTGCGGCCCCTCTCCGGCCTTGGCGTCAAAACCGACGCCCGCCAGCACCGGCCCCAGCTTGCGCGAGGCATAGGCCGCGACCCGGCCCTGCGCCGCCTTGTCGCTTTCCAGCATATGATAGGCGCTGCCCAGATAGTCGGGTACTTCCGCCAGCACCGCCGGGCTCGCACTGGCAGGCACCGCGTCCACCATGTCGAGCGCCAGCCCGATCGGCTGATAACCGCCCAGCCCCAGCTGGAAGTTATCCGCCAGCAGCCCGATCTGATCCATCGCCGAAAGCCGGGTAAAGCCCTTCGCCAGCGCCTGCACATTGGCCTGCGGATAGAGCGAGCGATAATAGCCCGTCTGCCCCGCATTGATCACATAGGCCCCGCATCCCGGCAGCGTGAGCGACGCCGCCCCGTTCAGGATCAGCCGCTGCGGCGCGCCGCCGATGGTCTGCGCCATCACCGGCACGTTCCAGCGTAAGGGCGTCTTGTCCTTCCGGTCGCGGCTGAACTCGCCCTGGCTCAGCGCCAGCACGGTGGAGCCGCCCTTGCACTGCGCGCTGTCCACCTTCACCAGCGGAATGCCCGGCTGGCTGGTAAAGTCATGCGCGATGGAAACCAGCCCCTTGGCCCCCGCGCCCTCAACCGCCTTCCACAGATCGTCGGTCACGGTATTTCCATAGGCATGCGCCTTCATGTAGCTGCGAATACCCTCGCGCCACACATCCTCGCCCGCAAAGCCTTCCAGCATGGTGATGACCGCCTCACCCTTTTCATAGGTGATGTCGTCGAACGCCTGGTTCACCTCTTCGACGGTGTTGATCTTCTGCACCACCGGATGCGTGGTCGCCAGCGCGTCGAGCGCCATCGCCCGCTCCCGCCCGCCAACGCGGGTCAACAGCATCTCCCATTCCGGCTGCAACTTGTCGGTGACCTTGGTCGCCATCCAGCTGGCGAAACCTTCATTCAGCCACAGGTCGTCCCACCATGCCATGGTGACCAGGTCGCCGAACCATTGATGCGCCATTTCATGCGCGACGATGGAATAGATGGTCCGCCGCGTGCCCTCTGACGTAAAGCGCGGATCGACCAGCAAAGCCCGCTCGAAGGTGAAGATCGCGCCCCAATTCTCCATTGCGGAGAAGAACTGGCTCTGCCCCGGCCCCGCAACATTGTCGAGTTTGGGCAGGGGGTAAGGCACGCCGAAATAATCGTTGAACCACGGCAGGATCGCCACCGACGCATCCAGCGCCAGCTGCGCCTTGCCCGTATTCCCCTTGCCGGTGATGACGCCGACTTCGGTCGCGCCCGCCATCTTGGTCGCGCGCTCCAGATCGCCCAGACCGAAGAACAGCAGATAAGACGACATTTTGGGGCTGGCGCCAAATGTCACCCGCGTCTTGCCGCCGCCCAGATCCTGCGACGCCTTGACCGGCATGTTGCTGACCGCCAGCTGCCCCGTGGGCACGATGGCGGAAAGGCCGAACGTGGCCTTGTAGCTCGGCTCGTCAAAGCTCGGCACGAAGCGGCGCGCATCGGGCGCTTCGAACTGCGTGAACAACGCCCGCTTCGCCTTGCCTTCATTATCGGTGTAATCCAGCGCGAAAAGACCGTTCGCCTGCGTATTGATGACGCCCGCATAGGCGACGTCGAGCTTATAGCTTCCCGGCGCGAGCGGCTTGCCGAAATCCAGCGTCACCGTCTGCGCGTCGGCATCGATCTTGGCCGTGCCCGTTAGCGACTTGCCCTTCGTGGGCGTCAGCCTGACATCGCCGATCGTCAGGTCCGCGGCGTTCAGCACCAGCACCGGCATGGACTGCGCCACGGCGACGTCGATCGTCACCTTGCCCGTGAACTTCAGGTTCGCGGCGTCCGGCGTCACTTCGATCGCATAATGGCTGGGCGCCGCGCCACGCGGCAATTGCGTCGTGATCCCCGGCGCGGGGCCAGTGGGGGCTTGCGCCAGAACGGGCTGGATCAGGGCCAACGGCGCAGCCGCCAGCATCAGGGGCAGGAATTTTCCAAAAGACATCAGGTTCGCAACTCCGACACGTTGAGAACGGCGCAGCCACAACGGCATAGCGCCAACATAGTTGCGGGATCGAACCTTTCGGCGCTGCGGTCAAGCCGTTCGCCAGGCGTTGTTATTCTTTTGTTTAATACGGGAGGCTTAACCATCGTCATCCAGCGAACGCCGGGATCTCCCGCCTCACATAATAAGCTCGAACAAATCACGCCATTCTGGATTCCCGGCTTCGATCAGCTCGATCTTCCAGTCTCGCTTCCACGCCTTCAACGCCTTCAACGCCTTCAACGCTTTTTCCCGCGCGATCGCATCGTCAATCCGCTGATGTTCCTCGGCCAGCACCAGACAGCGCAGATTATATTTGCTGCAAAACACCGATCCCACACCACGCCGATGTTGGTCCACACGCACAGCCAGGTTGCTGGTGACGCCAATATACAGCACCCCGCGCGGCTTGTTCGTCATGATGTACGTCCAACTACGCCGCATCACGCGAACGCATCTCCAGCCTCCCGAGATGCCAGCTTTCGCTGGCATGACGACACACCTCTCACTCCGTCATCCCAGCGAACGCCGGGATCTCCACCGGCTACCGGGCGCCCTCACCCCCGCCTGTGACAACCAGCGGCAAAGTATAGCAACAAGCGAGGCCGGAGGATTGCTCGCCCTTTCGTTCAGGGGGAGCCGAGAAGTGGGATTTTCGAGTACCGGAGCGCAGCGTACTTCAGTACGTGAGCACCGGAGCGCAGAAAATCGCGCTTCGCAGGCCCGCATGAGCGGAAGGGCGAGCAATCCTCAACCCCGCCCGCGATACCCCGGCACATCCTGCGCAGGCAGCCACAAGCCTGCGGGCGGCTCGCCCGATTGCCAGAACACATCTATCGGAATGCCCCCGCGCGGATACCAGTAGCCGCCGATCCGCAACCACAGCGGCTGCATCTCGGCAAACAGCCGCTCGCCGATCCCCACCGTGCAATCTTCATGGAACGCCGCATGGTTGCGGAACGCGCCCAGGAACAGCTTCAACGATTTCGATTCGACGATCGTTGCGGCGGGCGCATAGTCGATTACCAGATGAGCGAAGTCGGGCTGCCCCGTCACCGGGCAGAGCGATGTAAATTCCGGCGCGGTGAAGCGCACCAGATAGGGCTTCCCGGGACGCGGATTGGGCACATAATCGAGCACCGCATCTTCGGGCGACGCAGGCAGCGCGCTGCTCTGCCCCAGATGGATCGGCTTTACAGGTTCAGGCGTATCAGTCATGACCGGCCATCTACGCGATTGCACGCCTAATGTCACCGCAGCGCCGCCCATCTCCGCCGTTCACCTGCCGTTCAGCGGCTGCATTGCCTTGGCTGCTGCCCATGGGTCTGCGTCCTGCCATCATCGCCGCCATGCCGCTGCTGCTGGCCACGCCCTCTGCCGCTCAGGATCAGCAGGGCAACGACCCCGTCTTCAACCTGCCCCGCACTGGCCAGCCGCCTGCCGATCCGACCCGGCAAGGACCGGAACTGGACGTCTTTCGCGGCTCGCCCGTCGCCCCGCCGCCGGTCACTCCGCCCATAATCACGCCGCCGCCGCAGGTCATCACACCCCCAGCGTCCACGCCGGAACCGAAGACGTCGGCGCCTGCGCAGCCGCAGCGCCCGGCAACGCCGCCTGCTGCGCCCGCCCAACCCGCGCCCCGCACGGAAAGTGACGCCCCCGCGCCTGCCGCGCCCGCGCCTCAGGCAGCGCCTGACTCCCCCGCCGAGCCGCAAGCCGCTCCGCAGCCGCCCACCACTGAACCATCGCCCCCACCGCCCCCCGGCGCACCAGCCGAATCCCCGTCCTGGCAATGGATCATTGGCGGCATCGCCCTGCTGGCCGCTGCCCTCGCCGCCGCCTGGCTGTTCCTCCGCCGCCGTCGCGAAGAACAGCCGGATCAGGAGGCGTTCAAAGATGAGGCGCGGCCAGAGGCCCCCGCGCCGGTCCCGCCCCGGCCCGCACCCGAACCGCAGCCCACGCCCGCAGCAACGGCGCCGAAACCCGCTTCGCCCCCGGCCAAGCGGCCCTCCCCCGAAGCAGCGACCACCGATCGCCCCTGGCTCGATCTCTCGCTGGAAATACGCAGCGCGCGTCTTTCGCTGATGGGTGCGACCATCGGTTACCGGCTCACGCTCCACAATCGCGGCACGCTTGCTGCGGAGGATATTCTCATCCGCACGCTCATCGCCAACGCCGACACCGGACAGCAGGCGACAATGCAGCAATTCTTCGCCGGAGCGACCGGCATGCCCGCCCATTCGGCCGTGTCCATCGCGCCGGGCGAAAGCCACAGCCTGACCGGCGAATTGCGCCTCCTGCCCGATCAGATCGCACCGGTGCAGATGGGCAACCGCGCCCTGCTGATCCCGCTCGTCGCCTTCGACGCGCAATATCGCTGGGCCGATGAGGCAGGGGAAAGCCTTACCGGCACAGGCCGCACCGGCCGCGCCTTCATCGTGGGTCAGGAAAAATCCCCACCCGCCGACCGCCTCGCGCCTTTCCGCATCGATCAGGGTCCGCGCCAGTTCCGCGCACCCGGCAGCCGCGCCACCGCACTGGAACTGGCCAGCTAGGCGTCGTCGATCAGGAGCTTTGCGCCCTCTGCGGACTCTGCGCGAAAATATCCGACCGCGCATGACCTGAATGATCGCGCCTCTTTCTCCTCGCGCAATTCCCTTCCCACCATCCCCTCCTCCTCGTAAAATGCCGGAAACGGCACACAATGAGGCGGCATGGACATTCTCATCTCAACAGATTGGCTCGCGGCGGAATTGGGCAAGCGCGACCTGAAGATTCTCGACGCCAGCCTCTTCCTGCCCGGCACGCCACGCGATCCGCGCGCCGAATTTGAAGCCGCGCATATTCCGGGCGCGGCCTATCTTGACCTGCCGACCCTCGCCGATGCGGACGACCCGCGCCCCGGCATGCTGCCCAGCGACGCTTTCATGACCGAACGCTGCCGCGCGCTTGGCATCGACACGGACAGCCGCATCATCCTCTATGACAACAGCCCCACGCACAGCGCCGCGCGCGCGTGGTGGATGATGCGCGTCTATGGCGTGGGCGCGAACGCCACGATCCTGGATGGCGGGCTTCCCAAATGGGTGGCGGAAGGACAGCCTACCGAATCCGGCTGGCCCGTCATCCCGCGCGGCAACGCCACCGCCCGCCGCGCCGAAGATCAGGTGCGCACGAAGGACGACTTGCTCGCCAACCTTTCCAATCAAGCCGCACAGGTCATCGACGCGCGCGGCGCTGCCCGCTTCACCGGCGAAGAGAAAGAGCCACGGCCCGGCATGGCCTCGGGGCACATTCCGGGCTCGCGCAACATTCCCTCGTCCAGCCTCTTCAATCCCGATCACAGCATGAAGACGGGCGAGGAACTGCGCCGTCTCTTCGTGGACGCGGGAACGGATTTCTCGCGGCCGATCATCACCACCTGCGGCAGCGGCGTGACCGCCGCCATTCTGCTCGCAGGGCTCGAATTGCTCGGCAAGTCCGATGTCACCCTCTATGACGGCAGCTGGTCCGAATGGGGTCTCGATCCCGCGACGCCCAAGGCGACGGGAGCCGCTACATGAGCGGGGATCAGGGGGATCGCAAGGATCGCAAGCCGCTCACCCATCTGGCGCAGGCGGGGCGCAAGCCTGAATGGACGAGCATGCCCGGCCAGCCCGGCGCGATCGTCAACCCGCCCGTCTGGCGCGCCTCGACCATCCTCTACGACGATGTCGCCCATCTGCGCCGCGCCGCCAGCAGCAGCACGCACGAACGCCTTTTCTACGGCCGCAAGGGCACGCCGACCGCCTGGAGCCTCGCCGACGCGCTCACCGAAATGGAGCCGGAGGCGGAAGGCACGATGCTCTTCCCCTCCGGCGTCGCCGCCATCGCCTGCGCCCTGCTGTCCGTGCTCAAACCGGGCGACCACCTGCTCATGGTCGACAGCGCCTACGACCCCACCCGCAACTTCTGCGACAAGATGCTGAAAAGTTACGGTATCGAAACGACCTACTACGACCCGCTGGAATCCGTTTCAATTCACCATTTCATTCATGAAAAAACCCGCGCCATTTTCCTCGAAAGCCCCGGCAGCCTGACGTTTGAAGTGCAGGACGTCCCCGCCATCACCGCCCTCGCCCGGCAACGGGGTATCGTCACCCTGATCGACAATACCTGGGCCACGCCATATTTCTTCCAGGCCCTCTCCCACGGCGCAGACATCTCCATCCTCGCCTGCACCAAATATATCGTCGGCCACAGCGACGTCATGCTCGGCTCCGTCACCGCCACTCCGGCGCTGTTCCCGAAGGTCCGCCAGACCGCCTATCTCCTCGGCCAGATGGTCAGCCCGGACGACGCCTGGCTCGCCTCCCGCGGCCTGCGCACCCTCGGCGTCCGCCTCAACCAGCATCAGGACAGCGCACTTCATGTCGCCCGCTGGCTCGCCGACCAACCGGACGTCGCCCGCGTCCTTCATCCCGCGCTGCCCAGCTGTCCCGGCCATGAGATCTGGCGGCGCGACTTTTCCGGGTCGAGCGGCCTCTTCAGCTTCGTGCTGAACGGCGGCGACGAACAGTCCCGCGCCGCCCTGATCGACGGGCTCGCCCATTTCGGCATCGGCTACAGCTGGGGCGGATTTGAAAGCCTTGCCTTGCCGGTCGATCCCGCTCGCTACCGCACCGCGACGGCATGGCAAGCGGAAGGCCCCGTCGTGCGGCTGCAGATCGGTCTGGAAGATCCCGCCGATCTGGTCGCGGACCTCGACGCTGGCCTCGCCCGATTCCGGAAAGCGCGTGGCTAGGGCAGAGACGTCGTCCATTGGATGCGGCCTTTTTCACGCCACCCGCTTTACCTGTCGCGCGCGCTGATAGACGCCCTTATATAGAGCCGCATGACCGCCCTTTCGCTATTCCTCATCTTTGCAGCCACGGTCGCCGCGATGGAGGGCTTCGCCTATGCCATGCACCGCTGGGTGATGCATGGTCCCGGCTGGTTCCTGCATGCGAGCCATCATCGCCCCCGCATCGGCTGGTGGGAAGCGAACGACCTGTATTTCGTGATCTTCGCCATGCCCTCCATCCTGCTGCTGCTGGGCGGCGTGCAATGGGGCTGGGGTGATTGGGCGACCGCCTGCGGGGCTGGGATCGCCGCTTATGGGCTGATCTATCTTGGCTTCCACGACATTCTCGTTCACCGCCGCATCGGCCACCGCCATGTCCCGCGATCGCGCTATATGAAGCGGATCGTCCAGGCGCACAGGCTGCACCACGCAGTCGGGACTCGCGAAGGTTGCGTCAGCTTCGGCTTTCTGATCGCGCCGCGGCCCGAGCAGCTGAAACAAAAGCTGTCCAGCAGCGGGCGTGCGGGACTGCGCGAAGCGCGGGTCATGGTGGATACCGACTGAAGGCATGGCGCGTATTGGCCTTTTGGGCGGCTCCTTCAATCCGGCCCATGGCGGGCACCGCGCCATCTCGCTCTTCGCGGCGAAGGCTTTGCGCCTTGACGAGGTTTGGTGGCTTGTCTCGCCGGGCAATCCGCTTAAGCCTCGCAAAGGCATGGCGCCGCTGCCCGCCAGACTCCGCCACGCGCGTCATGTGGCGCGCCGCGCACCGATTCGCGCCACCGCGATCGAGCAGGCTATGGGCACCCGTTTTACCGTCGATACGGTAAGAGCAATCATCCACCGCTTCCCCCGCAACCGCTTCATATGGCTGATGGGTGGGGATAATCTGGCGCAGTTCGGCCAGTGGAAGGACTGGCGCGGCATTGCGCAACAGTTGCCCATTGCCGTCATCGCCCGCCCCGGCTATGATGGTGCTGCCCGTGGCTCTGTGGCCATGGCCTGGCTGCGGCGTTTCGTCCGGCCCGCGCGCCAGAGTGCAGAGTGGACGGATTGGAGAACGCCGGCGCTTGTGCTTTTGCGCTTTCGCCCTGATCCAAGATCGGCGACCCTGCTACGGCAGGCGAAACCCCTCTGGCATCGCGAATATGAACATGCACGTGTGCGCGATTCGCTCACGCGCCGGTTGATTGTCTAGAATGGAGCATCTTTGACCAGACCACATCCCGCCAACGACACGGCCCAAAGTGCCGATAGCGTTGCCGCCCTGCACGACCTTGTCCTCAAGTCGCTCGACGACGACCAGGCGCAGGAAACCATCTCCATCCCTCTCGAAGGCAAGAGCAGCATCGCTGACCATATGGTGATCGCCAGCGGGCGTTCATCGCGTCAGGTCGCGTCGATGGCGCAGAAGCTGGCCGAGCGCATCAAGCAAGCCACCGGCCGCTCCGCGCGTGTCGAAGGTCTGCCGGTTGCCGACTGGGTCCTGATCGATGCGGGCGACGTGATCGTCCACCTGTTCCGGCCGGAAGTGCGCAGCTTCTACAATCTGGAGCGCATGTGGGGCTTTGTCGACGCGCCGGTGGCCGGCACCGCCTGAAACGGCCTTCGACAAGCGCGCACTGACTTGTTAGGGGCTTCTCCATGCTCCTTCACATCATTGCGCGCGGAAAGATCGGACGCTCGGCCGAGGCTGAGCTTGTCGAGCGCTATATGAAGCGGCTGACGATGCCGCACAGGATAACCGAACTGCCCGATCGCGGCGGCAAACTGCCGCCTGCGCAGCCGGGCGCGGTCACCGTCATGCTCGACGAAAAGGGCAGCCAACTGGGCTCGGTGGAGTTCGCCAGACGGCTGGAAGGCTGGCGTGACGCAGGCGCCCGCGAATGCCGTTTCCTGATCGGCGCTGCGGACGGGTTCGAGGATGCCGACAGGGCGAACGCTGACCTGCTGATCGCCTTTGGCGCAATGACATGGCCGCACATGATGGCGCGCGCGATGCTGGCGGAGCAACTCTGGCGCGCATCTTCGATCCTGTCGGGGCATCCCTATCATCGCGAAGGCTGATATGGTCGCCGCTCGACAGCGGCCGGGCTTTCAGGATAGGCAATCCACGCGGCCCGTCCACATGGTCCGCAGGGGGCAAGGGTGAAACGGTCAGCGATTGTCGCAGCGGTCATCGGTGGTGCGGCAGCCATCGCAGCCGCACGCCTGACCGCCGCCGGTCCCGGCATCATCCTTGGCGGCACGGGTGAAACCAGTCTTCAACAGGAACAGGCCGCCCTCAAGGCTGCGCGCGTCCAGTCAGCGCAGGCGCGCGAACGGTCCGAACGGCTGGAACAACAGGCCGGGGCCGCCCGTGACGAGGCCGATCAGGCACGACGCCGCGCCGCCGCCATGGCCGCGCGCATTCAACAGGCCGAAGCCGACATTCAGGCCGCACAGGCCCGCATCGCCATCATCTCCCGCATGCAGCGCGCCCAGGCGGCGCGGCTCGCGGCGAAGCAGGAGCCGGTCGTGCGCCTGACAGCGGCGCTTCAGATGATGGCGCGCCGCCCACTGGCGCTCGCGCTGGTGCAACCGGGATCGGTCAGTGACGCGGTGCACATGCGCGCCGTGCTGGGCCAGATACTTCCTGTCATCCAGGAACGCACCGCAGGCCTGCGGGCGGAGCTGGATCGCAGCCGGGCGCTGCGCGAAAGCGCGGAACAGGCCGCAAGTTCCCTGACACAGAGCCAGGCCGACCTGCGCAATCGTCAGGCCGCGCTCCAGACGCTGGAAACGCGCAAGCGGCTGGCGGCAAAAGACTATCGTTCCAGCGCGGATATTGAGAGCGATCGCGCGCTGGCCATGGGCGAGCGCGCACGCGATATCGTTGACCTGATGGACCGCCTGCAGGCGGCTGGCGACCTGCGCGATGCGCTGGCGGCGCTCCCCGGCCCGCTGCTTCGGCCCGCGCGGCCGGATCTGGCTGCCGCTCCTGCGCCAACGGAGAAGCGACAGCCAAACGGACCACCGCCCTACCGTCTCCCGGTCATGGGACAGCTTGTCACGGGAATGGGGGAATTGTCCGAAAGTGGTGTGCGTTCACGCGGCCTGACCATCGTGACGCAGCCAGGCGCGCTGGCGGTAGCGCCGACGGCGGGTCGCGTGGTCTTTGCCGGGCCGTATCGCGGCTATGGGCAGATATTGATCCTGGACCATGGTGGCGGTTGGACGACGTTGATCACCGGATTGCTCCGCATTTCCGCAACCGTCGGGGACAAGGTGCGCCAAGGCGACCCACTGGGCAGCGCGGGGCTGGGACGGCCAAGCATAACCATTGAATTGCGGCGCCACGGACGGCCAGTGAACATCGTACCGCTGCTGGGATCAAGGGGGGCGTAGGCGAGCGCTCAGCGCCGCCAGCGCGCCCAGATCGCCGTCGGCAGGGACAGGCCCCGCGCTTCCTCACGCACCGCCAGCTCACCCGCCTCCACCTCTCCGGGCAGATCGGCGAAGACTTGTCGCAGCAATTCCCCGATCGCCAGCGCCGACATTCGAACCGCATAAACTGTCAGGAACAGGAAACGGCTGTCCGCATCGAGCAGCTGCCGGCAATTGGCGATAAGCCCTGGCAGATCCTCCTCAAGCCGCCAAATCTCACCATCAGGCCCGCGACCATATTTGGGCGGATCCAGCAAGATGCCGTCATAGCGCCGCCCTCTTCTCACCTCGCGTGCAACGAATTTGGCCGCATCATCGACGATCCAGCGCACCGGCCGGTCCTCCATGCCCGATGCGGCGGCGTTGGCGCGTGCCTGCGCCACGGACTTTTTCGACGCATCGACATGGACCATCTGCGCGCCCTCAGCCGCCATCGCCAGCGTACCGACGCCGGTATAGCCGAACAGGTTCATCACCTGTGGCTGCTCCACGCCATCGACCTGCCCGCGCATCCAGTTCCAGACCGGCGCCATGTCAGGGAAGAAGCCCAGGTGGCGAAAGGGCGTGCAATTGGCCTGGAAGGTCACTTCCTTCCAGCTAAGTGGCCACCCTTCCGGCGGAACCGGCCGGGCGTGAACCCAGCGGCCGCCACCTTCCTCGTCAGAGCCGGGCACGAACTCGCCATCGGCCTGCCAATCCGCGTTGGCTGGCGCCCACATGGCCTGCGGCTCGGGTCTGATGAACCGGAAACGGCCGTAGCGTTCCAGCTTCCGGCCGTGACCTGAATCTATCAGGCCGTAATCGGGCCAAGGCTCGCCAATGAGGGTGTCGAGCTTCATGCCCGCGGCGTAGCGCGCTCCGCGACATAGGCGGTTATCGCGTCAAAGGTCGCAGGCAGCTTGGCATAGGCTTCCTCGCGGGCGAACAGATCCCCCATCCGCGCTGGCAACGGGGGGCGAATACCTGTTGCGCGCTCGACGGCCTCGCGGAACTTGGCCGGATGCGCGGTCGCCAGCGTCACGATCGGAACGCTCGCATCGACTTCCAGCTCGCGCGCGGCGGCAAGCCCCACGGCAGTATGCGGATCGATCACCTGGCCCGAACCATCGAAAGCCCAACGGATCGCCATGTTCATCGCATCGCCATCAACACGAGCAGACGTCAGAAGCTTCCCGGCGCCTGCCCGCTGCGCATTGGTAAGGCGCATCGCGCGGCTCGTCTCAAAACCCTTCATCTGTGCGGAAAGGGCCGCGCCATCCCGCCCTCCTGCGTCGAACAGCAACCGCTCGAAATTGGAGCTGATCTGGATGTCCATGCTGGGCGTTGCCGTCTGGACCACCTGGCCCTGGCTATAGTCGCCGTCTGAAAGTGCGCGGTGGAGAATGTCGTTCACATTGGTGGCGACCATCAACCTGGCGACGGGCAGCCCCATCTGCGCGGCCACATAGCCAGCGAACACATCGCCGAAATTTCCCGTCGGCACGGAAAAGGCGACGGGCCGCTCCGGCGCGCCAAGGCGAACCGCAGCGTAGAAATAATAGACGACCTGAGCCATCAGCCGTGCCCAGTTGATGCTGTTCACCGCTGACAGATTGAAGCGCTTTGAAAAGGCGGCGTCGTTGAACATCGCCTTTACCAGCGACTGCGCATCGTCAAAGCTGCCCTCAATGGCGATGTTATGGACATTGGGCGCGCGCACGGTCGTCATCTGCCGACGCTGGACGTCCGACACCCGACCTTCCGGGTGCAGCATGAAAATGTCGATCTTCTCGCGTCCGGCGACAGCGTCGATCGCCGCCGATCCGGTGTCCCCTGATGTCGCGCCGACAATCGTCAGATGATCGTCCCGTCGCGAAAGAAACCGCTCGAACAACTGGCCGAGCAACTGAAGCGCTACATCCTTGAACGCCAGCGTCGGACCGTGGAAAAGTTCGAGCAGCCAATGCCGATGATCGAGTTGCACCAGCGGCGTCACCGCCTGATGGCTGAAGCGTCCATAGGCTGCGGTGCAGAGTTCCCGCAACTCTTCTTCCGTCAGTGATCCTGCCACATAGGGCGCCATGACCCGCACCGCGGTTTCGACATAGGAGAGGCCGGCAAGCGCATTGATCTGGTCATCCGAAAGGCGCGGCCAGCTTTCGGGAATGTAGAGCCCCCCATCGGACGCCAGCCCCGCCAGCGTCACATCTTCGAAACCCAGCGTTGGGGCGCTTCCTCTGGTGCTCACATATTGCATGATGGGGACGCCCGGTAACGATGCAGAGACGGAGGAGCAAGCATTTACGACGATCCGCCTGGGGACAGGGTGCGCCTGCGCAGTGCAAGCGCATAGATGAGAGCTGCCACCGCGGCGAAGAGAAACCACTGGACGGCATAAGCGAGGTGGTTGTTGGGGACGTCATCAACGGCCGGCGGCGCAACAGGCTTCAGCCCATTCGGAGCGCGTTCCGCAATCAGCATCGGCCGCAATGGAGGAGCATTGCCAACAAATCGCGAAAGCAGCGTCCTGTGATCCGGTTCTTCCGAGATCCACCCGCCTACATTGCCTCCGTCCCAACTCGGCTTCAGATCCGGTTGCTTGGCGACACCCATTGCGACGAGCGCACCTGGTCCCTCTGCGCCAGTGGAGCAATGCGCGATATAGCGATATCCCACCGACCCATCGGCGGCCCGCCCGGCTTCGGTTTGCCAAGCTACGACATCAAGGCAATGGAGCGACGAGCGACGGAACAGCAATTCGTCGGGGACCGGAGGCGTCCAGGGAAAGCTGATCGCCGGTTTCGCCGGATTCGCCGCCACAAGCGCGAGCGTGGCTTCCTTTTCACCACGCCTTTGCAATTGCCAAACGCCAAGGCCGATCATGACTAGAATTGCGACGACGACAACCAAGGTCGCGAAAAGCGGGAAGCGCCCAAATTTCATAATTGCTACTCCGCTAGCCTGATATCGACAGGTGCTATCGCCAATATCCCGTTGCCGAACCTCTTCGATCCGCGACTGTAAGCGCCACATGGGAACGGCCGTGGCGGAGGAGCAATCAAGGACATGATCGCAGCAGAGATAATTGGCCTCGCCGCAAAAGGAAACGGCCGGATCATGCCCGGCCGTTCGCTATCTGAACGTTGATCGGTGATCAGCCGCCATGCATCGGGGCGCCCCAGCCACCCCAGACGTAGATGGCGACGAAGAGGAACAACCAGACAACATCGACAAAGTGCCAGTACCAGGCAGCGGCTTCAAAACCGAAATGCTGGCGGGGTGTGAAGTGCCCCTTGTAGACGCGGATCAGGTTGACGATCAGAAAGATCGTGCCGACCAGAACGTGGAACCCGTGGAAACCGGTCGCCATATAAAAGGCCGAGCTGTACGGGCTGCCGCCGAACGGGAACGGAGCATGGGCATATTCATAGGCCTGGATCGCCGAAAACAGAACGCCCAGGATCACGGTCAACCACAGACCTGTCTTCAGGCCTTCACGATCGCCATGAATCAGCGCGTGATGCGCCCAGGTGACGGTGGTGCCGGAGCAGAGCAGGATGAGCGTGTTGAGCAGCGGCAGCTCGAACGCATTCATTACCTCGATGCCCTTTGACGGGAACATTCCATCAATCGGCGGGAGTTCGCTGGGGAATAGCGAGAAGTCGAAATATGCCCAGAACCAGCCCACGAAAAACATCACTTCGGAAGCGATGAACAAGATCATGCCGTAACGCAGGTGCAATTGGACGACAGGCGTGTGATCGCCGGCATGCGCCTCGGCGATCACATTGGCCCACCAGCTGTACATGGTGAAAAGGACGCCAGCCACGCCGATCAGGAACACCCAACCACCGCCAGCGGGCATCGCGTCGGGATGCATCCACATAATCGCGCCAACTGCCATAACCAGCGCAGACATGGATCCAAAAAGCGGCCAGATGCTGGGCGGTAGAATATGATAATCGTGCTGCTTGGCGCCTGCCATGACGTACTCTTCCCTGTTCGCGTTCGCGTTATCGTGGATTGCCTTAGCTTGGCTTCTTGTCCTGCTCAACAGGATAGAAGGTGTAGCTGAGCGTAATTTGCTGGGTGTCCCGGTTGTCGGGATCCGCCAGAATTTTTGGATCAACATAGTAGAGCACTGGCATCCGGACTTCCTGGCCAGGCTGCAAGGTTTGCTCCGTGAAGCAAAAGCATTGGATCTTGGTGAAATAGGCGCCAGCCTGAGTCGGCGTGACGTTGAAGCTCGCCGTTCCGGTGACCGGCTTGTCGGACATGTTCTTCGCAATGAAGATAGCCATGTCCCTGGCGCCAACGGTTACCGTATCGGTCCTGCGCTCAGGATAGAATTGCCAGGGCATGCCGGGCTGAATGTTTGAGTCGAAGCGGATAGACATGGTGTGGCCAACGGCCGGCTGCACGTTGACGTTACTGGACGCGCGCTGGGTCGTGCCGCCGAAACCCGTCTGCTCGCAGAAGATGCGATAAAGTGGGACCGACGCGAAACCCAGGCCGAGCATGGCGAGACCTACGCCGGCCATGGCCATCAAAGTTCGCCGATTTCGCCGGTCCCGGTCAAAGGGTGACGGCGGCAAGCTGGCCATCAACGGCCTCCCCCATCTTGGCGATGGTGATGGCGTAGAAGAGGACGACAAGCGCCGCAAGCAGGAGGCCCGTCACAAGCGCGCGCGACTTCTGCCTGCTTCTGACCTGCTTTTCTTCTTCAGGCGTCATGCAAGCAGCCAACGATCAATCACGACCGCTCCAAAGAGAAGGAAAAGGTAGAAAATCGAATATTTGAACAGCCGCCGTTCAGGAGCCATGCGAGCCGGATCGGTCTCCCTGTGCCGGAACACCTGGAAAGCAAAGACGACGAATAAGGCAGTTCCGAGCAGCGCGGTCACCCCGTAAATGAGGCCAGTGAGGCGCAGAAGGACCGGCGCCATCGCCGCCGCCGCCATGATTGCGGTATAAAACCAGATCTGCCGCCGCGTGGCGGCTTCGCCGGACACAACCGGCAGCATCGGAATGTTTGCCGCAGCGTAATCGGTCTTCACGAACAGAGCGAGCGCCCAGAAGTGTGGCGGCGTCCAGAAGAAGGTGAGCGCGAATAGCGCGATCGGCAATGCGCCCACATCGCCGGTCACAGCAGCCCAGCCGATGACCGGAGGAAAGGCGCCAGCAGCGCCGCCAATCACGATATTCTGCGTCGTCCTGGGCTTGAGCCAGATGGTGTAGACGAACACATAAAAGAGGATCGATATCGCGAGAACGGCTGCGGCCAGCCAGTTGGTGGCGACCCCGATCAACAGCACCGAAAAAAAGGAAAGGCCGACGCCGAAGTGGAGCGCGGACTGCCGATCCATTCGGCCCGCCGGCAGCGGCCGATTAGCGGTCCGTTTCATCTTCGCATCAATGTCGGCTTCGTACCATTGGTTGAGCGTCGCCGCAGCGCCCGCACCCAGCGCAATGCAGAGGATGGCCGTGAAAGCCAAAACGGGGTGAATATGGCCCGGCGCAGCAAGCAGGCCACAAAGCCCGGTGAAGACCACGAGCGTCATCACTCGCGGCTTGGTCAGCGCGACGAAATCCCGCCAATGAGCGGGGATCGTGGAAACCGTGCTTGTGGTCTCGAACGGCAAACTTGCCATATGCTCCTCATGCGGCAACCCGGCGCCATTACGGACGCCGGGAATGCTCATACTAGGTCGACGGCGTTAGCCGCTACCTGGCGTCCCAATACCGGGACGCCCTTGTTCGCGCCGATCGTCAGTCGATGACCGGCAGGGTTTCGAATTGGTGGAACGGCGGCGGGCTAGACAGCGTCCATTCCAGCGTAGTGGCGCCTTCACCCCACGGATTGCCTTCCGCCTTCTTGCCAGCGACGAGCGACCAGAAGACGTTCACGAAGAAGATCAGCACGCCGACCGCCATGATCTCATAACCGTGACTGGCGACGCCATTCCAATAAGCATAGGCTTCGGGATAGTCAGGATAGCGGCGAGGCATGCCCGACAGGCCCAGGAAGTGCATCGGGAAGAACAGCAGGTTCACGCCGACGAAGAAGACCCAAAAGTGCAGATGGCCGAGAAACTCGTTGTACATCCGGCCCGACATCTTCGGGAACCAGTAATAGAAGCCCGCGAACAGGCCAAACACCGCGCCCAGCGAAAGGACGTAGTGGAAATGCGCCACGACATAATAGGTGTCATGCAGCACGTCATCCACGCCGCCATTCGCTAGCACAACGCCTGTAACACCGCCCACCGTGAAGAGGAAAATGAAACCCAGGGCCCACACCATCGGGGTTTTGAAGCTAATCGAACCACCCCAGATCGTCGCAATCCACGAGAAGATCTTGATCCCGGTAGGGACCGCGATGACCATCGTCGCGGCCGTGAAATACATCTTAACGTTCACGGACATGCCGGTGGTGAACATGTGGTGCGCCCACACGACGAAGCCGACGACGCCGATCGCGACCATGGCATATGCCATGCCCAGATAACCGAATACTGGCTTGCGACTGAAGGTCGAGATGATCTGGCTGACAATGCCGAAGCCGGGCAGGATCATGATGTACACTTCGGGATGGCCGAAGAACCAGAAGAGATGCTGGTACAGCACAGGGTCGCCGCCACCGGCCGCATCATAGAATGTGGTGCCGAAGTTACGATCCGTAAGCAGCATGGTGATCGCGGCAGCCAGAACGGGCAGCGCGAGCAGCAGCAGGAAGGCTGTGACCAGGACCGACCAGACGAACAGCGGCATCTTGTGCAAGGTCATGCCCGGCGCGCGCATGTTGAGAATGGTGGTGATGAAGTTGACCGCACCCAGAATGGAGCTGGCGCCCGCAATATGCAACGACAGGATGGCCATATCGACGGCCGGGCCAGCTGAACCGCTGGTCGAAAGCGGCGCATAGACCGTCCAACCCGTCCCAGCGCCATTGCCAGTGCCTCCGGGGACGAAGGCAGAACCCAAAAGCAAAGCGAAAGCCGGGATGAGCAGCCAGAAGCTGATATTGTTCATCCGCGGGAAAGCCATGTCGGGCGCACCGATCATGATCGGCACGAACCAGTTGCCAAAGCCGCCGATGATCGCGGGCATGACCATGAAAAAGACCATGATCAGGCCATGCGCGGTGATCAGCACGTTCCAGAGATGATATGCCTGATCAAGCGTGGCATTGGGGCCATCGCTGAACTGCGCCCAAGTCTGTAGATACTGGATGCCCGGCTGGGCAAGTTCAGCACGCATCAGTCCTGAAATCGCGCCACCGATCACGCCTGCAAGGATCGCGAAGATCAGGTAGAGAGTGCCGATATCCTTATGGTTCGTCGACATGAACCAGCGCTGGAAAAAGGCTGGCTTGTGGTCGGCGTCATGATGCTCATGAGCATGGTCGCCGTGATGATCTGCGGTAATGGTTGTCATGGCATCTTGCCCTTACATCAAAGCTTTTCGGCGGGTGCGGCGGCAGGCGCTACGGGAGCGGCAGCAGCAGTCGCTGCCGCAGTTGCACCCTGGAGCTGGCCACCTTGCGAAAGGACCCACTGGTCAAACTGAGCCGGGGGCAGCGCCTCGATCGCGATCGGCATGAAGGCGTGGCGTGCGCCACACAGTTCCGAGCACTGACCATAATAGACGCCGGGCTTCTCGATGGAGAAACTCTTTTCATTCAGCCGGCCCGGCACCGCATCCATCTTCACCCAAAGCGACGGAATGGCAAAGCTGTGAATGACGTCAGCGCCAGTGATGATCAACTTGATCGGACGGCCAACAGGCAGCACGAGACGATTGTCGGGCGCAAGCAGATATGGCTCGCCATTTGCCTCGGCCTTGTCCTTCGGGAGCATGTTCGAAACGAATTCGGGAATGGCGTTGTCGGGGTACTCATAGCCCCAATACCATTGATAACCTGTGACCTTGACAGTCAGCGCATCCTTGGGCGCAGGCTTATACTGGTCGGCCAGCAAGCCGATCGACGGCACGGCGATCACCAGAAGGATAATCACCGGCACCACGGTCCAGATCACTTCGATCAGCGTATTGTGCGAAGTCTTCGAGGGCACCGGATTCGCGCTGCGACGGAAACGGACCATGACATAGAGCATCAGGACCAGCACGAGGATCGAAATGATCGTGATGAGCGGAAGCAAAAGCACATCATGCAGCCAGCGGGCCGTGTGGCCGGTTGGGCTGAACTGTTCCTGCAAGGTGATTTCGCCAGGACGCGGCATGCCTATGCCTTCGGTCGGCTTCATCCGGGCCGGGGCGGCAACTTCGGCAGCGGGAGCCGCAGCATTGGCGCTCGATTCGGTCGGCACGACCGCATTGTCAGCAGCAGCCGCGACGGCGGCATTGTCCTGTGCCAGCGCCTGACTGTTCAACGCCGCAGCCGGCGCAAAGGCCAGCAATCCGGCGAGAACGAGCGATTTCACCATCTTCATAAGCGTCTTCTTACCCCGTAACCCCTTGGCGCCGCTGCAACGAAGGCGCGCGCATACGCGCTCCCCCCGCCCGGTCGGTCTGCCGCGGCTTATAGGCATGGTTTTTTCCTGCCTCAAGCGGGCAGGAGCAGATTTTCTTCGCTGTTGCAACGCCCCTGTCGTCCGCCTATCTCGCACCTCGCGCGCAGGAGCGCGATCATGGGCGTGTCTCATGCTGGAATAAGATGTGCCGGCTGGTTCTGAAACATGGCCCTGGCATGGGCGGATGGATCAAAAATCGGATGACCGACGAGGAAGTATTGGCGGAATTCAGGGCGGCCGGAGCGCTGCTGGAAGGGCATTTCATTCTGTCCTCGGGCCGCCGTAGCGCCAATTATCTGCAATGCGCGCGCGTGTTGATGAACGCCGAACGCGCAGGTCGCCTCGCGCGCGCCATCGTGCAGAAGCTGCCGCGCGAATTGCGGCAAGAAATCGACCTGGTCGTTTCGCCTGCCATGGGGGGGCTGATTATCGGACATGAGGTGGGCAGGGCGCTCGACAAGGATGCAGTGTTTCTGGAAAGGCCCGAAGGTACGTTCGAACTTCGCCGCGGTTTCGCGATCGTGCCGGGTCAAAAAGTGCTGATGGTCGAAGATGTGGTCACCACCGGCCTCTCCTCGCGCCAGGCAATCGAAGCGGTGGAAGCGGACGGCGGCATCGTCATTGCAGAGGCTTCTTTGGTCGATCGCTCTGCAGGCGAAGTGGATCTGGGCGTACCCTTCTATCCGCTCGTCAGCATAAACTTTCCGGTTTATGAAGCCGAAGAGGTGCCACCCGAACTGGCGGCAGTGCCCGCGATCAAGCCCGGCAGCCGGAAGCAATAAGCTATATGCACCAGTCCCCCGCCCATCTGCGCCTGGGTGTCAACATAGACCATGTTGCGACCATCCGGAATGCCCGCGGGGGAGAGCATCCCGATCCCGTGAAGGCCGCGCTGCTCGCGGTGGCAGCCGGTGCGGACGGCATCACCGCGCACCTGCGCGAAGACCGGCGGCACGTTCGGGACGAGGATATCGCCACGCTGATGACGGCGCTCACGGTGCCGCTCAATCTGGAAATGGCGGCGACGCAGGAAATGCTGGACATCGCCTTGAAGCATCGCCCCCATGCCGCGTGTATCGTACCCGAAAAGCGGGAGGAGCGAACGACCGAAGGCGGCCTTGATGCAGCCGGGCAGATCGATGCGCTACAACCAATTGTTCAGGCTCTGAGCGACGCGGGAATCCGGGTCAGCCTGTTCATCGAGGCCGATCCGGTTCAAATCGCGGCCGCGATCCAGCTTGGTGCACCGGTCGTCGAATTCCATACCGGCCGCTACGCTCATGTTTCCGGCACGGAGCGTGTAAACGAACTGCGCCGCATCACGGACGCTGCGGCTCTGGCCGCCAAGAACGGGATCGAACCGCATGCGGGCCACGGACTGACCTTCGACAATGTCGGCCCTATCGCGGCGATCCCGCAGGTGGCCGAACTCAACATCGGCCATTTCCTGATCGGCGAGGCGATATTCAACGGCCTGGAAGGCAGCATCCGGGAAATGCGGCGGCAGATGGACCTCGTCCGTTGATCATCGGCCTGGGTTCCGACCTGTGCAATATCGAGCGGATCCAGCATTCGCTAGACAGGTTCGGCGAGCGCTTCGAACAGCGCGTCTTTACCGATGTCGAAAGAGTAAAGGCCAATCGGCGTCCTTTCACAAAGGCCGGGACTCTCGCCAAGCGGTTCGCGGCGAAGGAAGCCTTTTCCAAGGCGGTCGGCACCGGATTCAAGCACGGCGTGTTCATGAAGGACATCGGCGTCGTGAACCGGGCGGGGGGCGCGCCCACGCTTGAACTGACCGGTGGCGCGCTGGCGCAGCTTCGATCCATGGTTCCCTCAGGTCACAAGCCTGTCATTCACGTCACGCTAACCGATGATCACCCATGGGCGCAGGCCTTCGTCATCATCGAAGCGCTGCCCCAGTGACAGCGGCGTCCCTGAATCCGAGAAGCCTTTCATGACGGCAACCGATATGAGCGAAAACGACCCGCTTTCCCCCGACGAGCCAGCAACCCCGCCGCCCGCCCAAACCGAAAAAGGGTCAATCGATTGGTGGCATGAAGTAAAAAGCATCGCTCTTCTAATCCTGGCAGTGCTCGCGTTCCACAGCTTCGTGGCGAAGCCATTCTACATTCCTAGCGAATCGATGATGCCAGTCCTCCTCAAGGGCGACCGTCTGGTGGTCAGCAAATTTCCCTATGGCTGGTCCTACGTCTCGCCGAGCTTTCATCCCCTCCCCTTCCTGAAAGGCCGGATTTTCGGCCGCCTGCCCGAGCGCGGGGATATCGTCATCGTGTCGCCGCACAACCGGCGGGAGGACTATATCAAGCGCGTGATCGGTCTGCCCGGCGACATTATCGAGGTGCGGGGCGGACAGGTGATCCTTAACGGCGCGGCGGTCCCCCAAAGGGCGCTGAAGCCTGTGCGCATCCCCATCGATGGCAATGCGCCCTGCTCTCCCGCCCAATTCCCGGGCGCGCGTGCGACCGGGACGGACGGACGAAGCTATTGCCAGTTGCCCGTCCGGCAGGAGACTCTGCCCAATGGCAAGAGCTATCTGATAATCGACATGGGCCCCAGTACGCTCGACTGGTATGAACCAGTGCGGGTGCCGGCAAATCATGTGTTCCTGATGGGCGACAATCGGGACAACAGCGCCGACAGCCGCGCTCCGCTGGAGGAAAATGGCCTGGGTGGCCCGGTCCCGTGGGAAGCGATTGGAGGACGCGCGGAGTTCATCACTTTCTCACTGGATGGCAATTCCACATGGAACCCAATCAGCTGGATCCATGGGCTGCGCAGCGGCCGGGCCGGGAACAGCTTGCGACCGGAGAGCGTTGCACCCCCGAAGTAATGGTTGGCAAAAAGGGGCTGGCGATTGCGCGGAAACCATGTCCACATTGAGGAGCCAGGCCCCAGCGAACTGCGCAGCCCCCTAGTTAATCGGGAGATTCAGCGCGCAAGCGTGTGGATCGGCGTGGCGGTGGCAGTGGCGCTGCTGTGGTTTCTCGCCCAGCCGATCATGCTGATCCTTGGCGCGCTGGTCCTGGCCACGATGATGGATGGGGGCACGAGGCTGCTCGGCCGGGTTTTACCCATCAGTCGCGGCTGGCGTCTCACCATTGTTTTGATTTCAGCGGTGCTTTTCCTCGCCTACACCTTTTACCTGACGGGATCGAGCCTGGCGATGCAGGCGCAGGCGATGCGGTCAATCGTCGAGGCGCAAGTGGTCCGCATCGGCGGATGGATGGAGCAACTGGGCGTCACCACAACGCCAAATGACTTCAAAAGCCTTGCCAGTCAGGCCTTCAGTTCCCTCGGTCGGGTCACGGCTGCGGTGGGAACGATGATGGGCGCTGTTACCAGCGGCGTCATGATGCTGGTGCTGGCGATCTTCATTGCGGTCGAACCTCGGCTCTACGAACGGGGCGTTGCCTGGATGCTGCCTATGGGCCGGAGGGTGGGCTTCTACAATGTCGTGGACAAGATGGGCTGGACCTTGCGCCGATTGATGTTCGGCCGGCTGATCGGCATGGCGGTCGAGGGAGTCGGGACCTGGCTTCTCCTGCTTGCCGGTGGTGTACCCATGGCCGGCCTGTTGGGCATCCTCACCGGGCTTTTCGCCTTGCTGCCGAATATCGGGGCGATCATTTCCGGTGTGCTGATCGTGCTGGTTGGATTTTCAGCTGGAGTGAACGCGGGTCTGTACGCCTTTGCCGTCTATCTGGTGGTGCAGATCGTGGACGGCTATCTGATCGTCCCGATGGTCGCCAAGCGCGCGACCGACCTTGCGCCTGCCCTGGTGCTGGCCGCGCAGATTCTGTTCGGCGCGCTATTTGGTATATTGGGACTGTTCCTGGCCGACCCCATCGTGGCGATGATCAAGGTTTATCTGGAGGAACGCTCCAAGGCGCGCGACGATGGTCCCGCCACCAGCGGCATTGTTCGGATCGAATGAAAAAGGCCCGGAAAACCGGGCCTTCATCTAACGCTGGTGATCCGATCAGTTGCCAGGCAATGGCGGCGGGGTAGCGCCGTCCTGCTGCATCATCTGCTGCATCCGCATGATGTCTGCCTTGGACTTGAAATCATGCAGTTGCACATCGAACACCAGCACCGAATTGGCAGGAATAGGCCCAGCCGCCTGCTCCCCATAGCCAAGCTGCGGCGGGATCCAGAGGCGATATTTGCCGCCCTTCTTCATCTTCTGAAGCCCTTCGGAGAAGCCGGGGACCACGCCATCGACGGGCATCGCGGTCTGCGGATTTTCATCGAAGACGGTGCCGTCGAGCAGAGTGCCCTTATAGCCGACCAGCGCGACATCCGCCGCCGTCGGACTGGGGCCTTCGCCCTCTTCCAGCACTTTATACTGGAGCCCCGAATCGGTGGTCATGACGCCGTCTTCCCCCGCATTGCGCGCCAGATAGCTGGCGGGGGAAGGCTCAACGCCGCGCTGCCCGGCCCAGGCCAATCCGCCAGCGGCAACCGCCACGGCTGCAACGCCGATCCAGAGACGCGTGAGCGACCCCTTGGCGATGGGACGAAGGGGAACAGCGGTCGTGGACATGGACCTAAGCCTCGCAGGTGCGGGTGATCAGCAGGATTGGGACGGCCGGACAGCCGCCCCGGATAACGAAGGTCTTAACGGACGCCGTCGCGCTCAGCGCGCTTGCGCTCCAGCTTGCGCGCGCGGCGAACCGCAGCCGCCTTTTCGCGGGCGCGCTTTTCCGACGGCTTTTCGTAGTGACGGCGCAACTTCATCTCGCGATACACACCCTCGCGCTGCAGCTTCTTCTTGAGCGCGCGCAGGGCCTGGTCGACATTGTTGTCGCGAACGATGATTTGCATAAGCCAGTCAAACTCCAGTCGAAAGAGGCCAGATTGCCAGGAGACAAAAACCCCTCCCAACGGGCCTACCGAACGTAATAGCGATGAGTCGTCGCAGGCCAGCCTGCGCCGTGTGGGGCGCGCCCTATCAGCAGAGTCGGCCAAATTCAACCCTAAAGCCGTTCCACTCGACAGCGGCGCACTCAAGAGAGATAGTCGGGCGCACAAGACAGGAGGAGGATCACCATGGCAAGTGCCATTTCCTTTCCCGATGCGTCAGCAGCAGAGTGGGAAGCCCGCCGGCAACTGGCGGCCTGCTACCGCATATTCGACCATATGGGCTGGTCGGAGCTTATCTATAATCACATAACGCTGCGTGTTCCAGGTGAGGACGGCGCCTTCCTGATCAATCCCTTCGGCCTTCTTTATTCCGAAGTAACGGCGTCGAATCTGGTCAAGATCGATATCGACGGCCACGTGCTTGATGGCAGCGCCTATCCGGTGAACCGCGCCGGCTTTACCCAGCATAGCGTGTTTCACCGCCTCGTGCCCGACGCCCATTGCGTAATTCATACACATACCACGGCGGGGATGGCGGTCAGCTCGACCCACGAAGGATTGCAGCCAACAAATTTCTATGCGGCGGCATTTGCAGGGCGAATCGCCTATCACGACTTTGAAGGGATCACCCTTCGGCCCGAAGAGGGTGAACGGCTGATCGCCAACCTGGGGGACCGTCGCATCATGATGCTGCGCAATCATGGCACGCTAGTCATGGCGGACAGCTTGCCCAAAGCGTTTCTCATGCACTGGATGCTTCAGCGCGCCTGTGAAATTCAGGTCGCGACCGGCGCGGCCGGGACGCCGCTTGACGTCCCGGCCGAGGTCATCGCTGTTCACCAACGCGATATTGGGGGCATCCAGTTGCCCAGCGGTCCCGGAGTGCCAGACTTTCAAGCCATGGTAAGGCTGATCGACCGGATCGACCCTGGTTGGAAAAGCTGAGGCGATACCAATCTGCATCAAAGACATAGGCAAGATAAGAACATATCATGAACTTATGTCGATCCTTTCAGTCGCCCAAAAACTCGAAATCCTTGCTGACGCTGCAAAATATGACGCTTCCTGCGCGTCATCGGGCACGAAAAGGCGTGACAGCCTGTCCGGGCGTAAAGGCGGTCTGGGCTCGACCGAGGGCATGGGCATCTGCCACGCCTATGCGCCTGATGGCCGATGCATTTCACTGCTCAAAATCCTGCTGACCAACAGCTGCATCTTCGATTGCCATTATTGCATCAATCGCCAGTCGAGCAATGTGCGCCGCGCCCGCTTTACCGTGCAGGAAATCGTCGCGCTGACGCTCAACTTCTACCGCCGCAATTATATCGAAGGGCTTTTTCTGTCCTCCGGCATCATCCGGTCGCCGGACTATACGATGGAGCAGTTGATCGAGGTCGCCCGCACGCTGCGTGAGGAGCACGACTTTCGCGGCTATATCCATCTCAAGACCATTCCGGACGCCGATGTTGAACTGGCGCATCAGGCCGGACTTTATGCAGACCGGCTGTCGATCAATGTCGAACTGCCGACCGAACAGGGGCTGGAACGGCTGGCGCCTGAAAAGAACGGCGCGCGGATCGAAGGCGCTATGAAGGATTTGCGCATGGCGATCGAGGATATGGGTGACGCAAGGAAGCGTTACCGCCATGCGCCCCGCTTTGCCCCGGCGGGTCAATCGACGCAGATGATAGTCGGCGCCGATGGATCGGATGATCGCACCATCTTGCGCCGGGCGCGGTCGCTTTATGACAAACATGCATTGCGCCGTGTCTATTACAGCGCCTTTTCACCCATCCCCTCGCCCAGCAGCGTCCTGCCTCTCAAACGCCCGCCGCTTCTTCGCGAACATCGGCTGTATCAATCAGACTGGATGATGCGCTTCTATGGCTTTTCGGTGCGCGATCTTGAACAGGCGACAGATCCTGAAACGGGGCATCTTCCGCTCGACATAGACCCCAAACTGGCCTGGGCGCTGCGGCACCGGGAGATTTTTCCGGTCGATGTGAACAAGGTCGCGCGGGAAATGCTGCTGCGTGTGCCAGGTCTTGGCGTCAGGGCCGTTGATCGCATCGTGGCGAGTCGCAGAGAGCGCCGCCTGAAGCTGGCAGATGTCGCCCGGCTGACCAACTCGATAGCCAAGTTGCGACCGTTCCTGATCGCAAGCGATTGGCGGCCGCTGCATTTGATCGATAGCGTAGACCTTCAAAGGCGGCTCACCCCTGCCGCGACTCAACTGGAGCTTTTTGCCTGAGGCAGCGAATTTTGCCGTTGATAAGCGTTGCACTTCATGTTTTCTTCTGAGCAGGGAATGGAGGGGTAAGGCTGGTGGCGACGCTGTTCAAAAATGCTTCTGCGCAATCGCATGGCGGTCGCTATGCCAAGCGAATGAGCAGCCATCTGGCCACTGCGCTCGTCGTCTGCTGCCTGCTCCAGATCGCAATCGTCGCCAAGTTGGGCGGTTCGCTCGTGCTGCACCTCGCCATCATCGTCGCCATCGCCGGGTTTGCGATGGCTGCCCGTGGCCTTGAGCGCCGCTGGGAGCTATTTGACCAAAGCGGTCTTTCTGGCGCGGGGCTTGACCTGCGTTTCCGCCGCGATGTGGTGCAACTCTGGCTGACCAGCATTGCCAGCAGCCTTTTGTGGATACCGGTCGCCATAATCTTCCGCTTTCTGTTCGGCTGAACTACGGAGCCAAAGGGTCATCCATTTCGTTGTGCCCTCTGAAACAAGAGGAGCACTTATGGCTGACGCCAACATTTTCGACCGCCTTAAGCAGGATCACGACGCCCATCGCCAGTTGTTCGACAAAATGGCGGACGCGGAGGGTGACAATGAGCGGCTGGCAAAGCTGTTCGAGCAGTTTCGAGTTGAAGTGACCGCACACGCCGCTGCCGAAGAAGAAACGCTCTACGCCACGATGCTCGCTCGCCCTGATTTGCGAGAAGACGCGCAGCATAGCGTATCGGAGCATAAGGAAATCGACGATTATCTGGAGGAACTCCAGGAGCAGGAGTTTAACAGCACCGCATGGCGCGAGACTTTCGACAAGATGAAAAAGCGCTACCTCCACCATATTGAGGAGGAGGAAGAGGAGATGTTCCCTGACGCTGCTGCCGAGCTGACGACCGAGGAGGAACAGAAGCTCGCCGCAACCTTCGCCCGGCGCAAGCCGGCAGAATTGCAACGGGCGGAAAAAGCCGACTGAGGCGGGAATGTATCAGGCGCTGCTTAGCGGGCCGGACGATTTCGATGGGTGGCGAACGGCAGCCAGGCGTTTCGCGCTGGCCAATGTCGCAGCGGAAGACATTGACTGGTGCGTGGCAGGACAGGCGGCGTCTCTTCTGCCCGTCGACGAACTGCCTCCGATCGATCCGGGCAACGCTTTTTCTGTACCCCGCGCATTTCTGGAACTGGCGGGCATCGCAATTCTGAATCGGGATGAGGAACGCTTCGCCCTCCTTTACAACTTGCTGCTCAAAGTGCGGCAAAGGCCCTTACGGATGGAAGATCAGGCTGATCCGCTGTTGCGCCGCGTAGAAGCTCTGGCCAGAGCGGTGAGGCGCGATATCCACAAGATGCGCGCCTTCGTTCGTTTCCGGGAGGTCGAGGAAGAAGGCGGCGTGTCCCGCTTCGTCGCCTGGTTTGAACCCGATCATCACATCGTCCGCGCCAATGCGGGATTTTTTGTCCGCCGGTTTGCGTCAATGCGCTGGTCGATCCTGACGCCTGAAACCAGCATCCATTGGGACGGCGACACGTTGAGCGAGGGACCGGGAGCGACGCGATCGGATACGCCGGCGAGTGACCCGATCGAGGATGTGTGGAAAAGCTATTACGCGGCAATATTCAACCCGGCACGTCTCAAGCAGCGCGCCATGCTGTCTGAAATGCCGAAGAAATATTGGCGCAATCTGCCCGAGGCCGCGCTCATCCCCGAATTGGTCGCAGGGGCACAGGCCCGGGAGGCAGCCATGATCGCCACACCGCCAAAAGCCCCCGCAAGGCCATCTAACATAAATGTCGCATGGAAGATGTTGCGTGAGGAGGCGATGAGCTGCACTCGATGCCATCTCTACCAGGATGCAACCCAGACGGTCTTTGGCGAAGGCCCGCTTGACGCTCGACTGGCCCTCATCGGCGAGCAACCGGGGGATCAGGAAGATATCGCGGGACGCCCCTTTGTTGGACCTGCGGGCCAGTTGCTTGACCGGGCGCTGGAAGAGGCGCGGATTGATCGCGGCAGCATATATGTCACCAATGCAGTCAAGCATTTCAAACATGAGCGTCGCGGCAAAAGGCGTATCCACCAATCGCCGGACACGCCGGAGATCAAGGCGTGCCGATGGTGGCTCGACCGGGAGCTGGACCTTCTCCGTCCACGCATCGTGGTAGCTCTGGGCGTCACGGCTGCGCGAGCCATGCTGGGCAAGGCCGTTACGATCAGCCGGACACGAGGGACTCCAATCTCGATGGAAAATGGCATGGAAGGCTGGGTTACGGTGCATCCCAGTTTTCTCCTGCGCTTGCCCGACGAGAGGCGCAGGGAGGCCGAACGGGCGCGCTTCGTTGATGAATTGCGTTACATAGGCGAGCGCGTGAAGGCGATGGGGTGACGATCCTCGCTTGACCCAGGGCACTGCCCCGGCAACATCGCCGCATAGCGCATTGTCGCGCGGGAGAAATGTGCCCCCTCATGTCGATAGCCTATCTCAATGGTGCGTTCTTGCCCCTCGCCGAAACCCGCGTCTCCGTGCTCGATCGTGGTTTTCTGTTCGCGGACGGCATTTATGAGGTCACCGCCGTGATCGAAGGCAGGCTGGTCGATAGCGCATCGCATCTCGCCCGGCTGGAACGATCGGCAGCGGCGATCGGCCTGACACTCCCTCTTCCCTCGGCTCAAATCGAGGCGGTGCAGAGGGAGTTGGCCACGCGCAACGATCTGGAAGAAGGGCTGATCTATCTTCAACTGACGCGGGGCGCCGATGTCAGCCGAGACTTCCTCCCCTCTCCCGACCTGCAGCCGACCCTCGTCATGTTCGTCCAGGCGAAGCGATTTCTGGATAGCCCTGCTGCACGCACTGGAATAGCAGTCGTGACGACGCCGGACCTGCGTTGGACGCGGCGCGACATCAAAAGCGTCGGGCTGTTAGCGCAAGCAATGGCAAAACAAATTGCGGTCCATGCGGGTGCACAAGAGGCGTGGATGGTGGAGGACGGCTTTGTCACCGAAGGCGCGTCATCGACAGCCTTTCTCGTGACCGAACATGGCGTCGTCACCCGTCCCTATTCCCAGGCTGTGCTGGCGGGCTGCACCGGGGCAGCCCTCACCGCCCTTGCGGAGGAACGCGGCATCATGGTCGAGCATCGCCCCTTTACCGTCGACGAGGCTTTAGGGGCATCCGAAGCTTTCATCACGAGCGCATCGACGCTCTGCCAGTCGGTCGTCAGCATCGATGGCAGACAGATTGGTGACGGAGCGCCGGGCCCCATGGCGACCCGGCTGCGGGAACTTTACATCGACTTTGCCATTAAAACGGCCGTTTGAGGTGAATCTGCCAAACAAAATGAATCCGTTTCGGATAAAATCAAATCCGCGCTGACGCTCTCCCCACTTCGGCGAAAAGCGCCACCATTTTGGCGGCAGCGGCGCTTGACCCCGTGCATTTCGTAGCGGCAAGCGAGCATCCGGCGGACAGAAGCGCGCACACCCTCCAATATGGAGGAGAGATCCGGCGCATGGCCGCCATATTCCGATAAGCTCGGAACAGACCAGGGACAGGAGATAACAGGTGGAAATGGATCGTTCCTCGGCCGATTTTGGCACCAGGATGGAGGAAAGCTACGGGGTGAAAGACCAACGCGCTGGCCTGCTCATCCTGGCCGACGACGTCTTCCTCGATGATATTGACGGTCTCGCTCGTGCCGCCCAATTCCGGCTGCTGGACATCGTCCGGCTGGAACAGGCCTCCTTGCGGCTGGACATGCAGGTGGGATGCGACGTCATCCTGTTATTCTGCACGCAACCATCCACCCTGCTCGAACGCCTGCTGGTGCAGGTTGAGACGCTGGCAATGCAGAATGACCTGTCGGTCATCCTCGTCGCCGGGATGGACACGGTCGATCTGGCCTTCGCCTGTATCCGAAGCGAGCGGACGCAATTACTGTGTACGCCGGATCATACCGATCTCGCAGCGGCGCTGCTGACCGCTGGAAGCGCTACGCCGCAGCGCACCCTTCATGAAGTCAATCAGGAAAGCGAAGGCATTCGCTTGCAGCAATTGAGCGAAGAGGTCAGTCGGCTTGCCCGTACGCTGGAAGCCCTGACATCCCGGCCGCGCCATGCCACGCCATCCTTCGCGCTGGGGCCACGCATATCAGACCGCTCCAGCGACTATATCGGCATGCCGGCGGTCGAGCCGATGGGCAGCGACCAGTCGATAACAGATACAGCCGCACTCGACGCGTCGCAGGTCAGGGATCTGTTGCGGGCAAGACGACTGCGCGAGGATTTTCTGCCCGGCGACCTGTTCGCCGATCCGGCCTGGGACATGCTGCTCGATCTGCTGGCGGCGCGGCTGGAGCAGGAGCGCGTTTCCGTTTCCAGCCTGTGCATCGCCTCCGCCGTACCGCCGAACACCGCGCTGCGCTGGATCCGAACCCTGACGGACAAGGGCATCGTTCGTCGTCAGGCCGATCCACAGGACGGTCGCCGTGTGTTCATCGCCCTGACCGAAGAGACCGCCGAAGCGCTGACGCGCTGGTTCGCGGCCAGCCGCCGCTTTCTTTGCGGTTGATCCGATCGTCATCAATGCTTGACCCGCGCGCCGATTCGCCTAGATAGGCCCGCTCCGGCTGCACCGGATTGGGGTGCGGTAACGGGCGATTAGCTCAGTTGGTAGAGCGTCTCGTTTACACCGAGAATGTCGGCGGTTCGAGCCCGTCATCGCCCACCACCGCCCTTCTTGCGGCGTCACGCCGCCGCTGCTAATCGAGCCATCATGATTCAGCCGCCTGAAATTATTCGAGTCACCAAGCCCCGCGTCTCCTGCGATGGATCGGGTGACATCCCCGCAGCCTTGGGCCATCCGCGTGTCTTCCTGGAAATTGACGAGCATGGCTATGTCGATTGCGGCTATTGCGACCGGCGCTTCGTCCTGATCGGCGGCCCGGCGGACACGCCCGAGGTTGCCGGTCTGCCTGACATCGCGTCCGGCGCAAGCCTCTGATCCGGGTGCACGCGTTGCGATTTTGATTGGGCTTCGGAGGTGCCGCCCCTATATCGAGCGGCATGACCGATATTGCCTCTCAGTTCACCGATGCGCGCGGCCTTCTCTACCGGCCCGGCCTGCTAGATCCTGATGGCGCTCGCCGCCTGACTGCTCAAGCACTCGCCAGTTGCGACGATGGCGAGCTCTATCTGCAATATCGAGCGAGCGAGAGCTTCGGCTTTGATGACGGGCGGCTGAAGACCGCCGACTATTCGACCGATGCGGGCTTTGGCCTGCGCGGCGTATCCGGCGAGATGACTGGCTTCGCCCATGCCAATGATATCAGCGAGGCGGCGATCCGTCGCGCGGCGGAAACGCTGGCGTTGCTCGATCCGGCTAAGGGCCGGCCCGCACCACCGCCCCAGCATACCAATCGCCACCTCTATACAGACGCCAATCCACTGGAAATCGTGCCTTTCGCCGAAAAGGTGACTCTCTGCGCGGCGATCGACGCGGCGGCACGGGCGCGTGATCCGCGCGTTGCACAGGTGTCAGTGAGCCTCGCGGGAAGCTGGTCCGTCGTCGAGATTGTCCGCGCCGACGGTTTTATGGCGACCGACATTCGCCCGCTGGTGCGGCTCAACGTGTCGCTCATCCTGGAAGAAAACGGCCGTCGCGAGACGGGCGTGTTCGGGATTGGCGGGCGTTATCTGTACGATCAGGTGATGAACCCGGAGATCTGGAACCGTGCGATTGACGAGGCGCTGGCTCAGGCGCGCGTGAACCTGCGCTCAGTCGCTGCGCCTGCTGGAGAGATGACTGTATTGCTGGGCCCCGGCTGGCCCGGCGTGCTGGTGCATGAGGCTATCGGCCATGGGCTTGAAGGCGACTTCAACCGCAAGGGCACCAGCGCCTTTTCCGGCCGGATCGGAGAACGGGTAGCTGCGTCCGGCGTTACGGTAGTCGATGACGGATCAATCCTGAACCGGCGGGGATCGCTGTCGATCGACGATGAAGGTACGCCTACACGGGAAAATGTGCTGATTGAGGACGGCATACTCAAAGGCTATATGCAGGATCGCCTGAACGCGCGGCTGATGGGCGTCGAACCGACCGGGAATGGCCGCCGCGAAAGCTATGCCCACGCGCCCATGCCGCGCATGACCAACACCTTCATCAAGGGTGGGCAGGACGATCCACAAGAGCTGCTGTCCCGCATGAAGTCGGGCATTTTCGCCAGGAGCTTCGGCGGCGGTCAGGTCGATATCGTGTCCGGCAAGTTCGTATTTTCCTGCACCGAGGCCTATAAGGTCGAGAATGGGAAGTTGGGCGAGCCAATCAAGGGCGCGACGTTGATCGGCGATGGACCGACCGCGTTGACCAAAGTTGCCGGCATCGGCAACGACTGGGCGCTGGACGAAGGCATCGGCGTGTGCGGCAAGGGCGGGCAGAGCGTGCCCGCCGGCGTAGGACAGCCGACGCTGCTGATGAAGGGACTGACCGTCGGCGGTACGGCGACCTGAGACGACGACGCTACGGATTGAGGAACCAAGTTTCCGTAACTTGCTTCTTTTAACATGAACATGTTGACGGATAGTCATGACGCCGTGACCGCCGACTGGGCTGCGGCGCTTCTGGATTTTTGGTTCAATCATGTCGGGGAGAAAGGCTGGTGGGCGCATGACCCCTGCCTGGATCAGGAATGTGCAGCCCGATTTCACCGTTTGTGGAGCGAAAAACAGGGCTTGGCTCCAGAAGCGTTCCTTGAGCGCGCCGATGATGCGCTGGCCGCCGTCCTGCTGTTCGATCAATTACCGCGCAACATGTTTCGTGACACGGTCAAAGCCTTTGCAACCGATGAACTCGCCAGAGCGGTGGCACGTGGAGCGCTAGCACATGGCTATGACATACAGATTGGCGGCGCGGGTCGGCTCTTCTTTTATATGCCGTTCCAGCACAGCGAGGATCTGGAGGATCAGAAACTATCCCTCAGCCTTTTCGAGGCTGCGGATGATGCTTCCTCCCTGGAATTCGCCAAAAAACATTATGCGGTAATACAGCGGTTCGGTCGCTTTCCACATCGCAACGCCGCTTTGGGCCGAAAAACATTGCCCGGCGAAGAACTGGCCGCGCAAGCAGGCGCCGACTGGTAGAGTCCCTGCCCGATTTTTAGGCAATGCCCTTGTGCTGCCCATTTTTTTAGCGGCGCAAGGAGAGCGGCTTTGGAAGAAGGCCGCGATAACGCGCTTTTAACAAACTGGCACGACCCTTGCTGGAGTGTTGTCGCACACCATTAACAGGGGGCGACATGAAACTTGTCATGGCTATCATCAAGCCGTTCAAGCTTGACGATGTCCGCGAGGCACTCTCCTCGCTGGGTATCGCCGGGATGACGGTGAGCGAGGTGAAAGGCTTCGGCCGCCAGAAGGGGCAAACCGAAATCTACCGGGGCGCCGAATATTCCACGAACATGGTTCCGAAAATCAAGATCGAGGTCGTCTGCGATGATGATCTCGCTCCGCGCGTAGTCGAAGCGACGCAACAGGCGGCCAACTCCGGCGCGATCGGCGATGGCAAGATCTTCGTCCTCGATGTTGGTCAGGCCGTGCGCATCCGCACCGGCGAGACCGGCGAAACCGCGCTGTAAGAAGGGGGGAATAATGACCTTTTCCAATAAATTCTGCGGCGCGATGGGGGCTGCTGGCCTGTTCATCTTCGCCGCGATGCCCGCATGGGCACAGGATGCGGCAGCCGCCGCGCCGACGCCGGACAAGGGCGATACCGCCTGGATGATGACATCGACGGTCCTCGTCCTTGCCATGATCCTGCCGGGCCTCGCCCTTTTCTACGGCGGCCTCGTTCGTACCAAGAACATGCTGTCGGTCATGACGCAGATTGGCGCCGCGGCAGCCCTGGCGATGCTGATCTGGGTGATCTACGGCTACAGCCTGGCGTTCGCGGGCCCCAGCAACGGCTTCATCTCCGATTTCTCCAAGGCGTTCCTGGCGGGCATCACGCCGGACTCGACCGCCGCCACCTTCACTGATGGCGTCGTCATCCCTGAATATGTGTTCGTCGCCTTCCAGATGACCTTCGCCGCCATCACGGTTGCTCTGGTCCTGGGCTCGGTGGTGGAGCGCATCAAATTCTCGGCAGTCATGGTGTTCGCCATCGTCTGGCTCACCATCGTCTACTTTCCGATCGCGCACATGGTGTGGGCGGCCGGTGGCCTGTTCTTCGAAATGGGCGCGCTGGACTTCGCTGGCGGCACCGTGGTGCATATCAACGCTGGCGTCTCGGCGCTGGTGGCCTGCATCATCCTGGGCAAGCGCATGGGCTATCCCAAGGAACCGATGCCTCCGCACTCGCTGACGCTGACGGCTGTCGGCACCGGCCTGCTGTGGGTCGGCTGGTTCGGCTTCAACGCGGGTTCGGCCCTGGAAGCCAATGGTTCGGCTGCCCTCGCGATGATCAACACCTTTGTCGCCACGGCTTCGGCTGGCCTGTTCTGGATGCTCGCAGAGCGCCTCAACGGTCACAAGGGTTCGGCACTGGGCTTCTGCTCGGGTATCATCGCCGGCCTCGTCGCGGTCACTCCTGCTGCTGGCAACTCCGGTCCGTTCGGCGCAATCGTGCTCGGCGGGGTAGCATCGATCATCTGCTTCTATGCGGTCACCGTCCTCAAGCCCAAGCTCGGCTATGACGACTCGCTCGATGCGTTCGGCATCCATGGCATTGGCGGCATGGTTGGCGCCATCGGAACCGGCATCGTCTACTCGCCCTCGCTCGGTGGTCCCGGCGGCGCGGACTTCGTGATGAGCAGCCAGCTCGTGACCCAGTTGCTCGCCACGCTGACGACCATCGTCTGGGCAGCCATCGGCACGACCATTGCCATCTTCATCGCCAAGGCGGTCACTGGCCTGCGGGTCAGCCGCGAAGTCGAGCAGGAAGGTCTCGACCTCGGCGAGCACGGCGAACGCGCTTACAACATCTAAGACTTCGGCAGGGCGGGCCGCGACGAACGGCCCGCCCGCCTCACCTTGTTCCTCCTGCGAACACGCCTGGGACCGGTACGAAAGTATCGGTCCTTTTTTTGTCAGGGTTGCGGCCGGGTCCAGAGATGCGGCGGACGCAGCGCCGAAGCAGGCCAGCGGCGGGCGCGGCCCACAACTTGCATCGCGGCGCGCGCCACCCAGCCAAGCTTGTCCCCCTTGGGCGTGACCACCCGGTGATCCCAGGCATGTTCGCCGCGGCGAGCGACTTCGCGGGCTATATCGCCATAAATGCCCGCTGCCGCGAGAACCGCCCATGCCGATCGAGGCGGGAGCGCAATCGCGCCGTGACGGGCGCTTTGCTCATAATCCGCCGCCATGTCCGCAAGGCGGCGGGCGAGAATGGCAAGCTTGGGGCGGGCCCACGGCTTCATATGCTCGCCGGGCGGAATATCCATTTCTACAAGCCATTCTTCAGGCAGATAGCAACGGCCGGCGGCTTCATCCTCGCTGATGTCCCTAGCGATGTTCGCTAGTTGAAAGGCAAGGCCCAGATCACACGCGCGGTCCAACGTCGCTTGGTCGTCTGGATCGACTCCCATCAGCACCGCCATCATGCAACCCACGGCGCCAGCGACATGGTAGCAATAGCGCAGCATGTCGGCCTGGCTACGTGGCCTCCACTCGCGAGCGTCGAGAGCGAAGCCTTCAATCAGGTCATGGGCATAGCGGGTCGGGATGCGGCATTCGCGCATCACAATACCGAAGCCGTCAAATGCGGGATCCCCGGTCACCTCTCCGCGCAATGCGGCATCGGTCAGCACGCGGATAGTGGATAGTCGCGCCTGCCCGTCGGTGACGCCCTGCATCGCGCCGCCATGATCCTGCCCATCGGCAATATCATCGCATTTCCGACACCAGGCATAGAGCAGCCATGCTCGCTCGCGCGTCTGGCGGTCGAACAATTTGGAGGCGAGAGCAAAGGATTTGGAGCCGCGCGCGATACTGTCGCGGGCATGGGCTACGAGCTTGGGGCGGTCCAGATAAGTCACGTTGGAGGCATGCCCTCCCGCGCCGCCGCCCGCAAGCGGGCGAGGTAAAGATCAGAGTCGGTCGAGCTTCATGGAGAAGATAGGCTCATGCGCCTGATAGGCCGCCATCTGGTCAAGCAGGGGTTCGATCGCATCTGCATGAAGCAGGATGCCGGCATGCTGGCGGCGGATGAATCCCGTGCCCGTCATATGGTGATTGAAGGCGATGAGGTGGTCGTAGAAGCCAGCGACGTTGAGCAACCCGACGGGTTTTGAATGATAGCCAAGCTGCGCCCAGCTGATCGCCTCCCACAACTCATCCATAGTCCCCACGCCGCCCGGGAGCGTGACGAAGCCGTCGGAGAGATCGGTGAAGAGCGCCTTGCGCTGATGCATTGTCTGCACGACGCGAAGTTCGGTGCAGCCGCGATGGGCCACCTCCGCGTTGACCAGTGCTTCCGGGATAACGCCGATCACTTCGCCGCCTGCGTCCAGCGCCGCATCGGCCACGGCGCCCATCAGGCCAAGCCGCCCGCCGCCATAAACGACTCCAATGCCGCGTCCGGCAAGCGTGCGGCCGACATGGCGCGCCGTTTCCACATAGACGGGATCGGCAGGCATGGCCGAGCCGCAATAGACCGCCAATCGCCTCACGCCAGATCCTCAAGCATCAGCGCAGCCGTCGCCTTGGCGCTGCCGACTACGCCGGGGATGCCGGCGCCAGGATGGGTTCCTGCGCCGACCAGATAGAGATTGGGGATCACGTCATCGCGGTTATGTGCGCGGAACCAGGCGCTCTGCGTAAGCAGCGGCTCCATGCTGAAGGCGCTGCCAAGATGGGCCGACAGGTCGTGCCGGAAGTCGGGCGGCGCATAATGGAAACGGGTAACGATGCGCGACCGGATGTCGGGGATCAACCGATGCTGGATTTCGTCCAGAATGCGTTCGGCATAAACCGGGCCGAACTGCTCCCAATCGATCGGCAGCTTGCCCATGTGCGGGACAGGCGCGAGGGCATAGAAGGTCGAATGCCCATCCGGCGCCATCGACGGATCGGTTACGGTCGGGTGGTGGAGGTAGAGCGAAAAGTCCTGCGGCAGCACGCCATGATCGTAAATGTCGGTCAGCAGCCCATCATAGCGCGGACCGAACAGGATCATATGATGCGGGATGCCTGGCCAGCTGCCCTTGATTCCGAAATGCAGGACGAAGAGGCTGGGCGACCAGCGTTTGCGGGCGAGCTTTTCCGCCTGTTTCCGCCCGCGCGGATGATGCCCGACAAGGTCGCGATAGCTGTGCATCAGATCGGCGTTGCTGGCGACCGCATCCGCCTCACCGCGCCAGCCTGACGCGGTCGAAACCGCGACTGCTCGATCGCCATGGGTCTCGATCCGCACGACGGGATCGGCCAGGCGCAAGGTGCCGCCAAGCCTTTCGAAATGGGTGGCCATGCCCTGCACCAGGCGGTTCGTGCCGCCCTTGGCGAACCAGACGCCGCCATCCTTTTCCAGTTTATGGATCAGCGCATAGATGGCGCTGGTCTGCATCGGATTGCCGCCGACGAGCAGCGTGTGAAAGGACAAGGCCTGACGCAGCCTTTCATCCTTCACATAGGACGAGACGATCGAATAGACCGACCGCCATGCCTGATGCTTGGCGAGCGCAGGGGCGGCCCGGATCATCGAGGCGAAGTCCAGAAACGCGACCGACCCCAGCTTTCGATAGCCTTCCTCGTAAACCCCGGCCGAATAGTCGAGGAAACGCTGGTAGCCGGCGACGTCATGCGGATTGAGCTTCGCAATCTGGGCGCGCAGGGAATTTTCGTCGTTGGAATAGTCGAAATTCGTGCCGTCCCGCCAGTTCAGCCGGTAAAAGGGCGTGACCGGCACCAGATCGACATCTTCCGCCATCTCATGGCCCGACAGACGCCATAGTTCGCCCAGGCAGTCCGGGTCGGTGATCACCGTCGGTCCGGCGTCGAAGGTGAACCCGTCCTTTTCCCACATATAGGCGCGCCCGCCGGGGCGGTCACGCGCTTCGACGAGGGTCGTATCGACGCCGGCCGATTGCAGGCGGATGGCAAGGGCGAGGCCGCCGAAGCCCGCCCCTATGACGATCGCTTTACGGTTCATCAGGCGGAGGGTTTCAACAGTGCGCGCATGGCGCTCCTTATGGGCACGGGTGGGCGTCCGCACAAGATGCGGATGCGGTCTGCCCATGTAGAATGACCTGCAAAGAAGCGCCCTATGAGATTGGGATGGAGCCTGTAAAAGCGTTCGAACACGCGCCATCGCTGGTTGGGCTCGGCGGCGCGGAACAGCATCTTGCCCAACAGGCGGTAATAGCCGCCGGCGCGCCAGTGCGCGGCTGCGCGGGCGCGGGTCGCAACGGCCAGGCCGTCGAGCGGCTGATCCACAAGCCAGAGCGCCGCGGCGACCGCATCGGGAAGGGAATAGCCGGTCATCGGATGAAATAATCCAGCGCGCACGCCAGCACGGGCGATCCTGTCATCGGAGGGCCAGAACCGGTCGAAATTGCCGCCATGGACAACGGCAAGGACGCCGCTTTCCTGATGCGCGACCTCCTCCACCTGCCAGCCTTGCTGGTCTGCGTAGCTGGCGATCCGATCGGTGAGCGGCTGAATGTCGAGATCCGGGCTGTTGCTGTAATAGGTATCTTCGACGAAGACGGTGCGGTCGTCGAAAGGGAGCAGATAGACGAACCGGTAGCCGTCGATCTGCTGAACGCTGGCGTCCATGATGACGGGGCGGTCCAAGCCATGGGGATGGCGCAGGCGAAGCGCCTGGCCCACGAACTTCTGCCAGCCACAGTCCAGTGCCGACAGGTCGCCGCCACCCCGCGCGTCGAGAACGGCGCGGGCCCGGATTTCGCGTCCATCCGGCAGGGTGACCCGGTCTGGCTCAATCCCGGCGACGTCAGTGTTGAGGATGACGCGGTTGCCCAGCACCTGCTGTGCATAGGCATCGAGCTGAGTGGAGGCGATACTGTTATAGGGCGTATCCATGCTGCGGCGATAGGCCGGGAAGCGGACTTCATTCCCCGATGGCCAGCGATAGGTGACGAGCGGGTCGAGCAGCCAGCGGTCGGCGGGGCGGATGTCGCTGTCGAAGAAGGACCAGATATGATTGCCGCCCAGAGCAGCGCCGCGCTCTATCAGCAGCAGATCGACATCGGGGCGGAGGCGGGCGAAGGCGAGCGCGGTGAGCGTGCCGGCGAGGCCGCCGCCCAGAATTGCAAGGTCACAGTCGATGGTTTTGGCCATCCCTTCTGTTAGGCAGACGGGACGGCGGCGGGAAGGGATTTAATGAATGAAATGGCGAGTTGAAACGGATTTGACGGAAAGCGCCCGTATAGGATAGGGGGGTATCCTATGCATGTGGTCGAAAATCGGGAAAAGCTGCTGGCGCGGGTGCGGCGCATTGCAGGACAGGTGGGCGCGGTCGAGCGGCAGTTGTCGGGCAATGCGGGCTGTTCGGAGACGTTGCAGCTCGTCGCGTCCGTGCGCGGCGCGGTCGGCAGCTTGATGGAAGAGCTGATCGAGCAGCATATGCGCGATCATGTCGCCCGTCCCGGCCTGACCGACGACGAACGCGAGGCGGCGGCGGAAGAAATGCTGGCGCTGATCCGGCGGTACGGGAAATGACGATGCACGACCATCACCACGGACATTCTCCGCAGAGCGCCGCCGCCTCCCCCGCGGATGAAGGCAAGGAGCAGCATTATTTCGATCACATCTACCTGAGCGCGGGCCATGACCAGAATGCCCGGCGCACCCTGTGGGTGGTATGGCTGACCGCCGCGACGATGGTGGTCGAGATCGTCTTCGGATGGATCACCGGGTCGATGGCCCTGCTGGCCGACGGATTTCACATGGCCACCCATGCAGGCGCGCTGGCGGTGGCGGCCGCCGCCTATGGCTATGCCCGGCGACACGCCCGCAATCCGCGATTCACATTCGGCACGGGCAAGGTCGGCGACCTTTCAGGCTTTGCGTCCGCCCTGTTGCTGGGCGTCACCGCCCTGCTGATCCTGGTCGAATCGGCAACCCGATTCTTCGAGCCGGTGTCCGTGAAATTCGGCGAAGCGACGCTGGTCGCGGTCGTCGGCCTTGTGGTCAACCTGATCAGCGCGGTCCTGCTGGGCCATGATCACAGCCATGACCATCATGGTCATGGGCACGATCATGATCACGATCATGACGGGGGCCACGACCACAAACATGGTCATGCCGACAACAACCTGCGCGCCGCCTATGTGCATGTGCTGACCGACGCGCTGACATCGGTGCTGGCGATCGCGGCGCTGCTGGCAGGGCGTTACATGGGCTGGCTGTGGCTCGACCCGGCGGTGGGCATATTGGGCGCGGTGGTCATCGCGCGCTGGGCCTGGGGGCTGATGAAGGACACGGCGTCGATCCTGCTCGACACCGCCGAGCCGGCACTGATGAAGCGCATCAAGGATCTGGTAGAGGCAGAAGGCGGGACCATCCGCGACCTGCATGTCTGGCGCATAGGCCCGCACGCCCATGCTGCGATCATCAGCCTGTCGCCCGGCGGCAACGTCGCGGCGGTGCGCCAGCGGGTCCACGCGCTGCCACGGATGGAGCATGTGACGGTGGAATGCGGCTGACCGGAGCCAGCAGTCAGAGCGCCTGCGCCGCTGCCCAGCCGCTCGCCCAGGCCCATTGGAAGTTGTAGCCGCCCAGCCAGCCCGTGACATCGACTGCCTCGCCAACGGCATAAAGCCCCGGCACGCGCCGCGCCTCCGTCGTTTGAGAGGACAGTTCGGCGGTGGAAATGCCGCCGATCGTCACTTCGGCCTTGGCGAAGCCTTCGGTGCCGTTGGGCGTGAAATCCCATGCCGAAAGGCGGCGCTGCGCCTCTTCCAGTTTGCGATCCGGGATGTTGCCGAGATCGCCGGGCAGCGCCAGCCGCTCCGCAAGCGCATCGGCCAGACGGTCGGGCAAGTGCCCGCGCAGAGCCGACGTCACAGAGGCGCGCGGCTTGCTGCCCTTCGCCTGCACCAGCCAGCCAGCGGGCGCGTCGGGCAGGAAGTCGAGGCTGATGGCGCTGCCATGACGCCAATAGGAGGAGATTTGCAGGATCGCCGGGCCGGACAGGCCGCGATGGGTGAGCAGCGCCGCCTCGCGAAAGGCGGTCTTGCCATGACGGGCGATGACAGGCGTGGAAACGCCCGATAGCGAACGGAACAGCAGGTCTTCACCGCCCAGCGTCAGCGGGACGAGCGCCGGGCGCGGTTCGACGACCTTAAGGCCGAACTGGCGCGCCAGATCATAGGCAAATCCGGTGGCGCCGATCTTTGGAATGGCCGGACCGCCGGTCGCGATGACCAGCGCCGGGGCGCGAGCGACGCTGCCGCCATGGGCGACGGTGAACAGGCCATCGGCGTGGGTTACGGCGGTGATGCCATGATTGAGGCGGATGACGACGCCGCCCGCCTCACATTCGGCAAGCAGCATGGCGACGATCTGGCGCGCGGATTGATCGCAAAATAGCTGGCCCAGCGTCTTTTCATGCCAGGCAATGCCATGCCGTTCGACCAGCGCCAGGAAATCGGTGGGCGTGTAGCGGCCAAGCGCGGACTTGGCGAAGTGCGGATTGGCCGACAGGAAGCGATCCGGCGCGCAGTGGATATTGGTGAAGTTGCACCGCCCACCGCCGGAAATCAGGATTTTCTTTCCCGGCTGATCAGCATGGTCGATGACGAGCACGCGCTTGCCGCGCTGCCCCGCCACCGCCGCGCACATCAGCCCTGCACCGCCAGCGCCCAGGACGATGGCGTCATAAGGATCGGATTGAGACGGCATCAACCTGCGGAAAGCGCGTCCATGATCTGGCGAACCGGGGTCAGATCATAGCCTGCCGCCTCGGCCTGTGCCGACAGCGCGGCGGGATGATCGCCTGCGCGGGCGCGCGTGAGCGCCCAGAGCAGCGTGCTGCGCGTGCCGGAGCGGCAATAGGCGAGAACCTTGCCCTCCCCGGCCTGACCGAGCGCCGCGGCCATGCCGTCGAGCTGCCAGGGGGCAAAGCCGCCATGGGCGACAGGCACGGCGGCATAGGCGATACCGGCGGCCTTCGCGGCGGCTTCGATTTCCGCGCCGTTGGTCTGGCCCGATTCCTCGTCATCGGGGCGGTTGTTGATGATGACGGCCACGCCCAGCGCCTTGGCTTCCTGCACCTGATCGACGCCGATCTGGGGGGAGACGTAGAGGTTGGGGGTGAGTTGGCGGAACATGGGCGGGACTCCTTCTTGGCGATGCCATGCGCTTGTGGGGGAAGGGTTTCAAGGGGGTTGGGATTTTTGGCGCGCAGAGGCGCGCAAGGGCGCAGAGAGGATTTTTGGTTCACGCGGAGACGCGGAGGCGCGGAGAATGAGAGAGAGAGGAAAGCAGTGACCGCCGCCAAGCTCACCTCCCGCCGAAGGCGAACTGAATATTTGCGCTGCGCGCTGGCTCAATTCGATGACCTCACCCAACCCACGGCTCTCTCCGCGCCTCCGCGCCTCCGCGCCTCCGCGTGAACCAAATCCCTCCAACGCCTCTGCGATCTCTGCGCCTCTGCGCGAACCAAATCCTCCCGTCAGAGAAAGGGGCGGATCGCAGTAAGGAAGGCGTCTCCATAGGCGTCCAGCTTGCGTTGGCCGACGCCGCTGATGTGCCCCAGTTCGGCAAGGCTGGCAGGGCGTTGCTCGGCCATCTCGCGCAGGGTTGAATCGTGGAAGATCACATAAGGGGGCACGCCCTGTTCCTGCGCCAGTTCGCGGCGGCAGGCGCGCAGGGCGTCGAACAGCGGATCGCCGACCGGGTTGTCCGCGCTGCCGTTACGGGCGCTACGGCGGCGGCGTTCCTTGCGCGGGGCGAGCAGCAGGCTGACCTCATCTTCACCACGCAGGATCGGGCGGGCGTTGGGCCCGAGCTCCAGGCCGCCATGTTCGTTAGTTTGCAAAGCATCTTTCACGATCAACGCGCGTGAGACCGGGCGTAGCAAGGGAATTTCGTCGCCCGTGACGATGCCATAGACGGAAATCTTGTCGTGGCCGCGTTCGCGGATGCGATCGGTAACGGCGCCGGTCAGCACCTGTTCGATATGGCCTGCGCCAAAGCTCTGGCCGGTGCGATAGACGGCGGACAGGAACTTGCGCGCCGTTTCTGTGGCGTCGATGCTGGCGGGGGGATTGAGGCAATTGTCGCAATTGCCGCAGGTTGCGGGCGGATGCTCGCCAAAGTGGCGGAGCAATATGGCGCGGCGGCAGATGGCGGTTTCGACTAAGCCGCCCATGGCGGTGATGCGGGCGCGCTCGCCCTGCTGGCGGCTGGGGTCGAGTTCGGTAAGCCGCTGGCGGGCGCGGGCGAAATCATCCGCGCCCCAGAAAAGATGCGCTTCGGCCGGTTCGCCGTCGCGGCCCGCGCGGCCCGATTCCTGATAATAGCCTTCAATCGACTTGGGCAGCGCGGCGTGGGCGACAAAGCGGACGTCGGGTTTGTCGATGCCCATGCCGAATGCGATGGTGGCGACCATCACCATGTCCTCGCTGCCGATAAAGGCGGACTGGTTGGCGGCGCGCACGGCAGGGTCCAGTCCGGCATGATAGGCGCGGGTTGGGCGGCCCGTGCGGGTCAGCGTCTCGGCCAGCTTTTCGGTGGCGGCGCGGGTCGGCGCATAGACGATGCCGGGGCCTTCGCGGCTGGCGATCAGGTCGGATAGCTGGCGGGGCAGGCCGTCGCGCGGGTGGACGGCGTAGCGGATATTGGGGCGGTCGAACCCGGCGATCACCAGCCCGTCGCGCGGGATGCCGAGCTGGACAAGGATATCCTCGCGCGTGTGGGCGTCGGCGGTGGCGGTCAGCGCGAGGCGGGGGACGTCGGGAAATTCATCCAGCAGCGGGCGGAGCAGGCGATAGTCGGGGCGGAAATCATGGCCCCATTCGGACACGCAATGCGCCTCGTCTATCGCGAACAGCGCGATTTTCGTCGTGCGCAGGAGGTTGCGAAAACCCTCGCCGCTTGCGCGTTCCGGCGCGACGTACAGCAGGTCCAGATCGCCATTGCGGAGCCGCTCCTGCGTTTCGCGCCAGTCGCTATCGACGCTGGTCAGGCTGGCGGCGCGAATGCCGACCGCCTGCGCGGCGCGAAGCTGGTCGTGCATCAGGGCGATGAGCGGTGAGATGACGACGCAGCAGCCGTCGAGGGCGACGGCGGGAAGCTGGTAACAGAGCGACTTGCCAGCGCCCGTCGGCATGATGGCGAGGGTCGGTTGACCCGCCATCACCCGGCCCACCACCTGTTCCTGCACGCCCCGAAAAGCCGGAAAGCCGAAAATGTCGTGCAGGAGCGTGGCGATGTCGGGGCGCATCAGGGGGCTGTAGCGGCTGTGGCGGGAGAGGCAATATGCGGCTGTGCGGCGTTACTCGACAGGGTCGAGCAGGCAGCCCCAGCCCTGGCGATAGCGGGCGGTGCGGGACGCGAGCAGCGGGACGCTGGCGTCGATGCTGCGCGATTCAGGGTCGTCGGAGAGCGTCACGAGCGCCATGCCGGGTTCCTTGTCGCCCCTGCAACTGTCCATCGAGCGCCCCTCCACATAGCGGCAGGAACAGATGACGCGCGCGCCGAATCCCGCGCCCACGGCCGCCTGGGCGCGCAGAGACGTCCAGTTCCAGGCGAGCAGGATGGTGAGCGCCGCCGCGACTGCGGCCAGGGCATAAATCCATTTCGGGCGGCCGGACATGCTCCCCTTTCCGATGAGCCGTGCTAAGGCCGCGGCTTATGAAGCTCGAGCGGAAAAGCGTAAAGCAGATTGGCGTGGCCGTCGCCATTTTGTCCCTGTTGACGGCGGGAGCGCTCACCGTGCGCGCCGCCGACCCGGAGCAGCGCTATCATGTGGCGGACGATGCGGGCGTCGATGCAGGCGATCTGCGGGCCGCCATCGACCCGCTGTTCGAAGGGGACGAGGATGTGGGCGAAACCCGCGCGCTGATCGTCATGCGGCGGGGCGAGATCGTCGCCGAACGCTACGCGCCGGGCTTCGGCCCGGACACGAAGCTGTTGGGCTGGTCGATCGGCAAGAGCGTGACGGCGGTGCTGGTGGGGCTGATGGTGTCGGACGGGCGGCTGGCGCTCGATTCGCCGGTGCCGGTCGCGGCCTGGAGCCAGCCGGGCGACCCGCGCGGGCGAATCACGTTGCGGCAACTGCTCGCCATGACGTCAGGGCTGGACCATGTCGAGCATGAGGAACTGCTGGCGCAGGCCGATACCGTACGGATGCTGTTCACCGACGGGGCGCAGAATATGAGCGCCTTTGCCGAAGCCAAACCGCTGGCCCATGCGCCGGGTTCGCGCTTTTCCTACAGCACGGGCAACACGCTGATCCTGACCGACCTGATGGCGCGGATGTTGACCAACAGCGCCAGCGCTGACGCGCGGCGGCGGGCGATGCAGACATTCATCGACGGGCGGCTGGCGGTTCCTGCGGGCCTTAAAAGCCTGACGGCGGAATATGACGCGGCGGGCACGATGATCGGCGGCAGTTTCATCCATATGACCGCGCGCGACTATGCGCGTTTCGGCGAGTTGCTGCGCCGCCATGGGCGTGGGCCGAACGGACATCAGATCGTGCCGGAGAAATGGGTCGACTTCATGCGCACCCCGTCGCGGCGCAACCCGGCCTATGGCGCGCATCTGTGGCTGAACCGCGAGGGCGAGGAAAGCGCGCTGATGCCCGGTGATGCGCCGCGAAGCCTGTTCGGCTGCGTCGGCCATGGCGGGCAATATATTCTGGTGTCGCCCGGCCAGGGGCTGACCGTGGTGCGCATCGGCATGTCGCCGGAAAAGGAACAGCGCGCGGCGGTGAAGCGCGGACTGGCGAAGCTGATGCGGCTGTTCCCGGCCTAGAGGATGAACTGGCCCTCTATCACGGTGCGGCAGGCGCCCGAGAGGATGACGCGGTCGCGTTCCAGCCTGCACCCGATACGCCCGCCACGGGCCGACGCCTGAACGGCGCTGAGCTTTGTCTTGCCAAGGCGCTGCACCCAGAAGGGGGTGAGCAGGCAATGGGCCGAGCCGGTAACGGGGTCTTCGTCCACGCCGCCGCCCGGCACGAACACGCGGCTGATGATGTCGCTGTCCTCACCCGGTGCGGTGGCCATCAGCATGATGTTGCCCAGCGCGCGCAGTCCGGCGAAATCGGGGCGTAGCGCGCGAACGGCGGCAGCATCGGGGAAAAGGAACAGGCTGTAGCCGCCTTCCCGCCAATGCGATTCGACGGGCGCGCCGCCCAGCCCCGCCGCAAGGTCGGGCAACGGGCGCGGCTCCATGGACCAGGCGGGAAGCGAGAGGGCATAGCCTTCGCCATCGCGCGCGACGGTCAGGACGCCCGCCTGGCGCGTGCGAAACCGGAGCGCGGTGCGGCTGCCCATCAGCACATGACCGCTCGCCAGCGTGGCATGGCCGCACAGCTTCACCTCCACGGCCGGAGTGAACCAGCGCAACGCATAGTCGGCGTCGGGATCGTCCGGGGTGGGCACGGCGAAGGCGGTTTCGGAGAGGTTATTTTCCTGCGCGATCGCTTGGAGCGTATCGTCGTCGAGCCAGCGGCCGAGCGGCATGACCGCTGCGGGATTGCCGGTGAAAGGCGCGTGGGCGAAGGCATCGACCTGTGTGAAGGGGAGACTGGTCATGAGCGGTCCTTGGGTGATGGCGTCATGATGGCGGTGCGGGGCGGCGAAGGACAGGGCCGGTCGGGTGGGAGTGGTCTTTTGGACGTGGAGAGGTTGGTGATGGGGTGGAGATCCCAGCGTTCGCTGGGATGACGAAGGGGGCGCGCCTTAGGGCTTCATGAAAATGGGCCAGCCATGTCTCCATGGCTGGCCCGTGTTCGCGGCTTGAGGGGACGTTTTGACCGTCAATCCATGCTTGGGCCAAAGGCCGAAGAGGAATGACGCTCCCCAGGCTTACGCACTGCCGCTCGCCCTCCCGCGGGCGATCTATGAGCAGGATAATAACCTAGATCACGCGAGTCGTCTCGCGCCCATCCAGCGTTTACCGGGAAATCCGCTCGTTTCGGCCTGTCAGTCGCCGCCGCACTGGGCGCGATGAAGCAGTTTCTGGTCGGCCAGCACGAGCGCCATCATCGCTTCGACTACCGGCACGCCGCGAATGCCGACGCAGGGATCATGGCGGCCCCTGGTGATGATGTCCGACGCTTCGCCCTCCCGCGTCACGGTTTCGACCGGGATCAGGATGGAACTGGTCGGCTTGAAGGCGACGCGCAGCTTGACCGGCTGCCCGGTGGAGATGCCGCCCGCGATGCCGCCCGCATGATTGGCCAGAAATTCCGGTCCGTCCGCGCCGGGCCGCATGGGATCGGCATTGTCTTCGCCACGCAGGCGCGCGGCGGCGAAACCGTCGCCGATTTCGACGCCCTTGACCGCATTGATGCTCATCATCGCGGCGGCGAGTTCGCTGTCCAGCTTGGCGTAGAGCGGCGCGCCCCAGCCCGCTGGCACGCCGCTGGCGACGCATTCCACGACCGCGCCGAGCGAGGAGCCATCCTTGCGCGCGCCATCGACCAGTTGTTCCCAGCGTTTGGCGGCTTCTGGATCGGGGCAGAAGAACGGGTTGTTGTCGATCTCGCTCGCGTCGAAACGGGCATAGTCGATGGCGTCCCCGCCAATCTCGCTGACATAGGCGAAGATATCGACGTCCGGAATGACGAGCCGGGCGACGGCGCCCGCCGCGACCCGGCTGGCGGTTTCGCGCGCCGAGGAACGCCCCCCGCCGCGATAGTCGCGAAAGCCATACTTCGCGTCATAGGCATAGTCGGCATGGCCGGGGCGATAGGCCTTGGCCACGTCCGAATAATCTTTCGACCGCTGATCGGTATTTTCGATCATCAGGCTGATCGGCGTACCGGTGGTGCGGCCTTCGAACACGCCGGAAAGGATGCGCACCTCGTCCGGTTCACGGCGTTGCGTGGTGAATTTGGAAGTGCCCGGCTTGCGCTTGTCCAGGAAAGGCTGAATGTCCGCTTCGCTGATCGGAAGGCCGGGAGGGCAGCCGTCCACCACCGCGCCGATGGCAGGCCCATGGCTTTCGCCCCAGGTGGAGAAGCGGAATACGCGGCCGAAGGTGTTGAAGCTCATGCTCCCCTCTCCCCCAGGGAGAGGGAGGGGCCCGAGCCGCAGGCTTGGGAGGGTGAGGGGCAGTTGCGCGCCACAGCCATGATCTCTTCCAACACTCCGTCGATATTCGTCATCACATCGACATTGGCGAAGCGGATGACATGATAGCCTTTGACGGCCAGATATGCCGTGCGCCGCGCATCCGCAATGCTGCTGTGCGCGTGGGTGTCGCCGTCGATCTCGATTACCAGGCCAAGTTCGAGGGCGGCGAAGTCAGCTATCCAGCAGTCCAGCCAGACCTGACGGCGGAATTTGATGCCGCCAAGCTGGCGATTGCGGAGTTTTGCCCAGAGGCGCTTTTCTGGCTCGGTCTGGTTTCGGCGCAGGGCGCGGACGCGATTGAGCCGGGTTTTCGGGTCAGGTCTTGTCATTTCCCTCACCCTCCCGTCGCTTTGCGACGGGCCCCTCCCTCTCCCCAAGGGGAGAGGGATTCTTTCAACTCAGCCCTTGTCGAGGGCGATGTCAGGCGCGTCCTCGGCCTTCATGCCGATGACGTTGTAGCCTGCATCGACATGATGGACTTCACCCGTGACGCCGGACGCCAGGTCGGAAAGGAGGTAGAGGCCCGCGCCGCCCACATCCTCGATCGTCACGTTGCGGCGCAGCGGGCTGTTCAGTTCATTCCACTTCATGATGTAGCGGAAATCGCCGATGCCGCTGGCGGCCAGCGTCTTGATCGGGCCGGCGGAGATCGCATTGACGCGGATATTTTCAGGCCCCAGGTCCATCGCCAGATATTTGACGCTGGTTTCCAGCGCCGCCTTGGCGACGCCCATGACGTTATAGTGCGGGATCACCTTTTCCGCGCCATAATAGGACAGGGTGAGCAGGCTGCCGCCCTCCGCCATCAGCGCGCGCGCGCGGCGGGCGACGGCGACGAAGCTGTAGGCCGAGATGTTCATCGTCATCAGGAAATTTTCGAGGCTGGTGTCGACATATTTGCCGCGCAGCTCATTCTTGTCGGAAAAGCCGATGGCGTGAACGACGAAATCCAGCTTGCCCCAGCGCGCCTTCACCTCGTCGAAGGCAGCGTCGAGCTTGTCCATGTCCGACACGTCGCAATCGATCAGGAAATCCGACCCGAGTTCCTCGGCCAGCGGCCGAACGCGCTTCGCCAGCGCCTCGCCCTGATAGGAAAAGGCCAGTTCCGCTCCCTGCGCGCGCAGGGCCTTTGAAATGCCCCACGCCAGCGACTTGTCATTTGCGAGCCCCATGATGAGCCCCCGCTTCCCCGCCATCAAGCCCGTCATCTGATGTCCCGTTCCCTTTGCTATCGGTCGCGGCAGGCTCCAGTTCCTCTTCGGGAAATTCAGCAAGCGCCGCATTGAGTTCCGCGCCAATTACCACGCCCAAGCCAACGAGGAAGAAAAAAATGAGCGTGATCATGACGCCGGCCAGGCTGCCATAGGTGCGGTCGTAGCCGCCCAGCAGAGACAGCGTATGCGGCAGCAGCATCGTGACGCCATACCACCAGAGCGATGTAGCCACCGCGCCCGGCCATTTGGGGAAGCGGCTGTCCTTGTAGGCGCTGGGCGTCAGCGAGAAATAGAGATAGTAGAGCGCGACGCACAGGATCAGCATCGGCAGGATGCGCGTCAGCGTGACGATCTGGATCGCCTGATCCGCGAAGGGCAGTATCTGGCGCAGGAACTGGTCGATGCCGGTGATGATGACCTGCACGGAAAAGGCGAACATGACGGCAAAGACGCTGATCAGGGTAATGCCGATCGCGTTGAGCCGATAGTGCCAGAAGGGGCGCGTGCTCTTTGTCCCGTAGGCGCGGCGCAGGATGTCGCGGATCGTTTCGATAAGGCTGCCGACGGTCCACAGGCCCACCAGTCCGCCCAGCCAGAGCAGCGGGCCGGTGCGGGCGTTGAGGACGTCGATGATCGGCTGTTTCACGACCGATGCGACGCCGGGGGGCACGGTTTCCAGAAAAGCGCCGACTGCGGCCAGCCCGTCCTCAGACCGGCCAAAGATGCTCGCCACCGCCGCCGCGACGATGAAGAAGGGAAAGAGCGTCATCAGCGACAGGTAGGCAAGGTTGCCCGCATGGATGAAGCCGTCATTATAGGTGCCGACAGCCACGCGCTTCACGATTTCAAAGGCGTGGCTGCCGGGACGAACCCTGGCGATATGGCGGTGTATGTGGGCGCGGGCGTCCTGGGCGACGCGCTTGCGGCGGGATTCGGGCGAATAGGGCGAAGGGCTAGGCATGCGGTCTCCTTGCCCTTGCCAACGCCCTAGACGCCCAGATGGGCGCGAACCGCCCGGCTGTCGTGCCAGCTTTCGACCAGCGCCTTGATCGCCGGATCATCGCCCGGCACGTCGATCAGCAGGCGCACCAGCTGGTCGCCACGCTCGCCGCCCTTGTGGGTGAAGCCCTTGCCCCGCAGCCGCAGCGTCTTGCCGCTGGTGGCGCCAGCGGGCACGCCCAGCATCACGGGGCCATCGACCGTGGGCACCTTGACCTTGCCGCCCTTAACCGCTTCGTCGAGCGTGATCGGCAGGTCGAGCAGCACATTGTCCCCGTCACGGGTGAAAAAGGGATGGAGCTTCACCTCGATGGTGACGATCGCGTCCCCTGCCCCGGCCGGTCCCGACTGTCCCTTGCCCGACAAGCGCATCTGCGTGCCGCTCTCGACCCCGGCGGGGAGCTTGAGGTCGATCGTCTTGCCATCCTGGAGCGTGATGCGCTGCGGCGCGAGGGTGGCGGCGTCGACGAAGCCGACCGCCAGGCGATAGGAGACGTTGGCGCCCTTCTGCGGCGGCGCGCCCCGGCCAAAGCCGCCAAAACCGCCCGCGCCGCGCCGGGCTCCACCGCCGCTGAACAGTCCTTCGAAAATATCGCCGAAATCCGCGCCGTCGTCGAAACCGCCGCCCGCGCCCGGCCGACCGCGAAAGCCGCCGCCACCGCCGCCGCCGAAGCCGAAGGGCGCCGTGGGATTGCCGTCGCCGTTGATTTCCCCGCGGTCGAACCGCGCGCGCTTGTCCTTGTCCGACAGCAGGTCATAGGCGCTGGAAACCGCCGAAAAACGCTCCGCCGCCTTGGGATTGTCCTGGTTCCGATCAGGATGCAGTTCCTTGGCCAGCTTGCGATAGGCCGACTTGATCTCTGCCTCGCTTGCGCCGCGTGCGACGCCCAGAGTGGAGTAGGGATCCGCCATTGCCCGATATCAATCCTTGTTCGAAAAAACCGATTTGCGCCATATGTGGCGAAAGCGTCACGATCGTTCAAGCGGCGTGACCATCGACATGATCCTGTTCCACCCCTAGATCAGCAACATGACCGACCCATTCACCCTGTTCGACCAATGGTATGGCGAAGCGCGCCAGAGCGAGATCAACGACAGCAACGCCATGGCGCTGGCCACCGCCGATGCGCGCGGGCGGCCTTCGGTGCGGATGGTGCTGCTGAAAGGACATGGGCCGGACGGCTTTGTCTTCTACACCAATTTCGAAGGGCGAAAGGCGGAGGAACTGCTCGCCAATCCCCATGCGGCGCTGATGTTTCACTGGAAATCGATGCGGCGGCAGATCCGGATCGAAGGGCCGGTGGACACCGTCGATGATGCCGCCGCCGACGCCTATTTCGCGACCCGCAGCCGGGACAGCCAGCTGGGCGCATGGGCGTCGGATCAGTCGCGCCCCCTGCCCTCGCGCGATGTTTTCATGGCGCGCTATGCCGATGCGCTGAGCCGGTTCGAAGGCGGCCCCGTGCCGCGCCCGCCGCACTGGTCGGGTTTTCGCGTGGCGCCGGACCGGATCGAATTCTGGCAGGATCGCGAGCATCGGCTGCATGAGCGGCGGCTGTTCGAACGTGACGGCGATGGATGGCGCGAGGGACTGCTTTATCCCTGAGCTTTCCAAAGCGCGGAATCGGGGCGCTCGTTCGTTCAATGGGATAGGCGGCCACGCGGGCGCCTGTCAGGTGTGCCCGCCGGGCACGGCTTAGAGGGGTTGCATGCGAAATCGACTGACGGCGTTCATCCTGACGGGCATGGTGCTGGGGGTGATTACGGGTTTCGCGGCCAATCTGTGGGTCGGCGGTGACAAGGTTCTGGCCAAGGATGTGGCGGGTTATTTCCACCTGCTGGCCGACATCTTCCTGCACCTCATCAAGATGATCATCGCGCCGCTGGTCTTTTCCACGCTGGTCGCGGGCATTGCGCATATGGGCGACAGCGCGGCGCTGGGACGGATCGGTGGGCGGGCGCTGGCATGGTTCATCATCGCCAGCCTGATTTCGCTGACGCTGGGCCTGATCTTCGTCAATTTCTTCGCGCCCGGCGAAGGATTGAACCTGGTGCGCAGCGGCGCGGATTCGGGCGTGAATACCGAAGCGCTGAATTTCAGGGATTTCGTCCTGCACGTTTTCCCGACCTCCATGGTCGGGGCAATGGCGGAAAATTCGATCCTGCAGATCGTGGTCTTTTCCCTGTTCGTCGGCGTGGCGCTCACCGCCATCGGGGAAAAGGGCAAGCCCATCGTGACGGTGATCGAGGCGATGGTCGAGCTGATGCTGCAGGTCACCGGCTATGTCATGCGGGTGGCGCCCTTCGCCGTGTTCGGCGCGCTGGCGTCGGCAATCACGACCGAGGGGCTGGGCGTGCTCAAGACCTTCGGGGAACTGGTGGGCGAATTCTACCTGTCGCTGTTCGCGCTGTGGATATTGCTGTGCTGCGCGGGAGCGCTGTTCCTCGGGCGGCGGATGATCAAGCTGCTGAAATATGTGCGCGAGCCGCTGCTGATCGCCTTTTCGACCGCATCGTCCGAAGCGGCCTACCCCAAGATGCTGGAGCAGCTCGACAGGTTCGGCGTGCCCCGGCGCATCTACAGCTTCGTGCTGCCGCTGGGCTATTCGTTCAACCTCGACGGGTCGATGATGTATTCGACCTTCGCCACCATCTTCATCGCGCAGGCCTATGGCATCGACCTGCCCATCGCGACGCAGATCACCATCCTGCTGGTGCTGATGGTGACCAGCAAGGGCATCGCCGCCGTGCCCCGCGCCTCGCTGGTCGTCGTCGCGGCGACACTCGGCCAGTTCGACCTGCCGGTGGAAGGCATCGCGTTCATCCTGGCCGTCGATCATTTCATGGACATGGGCCGCACCGCGACCAACGTGCTGGGCAACGCCATCGCGACATCGGTCATCACCAAATGGGAAGGCATGCTGGAGGTCGAGGAGCCGGATTATGTGCCGCATCCCAAGGCGCCGACCCATACGGCCGCGCATGGCCGGGCCGGTCTGGAACTGGCGAGCGACATGGTGGACGACAGGCCGCACGGCTGACACCCCCTTCGCCGATGTGGCCTGACGCGATGCCCGCGCTTCATGGGCGGGATCCATTGACCCTGAAACATTACGGCAGTTAAACGGTTGTCCTGTCAGGACGGCATGGGGAGCAGCCTGTGAAAGGGAAGAAGAAGGCCGCATTCTCGCTGCAATGGCAGATGCTGGCCGGTTTTCTCGTTGGGCTGATCCTGGGCCTTGTCGTCCATGCGGGCGCGCGGGATGCGGCGTGGGTCGATTTCGCCACTACCTATGTAACCGAGCCGGTGGGTCAGATTTTCCTGCGGCTGCTGTTCATGCTGGTGATCCCGCTGCTCGTTTCGGCGCTGATCGTCGGCATTGCCGAGATGGGCGAGATCCGGTCGCTGCAAAGGGTTGGCCTGAAAACGCTGGCCTATACCTTGATCGTGTCGAGCATCGCGGTGGCCATCAGCATCACGCTGGTCAACTGGCTGCGCCCCGGCGAGGGCGTGGACCCGGCGCAGGCGCGCGCGATGCTCGACCAGGCGGGCGACGGCGCGCGCGCGATCCTGGCGCGCGGCGGCGAGACGCCCAAGGGCGTGGACGCGCTGCTGGCGATGGTGCCGGACAACATCGTCCGGGCGATGGCGAATAATGACATTCTGGCCGTCATGGTCTTTGCGCTGTTCTTCGGCATCGGCATGGTGCTGGTCCCCACCGAACGGACGCGCGTGCTGCTGACGGCTGTCGAAGGGCTGTTCGAGGTGACCATGCGGCTGATGGGGCTGGTCATCCGCATCGCCCCGATCGCCATCGCCTGCTTCATGTTCAACCTGGCCGCGCAGTTCGGGTGGGAATTGCTGGAGCGGCTGTCGGCCTATGCCGGCGTGGTGCTGCTGGCGCTGGGGCTGCAGATGTTCGGCGTCTATTCGCTGCTGCTCGCCCTGATCGCGCGGCGATCGCCGCTGCGTTTCTTCGCCAGCGCACAGGAAGCGATAGTCATGGCCTTCGCCACGGCGTCGTCAAACGCCACGCTGCCAACCGCGATCATGGTGGCCGAAGAACGATTGCACCTGCCCCGTCGCATTTCGCGATTCGTGCTGACCATCGGGGCCACCGCCAATCAGAACGGAACGGCGATGTTCGAGGGCATAACCGTCCTCTTCCTCGCGCAGTTTTTCGGCATAGAGCTGGATTGGGCGCAGCAGATCACGGTCATGCTGGTGTGCATATTGGGTGGTGTGGGCACGGCGGGGGTTCCGGCGGGGTCGCTGCCGGTGGTCGCGATGATCCTGGGGATGGTCGGCGTGCCGCCCGAAGGCATTGGACTGGTGCTGGGGGTCGATCGCTTCCTGGACATGTGCCGCACGACGCTGAACGTCACCGGCGACCTGGTGGCTGCGACCGTGATTTCGGCGGGAGAGGAGGAGGAGCAGGAGGAGGCCGTCGCCTGAGGCCCCCTGCCCCTTCGCATGCGGCGGGGATCAGCGCGCCGCCTTGGCCGCTTCCGCCCACCAGATGAGGTTTTTGGCAAAACCCGCAAAGCCCCGATCGAGCGCCGCGCCACCATCACCCTGCGGCCTGCCCTGTTCGTCCAGCGTCTGGCCGATCTGGCCGACGCTCAGCCGCTCTGGAACGACGGTCATGCCCATGGCGGAAAGCGTCACCGTCCAGCTGGCTTGGCTGTTCACCCCGGCATAGCGGCCCGCCGAATAGCTGGCGATGGCGGCAGGGCGGCGGTCGAACTCCTTGAGATAATGATCGACCAGATTTTTAAGGCCCGGCTGCACCCCGCGATTATATTCGCCCGCGACAAAGACGAAGGCGTCCGCGGCGGTCAGGCGTTCGGCCAGCGCGGCCATAGCGGCGGGCGCTTCTCCGGGCGAATAGTCGCTGTAACGCTGGTCGAGCATGGGCAGATCGACCGCCATCGCATCGACCAGTTCGGCCTTGTGACCAAGATTCTTGAGGCCAGTGACGAGATAGTCCGCAAGGCGGATGCCCATGCGGCCCCGGCGATAGGAGCCGTAGAGGATGAGTATGTCGAGGGACATGGCAGGCTCCCTTGCTGTTCAAAGGATTGTCGCATCGGGAAGGGCAGGCGTCCAGCCCCCGCTAGTCGGTCATGCCAGCGGACGCTGGCATCTCAGGTCAAAGGGCACAGCTTCGGGCATGAGATGCCAGCTTGCGCTGGCATGACGCATGGGGGATGAGGCTCTAGCGCAGCTTGGCGATGGAAAGCCCGTCCTGCTTGGCGCGGGTTTTCACCGATTCCTCGCTGCGGGTCAGCGCCTTGGCGATCGCTTTCAGCGCCATGCCCTTCTTGGCGAGCGTATGCAGCTTCTGGATCTCGTCCTGAGTCCAGGGTTGCTTGTGACGCTCAAAGCGGTCGCCGGCCATCGCGATCAATCCGCGAAGGGATCGCGCACGAGGATGGTGTCCTCGCGCTCGGGGCTGGTGGAGACGAGCGTAACCGGGCAGCCGATCAGTTCCTCGATGCGGCGAATATATTTGATCGCCTGTGCCGGCAGGTCGGCCCAGCTGCGCGCGCCCGCCGTGGTGTCCTGCCAGCCCTCGATGTCTTCGTAGACGGGCACGGCCTTAGCCTGGTCCTGGGCGTGGGCGGGGAGATAGTCGAAGCTCTGGTCGCCGATCTTGTATCCGACGCAGATTTTCAGCGTGTCGAAGCCGTCGAGAACGTCGAGCTTGGTGAGCGCAATGCCGGTGACCCCGGAAACCGCGACCGACTGGCGCACCAGCACGGCGTCGAACCAGCCGCAGCGGCGCTTGCGGCCAGTCACGGTGCCAAATTCATGGCCGCGTTCGCCAAGGCGCTGGCCGACGTCATTTTCCTGCTCGGTCGGGAAGGGACCGGAGCCGACGCGCGTGGTGTAGGCCTTGACGATGGCGAGGACGAAGCCTGCGCCACTGGGTCCGAGGCCGGTGCCGCTCGCCGCCGTGCCCGCGACCGTGTTGGACGAGGTGACGAAGGGATAGGTGCCGTGGTCGATGTCGAGCAGCGTGCCCTGCGCACCTTCGAACAGGATGCGTTTACCCTCCGACTTCGCCTTGTTGAGCGTGAGCCAGACGGGCTTGACGAAGGGCAGAATGAAGCTGGCGATGTCGCGCAGTTCCGCCATCAGGGCGTCGCGGTCGATCGGGGCTTCGTTGAAGCCCGCGCGCAGGGCGTCGTGATGTGCGGTCAGGCGGTCAAGCTGCGGGCCGAGATCGTCGAGATGGGCGAGGTCGCAGACGCGGATGGCGCGGCGGCCAACCTTGTCCTCATAAGCCGGGCCAATGCCACGGCGGGTGGTGCCGATCTTGCCCGCGCCCGATGCGTCCTCGCGCAAGCCGTCGAGGTCGCGGTGGAAGGGGAGGATGAGGGGGCAGGTTTCTGCGATCTGGAGATTGTCGGGATTGATCTCGACCCCCTGCCCCTTGAGCTTGGCGACTTCATCGCGGAAGTGCCAGGGGTCGAGGACGACGCCATTGCCGATGACCGACAGCGTGCCGCGCACGATGCCCGAGGGAAGCAGCGAGAGCTTGTAGACCTTTTCGCCCACGACCAGCGTGTGCCCGGCATTATGGCCACCCTGGAAGCGAGCGACGACGTCGGCGCGTTCCGACAGCCAGTCGACGATCTTGCCCTTGCCTTCGTCGCCCCACTGAGCGCCGATCACGGTAACATTTGCCACAGATACAGTCCTCCGCCCGCCGCGCGGACCGGCCATGCCCTTCGACGGGACTCGGCATGCCGGTGGGATCAATGGGCGCATTCGCCCGATGCGGGGCGCGCGTTAGCCGCACGCCCCCCTATGCGTCAAGTCTAGTAGGCGCGTGGGCTGTCGCCGTCCAGCCAATGCGTGCAGCGCAGCGCCTCGCCATTTTCCTGCGGCGTGAGCGCGGCGACGGTGTGCCAGCCTTCCCCGCGAAGTTGCGCGGCGCGACTTTCGTCATGGTGAAGCGGCAGGAACAGGCGGCGAGGGCTTTCCATGCCGAAGCCCGCGTCGATCAGCGGGTCGGGATAGAGGGAAAAGCCCATGGCGGGTTCATCCGAACCATCCGCGCGGGTGATGGCGTAGCTGCCCCCCGGCCGATTTCACCGATGAAGCCATCCGCGAAGATCGAGAAGCCGAACCAGTTCTGATATTCAAAACCGTGCCGCTCGGTGGGATCGAGCGTCAGCGTGATGTCCCAGCCGATCGGCTTGGCGATGGCGCGCAGGCCTGCGATTCGGCTGTCGATCGCGCCGCCCAGTTGGGCGTTCAGCGCTTCCAGCTTTTCCATGGCGGGGTGGAAGGGGCCGGTCGCCTCCATCAGCGGGAGATAGGCCGCGGCGGCGGGGCTGATCGCGGCAAGCGCGCCGGCATCCTTGCCATCCAGTTCGGCGCGGACGGCCTCAATCTCGGATAGCGCCAAGGGAAGCGGCCCTGCGGCGAGACTGTCGATCAGGTCGGGGAGCGTGAAGTCGATGGTCAGGCCGGTGACGCCAGCAGCCTGCAGCGCCTCTATCGCGACATTGACGATTTCGACGGCGGCCGCGGTGCTGTCGCTGCCGATCAGTTCAGCGCCGACCTGCAGACGCTCCCGCTCGGGGCGCAGCTGGTTCGCGCGCAGGCGGATAACCGGGCCTGCATAGGACAGGCGCAGCGGACGCGGGGCGCTGGCAAGGCGGGTGGCGGCTATGCGGCCCACCTGCGCCGTCACGTCGGGGCGGAGCGCAAGGCTGCGCTGCGAGACCGGATCGACGGCGCGGACGAGATCCTGCGCGCGCATGGATTTGAGGCGGCCGACCAGCGTGTCCTCAAATTCCGCGAGCGGCGGCATGACGCGCTCATAGCCGTGCGCCGCGACCGTATCGAGCACGCGGCGCGCCAGACGCGCGGAGGCTTCGGCCTGCGGCGGCAGGCGGTCGGATAGCCCTTCGGGAAGGAGGCCGGGGGGGATCATGGTCATCAGTCCTGCTCCCTCCCCCCTAGGGGGGAGGGCTGGGGAGAGGGGGAATGGCGCAACGCCTGCGCTATCACACTCAAGATGCCCTCAATATTTCCCATCACATCGGGGTTGCCGAAACGAAGCACGCGATATCCTAGCGATTCCAGAAACTCTGTACGTCGCGCGTCATAGCGATCTTTGGCGGAATGTGTATCCCCGTCGATCTCTATGATGAGTTTCGCGGCCTTGGAGGCGAAATCCACGATATAAGGCGCGATGATCGACTGACGGGTGAATTGCTGGTTTTCGAAGCGATTGGCTCGGAGGGCGAGCCAGAGTTTTTGTTCGGCGGGGGTGGGATTGGCGCGCATTGATCGCGCGCGTTCCTTGAGCTTTGGATCAAGGCGCACGATTGCTTCCCCCTCTCCCAAACCCTCCCCCCAGTGGGGGGAGGGCTTTTAGGGCCTTACGCGAACTTCAGAAGCTTCACCGTCTTGACGCCCGCAAGGTTGCAGATCGCTTTCAGCACATCGTCATTCACGGCGCCATCGACCGAGAGCAGCAGGACGGCTTCGCCGCCCTGGTTGCGGCGGCCGAGGTGGAAGGTGCCGATGTTGACATTCGCTTCGCCCAGCGTCGAGCCGAGGCGGCCGATGAAGCCGGGCGCGTCCTGATTGACGATGTAGAGCATATGCCCTTCGAGGTCGGCTTCGACCTTGATGCCGAACAGTTCGACCAGACGCGGGCTGCCATGGCCGAACAGCGTGCCGGCCACCGACTTGTCGCCGCTCTCGGTCTTTACCGTGACGCGGACGAGCGTCTGATAGTCGCCTTCGCGGTCGTGACGCACTTCGCGCACGTCAAGGCCGCGTTCCTTCGCCAGGAAGGGCGCGTTGACCATGTTCACCGTGTCCGAATAGACGCGCATCAGGCCAGCGAGCACCGCAGCGGTGATCGGCTTCTGGTTGAGTTCGGCGGCATGGCCTTCGACCTCTACCGAGACGCCCTGCACATGGTCGCCTTCAAGCTGACCCACCAGGCTGCCCAATTCCTCGGCCAGCGCCATGTAGGGCTTGAGCTTGGGCGCTTCCTCCGCCGACAGCGACGGCACGTTCAGCGCATTGGTGATGCCGCCGTCGAGCAGATAGTCGCTGAGCTGTTCGGCGACCTGAAGCGCGACGTTCACCTGCGCTTCGTCGGTCGATGCGCCCAGATGCGGGGTGCAGATGAAGCCCGGCGTACCGAACAGCGGCGATTCCTTGGCCGGTTCCTGCACGAACACGTCGAGCGCCGCGCCAGCGACATGGCCCGAATCCATCGCTTCCTTGAGAGCGGCTTCATCGACCAGACCGCCACGCGCGCAGTTTATGATGCGCACGCCCTTTTTGGTCTTGGCGAGGTTTTCCTTGCTCAGGATGTTGCGGGTCTGGTCGGTCAGCGGCGTGTGCAGCGTGATGAAGTCCGCCTTTGCCAGCAGCGTGTCCAGGTCAGCCTTTTCCACGCCCATTTCGACAGCGCGTTCAGGGGTGAGGAAGGGATCGAAGGCGACGACCTTCATCTTCAGGCCGAGCGCGCGGCTGGCGACGATCGAGCCGATATTGCCCGCGCCGATCAGGCCCAGCGTCTTGCCGGTGACTTCCACGCCCATGAAGCCGTTCTTGGGCCACAGGCCCTGCTGGGTCTGGGCGTTGGCTTCGGGCAGCTGGCGGGCGAGCGCGAACATCAGCGCGATGGCATGTTCGGCGGTGGTGATGGAGTTGCCGAACGGAGTGTTCATAACGACCACGCCCTTGGCCGAAGCGGCGGGAATGTCGACATTGTCGACGCCGATGCCAGCGCGGCCAATGACCTTCAAATTGGTCGCGGCGTCCAGGATTTCCTTGGTCACCTTGGTCGCGCTGCGGATGGCGAGGCCGTCATATTGGCCGATGATCGCCTTTAGCTCTTCCGGGGTCTTGCCGGTGATTTCGTCGACTTCCACGCCACGATCACGGAAGATCGCTGCAGCGCGGGGGTCCATTTTGTCGGAAATAAGTACCTTGGGCATGGATTTTGTCCTGATTTTGCCGTCACCCCGGGCTTGACCCGGGGTCCCGCTCTCTCAGCGGGCAGACGAAAGAAGAAGCGGGACCCCGGCTCGAGGCCGGGGTGACGTGAATGGGGTAAGGGTCAGCCAGCCTTGGCGGTGGCGTAGGCCCAGTCGAGCCAGGGACCGAGCGCCTGGATATCGGCGGTGTCCACGGTTGCGCCGCACCAGATGCGCAGGCCAGCCGGGGCGTCGCGATAACCAGCGACGTCAAAGGCAGCGCCTTCCTTTTCCAGCAGGGCCGCGAAGCTCTTGATAAAGGCTTCATCCGCGCCCTCGACCGTCAGGCAGACGCTGGTGGTCGAGCGAGTCGCCGGATCGGCGGCGAGATGGCCGAGCCAGTCGCGTTCCTGAACCAGCTTGTCGAGCGCCGCCGCGTTGGCGTTGCTGCGAGCGATAAGGCCCTGAGCGCCGCCGACCGACTTGCCCCATTCGAGCGCGAAGATCGCGTCCTCGACCGCCAGCATGGAGGGGGTGTTGATCGTTTCGCCCTTGAACACGCCCTCGGCGAGCTTGCCCTTCGACACGAGGCGGAACACCTTGGGCAGCGGCCAGGCGGGGGTGTAGGTTTCGAGCCGTTCGACGGCGCGCGGGCCGAGGATCAGCACGCCATGACCGCCCTCTCCGCCCAGCACCTTCTGCCAAGAGAAGGTGGCGACGTCGATCTTGGCCCAATCGATCGGATAAGCGAACACCGCGCTGGTGGCGTCGGCGAAGGTCAGCCCTTCGCGGTCCGCCGGAATCCAGTCCGCATTGGGCACGCGCACGCCCGACGTGGTGCCGTTCCAGGTGAACAGCACGTCGGTCGAAAAATCGACGGTGGAAAGGTCGGGCAACTGGCCATAGTCGGCGCGAATGACGGTGGGATCGAGCTTCAGCTGCTTGGCGGCGTCCGTCACCCAGCCTTCGCCGAAGCTTTCCCAGGCCAGCGTCGTCACCGGGCGGGCGCCCAGCATAGTCCACATCGCCATTTCAAAAGCGCCGGTGTCGGAACCGGGCACGATGCCGATGCGATGGGTGTCGGGCAGGTTCAGCAGCTCGCGCATCAGGTCGATGCAGTAAGCGAGGCGGTTCTTGCCGATTTTCGAACGGTGCGAGCGGCCCAGCGAATCGCAAGCGAGCGCAGCGGCGCTCCAGCCCGGAGGCTTGGCGCAGGGACCGGAAGAAAAGAAGGGGCGGGCCGGCTTGGTAGCGGGCTTGGCCGCGATGGGCGCAAGAGTGGCGTCGGCGGCAGTAACTTCAGTCATGTAATGCTTCTCCTTGCAGAGAGCACGCGCGGCGTTGGGACCGCGTGGCCCGGCGGTCGCTCTAAAGATCGCTCGACCAGAGTCAAGCCGAATGTCTGGATGCGACGAACCGTTGCCCCCGTTAACCCAAAAAGCGGCGAGCCGTGGTAAATGGCTGATCATGAAAGAGCGGGCTTGGGGAAAAGTGGCGGTGCGCGGTTTGGGGCGGGCGGGTTTGCTGGCGCTGAGTTTCGCGCTGGCGTCCTGTGGCGGCGATCTGGTGCCGCGCGGGCGGGTGGAGCGCCCGTCCAAGCCGATCAAAAACAAGGGTTCCTTTGCGCAGCCGTCCATGGAATTGCGGCAATGCCTGGTGAAGCTGCAATCGCAATCCGTCCTCTTCACCCCCCTGCCCGATCAGAATTTCGGCGGCGGATGCAGCGCGAGAGGCAGCGTCAAGCTGCTCGACATCGGCGTGCCCGCGACCAATTTGGGGGCGATGACATGCAATCTGGCGGCCAACTTCGCGGCATGGACGCGATATGGCGTACAGCCTGCGGCGCGGCTGATCCTGGGCGCGGAGATCGAGAAGATCGAGACGTTCGGCACCTATAATTGCCGCCCGATCGCGGGCAGCGGCAAGCTGTCCGAACATGCGCTCAGCAATGCGGTGGACGTATCCGCATTCGTCCTGTCGGACGGGCGGCGGATCACGATCGAGCAGGGGTGGAATGGCGACCGCCAGACCCGGCAGTTCCTGGAGATCGTTCGGGCCAGCGCGTGCAAGCGGTTCCGAACCGTCCTGAGCCCTGACTATAATGCCGCGCATCGCGACCATTTTCATTTCGACATGGGCGGGTCTGGCGGTTTTTGCCGCTAGGCGCCCTTGGGTTTTGACGCGTCCCGCCCTAAGTTGGCTGTAATGACAAGAAAAGAAATCGAAGAACGCAAATTCCGCCCCGCCCGGCAGGAAGCCGACGACGCCCGCAGGGCGGTCGACACCCCGCAGACGAGCAGCACGGCTTACCGCCTCGCCTTTCAGGACACAGAGTTCCTGCTGCGCGAGGATCTGCGGCCCGTGCGGTTCCAGCTGGAGTTGCTGAAACCCCAGCTGCTGATGGACGAGGCGCGGATCGATTCCACCTTCGTCTTTTACGGATCGGCGCGCATTCCAGAGCCCGAGCAGGCGCAGGCGCGGATCGACGCCGCCACCACGCCCGAGCAGCGGCGGGTCGCCGAAAATCTGGCGAAAAAGGCGCGCTATTATGAAGAGGCGCGCAAGCTGGCCCGGATCGCGGCGCAATATCCGGTAAACGAAGCGGGATGCCGCCATTTCGTCGTCTGCTCCGGCGGCGGGCCATCGATCATGGAAGCGGCCAATCGCGGCGCGGCGGATGTGGGCGCGCAGACCATCGGCATGAACATCGTGCTGCCGCATGAACAGGCGCCCAACCGCTTCGTGACGCCGGAATTGAGCTTTCAGTTCCACTATTTCGCGCTGCGCAAGATGCACTTCCTGTTGCGCGCGCGCGCATTGGCGGTGTTTCCGGGCGGGTTCGGCACGTTCGACGAGATGTTCGAGCTGCTGACGCTGATCCAGACGGGCAAGATGAAGCCCATTCCGGTTCTGCTGTTCGGGCGGGAATTCTGGAACCGGGTAGTGGATTTCAAGGCGCTTGCCGATGAGGGCGTGATTTCGCCTTCGGACCTGAACCTGCTGACCTGGGTCGAGACGGCCGAGGAAGCCTGGGCGGCGGTGCAGGCCTTTTATGAGGATATCGAGACGCCTGGATGTAGCTGAACGTAGCGGTGCAGCCTCTTTATGAATCTCTGCGTCCTCTGCGCCTCTGCGCGAACAATTTTTGCGCGCAGAGGCGCAGAGGACGCAGAGAAGGAGATTTAGATCGCTTCGCGGTAGAGTCTTGGCAGGCATTCCCTTGCCCTACTCGTCGCACGCTATTAGGGCGCGGCCATGCGCGCAGAGCTTGCCCATGTCGATTGCTGGATCTTCGATCTGGACAATACGCTGTACCCGGCGAAGGCGGACCTGTTCGCCCTGATCGACGTCAAGATGGGGGAGTTCGTCCAGGCCCTGCTGGGCTGCGACCCGCATGTCGCGCGAGAGACGCAGAAACGCTATTTCATGGAGCATGGGACGACGCTGTCCGGGCTGATGCGCCATCATGACATCGAGCCGCGCGAATTCCTCGACTATGTCCATGATATCTCGATGGACCGGCTGGAGGTCGATGAGGCGCTCAATGCCCATATCGCCGCGCTGCCGGGGCGGCGGCTGATCTTCACCAATGGCGATGCGGCTTATGCGGGGCGCGTGCTGGACAAGCTGGGCCTTGCGGGCGCGTTCGAGCTGATCCACGACATCCATGCCTGCCAATATGTGCCCAAGCCCGATCCGTCAGGCTATGCGGAGCTGTGCCGCGTGCATGGCGTCGATCCAACGCGCGCCGCCTTTTTCGAGGATATGGCGCGCAACCTGAAGCCCGCCAAGGCGATCGGCATGTCCACCATCTGGGTGAACAACGGGTCAGAAGCGGGCAATCACGAGCATCACCCAGATTTTATCGATTTCGAAACCGACCATCTGACGCCATTCCTGGCCGACATCATTGGGGAAAAGCCATGAGCCAAGATCTGATCGCCACCATCGACGCCGCCTGGGAAGACCGGGCCAATGTGAGCGTGTCCACCCAGGGCGAAGTGCGCCAGGCCGTGGACAAGGCGCTGGCCATGCTGGACAAGGGCGAACTGCGCGTTGCGGAACCCGCAAGCGGCGGCTGGCAGGTCAATCAGTGGGCGAAAAAGGCGGTGCTGCTGTCGTTTCGCCTCAATGACAATGTCATGATCGACAATGGACCGGGCGCGGGCCATTGGTGGGACAAGGTGCCGAGCAAGTTCGCCGGCTGGGACGAAGCGGCTTTCCGCGCCGCCGGTTTCCGTGCGGTGCCGGGCAGCTTCGCCCGCGCCGGGTCGCACATTGCGAAGAACGTCATCCTGATGCCCAGCTTCGTCAACATCGGCGCTTTCGTCGATGAAGGCACGATGGTCGATACCTGGGTGACGGTGGGCAGTTGCGCGCAGATCGGCAAGAATGTTCACCTGTCGGGCGGCGTCGGTATTGGCGGCGTGCTGGAACCGTTGCAGGCCGATCCCGTCATCATCGAGGACGATTGTTTCATCGGCGCGCGGTCCGAAGTGGTCGAGGGCGTGCGCATCGGCAAGGGATCGGTGCTGTCGATGGGCGTGTTCATCGGCCAGTCGACCAAGATCGTCGATCGCGCCACTGGCGAGGTCTTCATGGGCGAAGTGCCGCCCTATTCGGTGGTCGTGCCCGGCAGCCTGCCCGGCAAGCCGCTGCCCGACGGCACGCCGGGACCGAGCCTCTATTGCGCGGTGATCGTGAAGCGCGTGGACGCACAGACGCGGTCCAAGACCGGGATCAACGAACTGCTGCGCGACTGATCCGGATTGGCCTGTGGGGGCGCGCTTGCTGCTCTCGCCCCCACGCCTTCCCTCTCCCTTGAAAGGGAGGGGCTTATAAGATCGGCGGCATTCGCCTACATAGCGCGCATGCCGCCATCCACCCCCGACGACACACCCCTTCCGCCTGTCTGGGCGACTTTAAGGCGGTTTCTGCCCTATCTGTGGCCTGCTGACGCCCCCGCGCTGCGGCGGCGCGTGGCTATCGCCATGATCCTGGTGGTGATGGCCAAGGTCATCAGCCTGGCCATGCCGTTCGCCTATAAGGGCGCGATTGATCGCATGACGCCGGGGCTGGAGCCTGCCGCCGGCCTCGCCATCGCGCTGGTCGTCGCCTATGCGGGCGCGCGTTTTGGCAGCGTGCTGTTCGACAATCTGCGCAACGCCGTGTTCGAACGGGTCGGGCAGGAAGCCGGGCGGCGATTGTCGGACGACGTGTTCGTCCATCTGCACCGGCTGTCGCTGCGCTTTCACCTCGACCGGCGGACCGGGGCTGTCACCAAGATCGTGGAGCGCGGGACCAAGAGCATCGACACGATGCTGTATTTCCTGCTGTTCAACATCGCGCCAACGGTGCTGGAACTGGCGGCGGTGTGCGTCATCTTTTTCGTGAAGTTCGGGGCGGAGCTGGTTGCGGCGACGCTGGCGATGGTCGCCCTGTATATCTGGTTCACGCGCACCATCACCGAATGGCGCAATCAGTTGCGGCGCGACATGGTGGACATGGACACCAATGCCGTCGCCCACGCCGTCGACAGCCTGCTGAATTTCGAGACGGTCAAATATTTCGGCGCGGAGGAGCGCGAGGCCGCGCGCTATGGCAATGCGATGCGCCGCTATGCCGAAGCGGCGGTGAAATCGGAAAACAGCCTGGCCTGGCTGAATGTCGGCCAGTCGCTGATCACGAACCTGATGATGGCCGGGGCCATGGGCTATACCGTGTGGGGTTGGAGCCGGGGCATCTTCACCACCGGCGACGTAGTGCTGGTGAATACCCTGCTGGCCCAGCTGTTTCGCCCGCTCGACCTGCTGGGCATGGTCTATCGCACGATCCGGCAGGGCGTCATCGACATGGAGGCGATGTACAAGCTGATCGATACGCCGGCCGAGATCAGCGATGTGCCCGACGCGCCCATGCTCCAGCCGCGTGGCGGCGAGGTGCGTTTCGAGCATGTGCGCTTTGGCTACGACCCCGACCGCGAGATTCTGCATGATGTGAGCTTCACGGTGCCAGCCGGCAAGACGCTGGCGATTGTGGGGCCGTCGGGCGCGGGCAAGTCCACCATCGCGCGAACGCTGTTCCGATTCTACGACATTCAGGCGGGGCGCATCCTGATCGACGGGCAGGACATTGCGCGCGTGACCCAGGCGTCGCTGCGCGCCGCCATCGGGATCGTGCCGCAGGACATGGTGCTGTTCAACGACACGGTCGGCTATAATATCGGCTATGGACGGGCAGACGCCAGCCAGGCCGAAATCGAGCAGGCCGCGCGCGCCGCGTCCATCCATGATTTCATCATGCGCCTGCCGCAGGGCTATGACACGCGGGTAGGCGAGCGCGGGTTGAAGCTGTCAGGCGGCGAGAAGCAGCGCGTGGCGATCGCCCGGACACTATTGAAAGATCCGCCGGTACTGGTGCTGGACGAGGCGACGAGCGCGCTCGACAGCCGGACAGAGACCGAGATCCAGACCGTGCTGCGCGACATATCGCGCAAGAGGACGACGCTGGTCGTCGCGCACCGCCTGTCTACCGTGGTGGATGCTGACGAGATCATCGTGCTGGATCAGGGCAGGATCGTGGAGCGCGGACGCCATTCGGACCTGGTTCAGGCGGACGGCCTATATGCCGTCATGTGGACGCGCCAGGCATCGGAGCGAACCGAGGGCGGCGCCGATCCTGACATTCTGGACTATGATGGGGCTGAACCCGCGACGTCCGTGCATTGAAGGACAGATGATGGACAGCATGGGCAGGCGAATCTGGCGGGTGGCGCCATGGATAATGATCGCGCTGATCCTGCTGACCCCGCTTGTCGCGATGCGATTCACGGACGAGGTGCGCTGGACCGGATTCGACTTTGCGGTGGCGGCCGGGCTGCTGGGCGGCGCGGTCGGCGGGTATCAACTGGCGGCGCGCTTCATTCAGGACCGGCGATGGCGCGTTCTGCTGGGCGGCGGTTTGCTGCTGTTCGTCATGATCGTCTGGGCGCAAGGCGCGGTCGGCATCTTCTGACCGGGAGGCGGCTCCTGCAAAGGGGAGCCGCCCCTTTATGTCAGCGACTGGTGACGGTGGTGGTCGTCGTCTTTTCGACGACCGAGGCGCGGGCGGCGCGCGCATCGGCTGCGGCAGAAGCAGCGGCGCGGGCAGCCGCGTCAGCGCGCAGGTTGGCGGCGGCGGCGTCCTGCTGCGCGGCGGCGGCGGTCGATGCCTGAACCTGCGCGTCGGTTTGCGCGTTCGCCTGGCTCTGGCCGATGGCGGTGTCGGCAAAGCCCTGCGCTTCGACGGCGGCGGTGATGGCGTCCTGTTCCTTGCCGCTCTTGAGCTTTTCCTGCGCGAGACGGAGCGAGGCCTGAGCCTGGGCGAGAACGGCCGGATCGACCTGCCCGGTCGTCAGCTTGGTTGCGGCGTCGATCTTGCCCTGCGCTTGTGCGATGGCCTTGAGCGCGCGTTCTTCGTCACCTGCGAACGCCGGACCGCTGGCGATGAACAGCGCGGAAGCGGCGGCGATGACGCTCATGGAAAAGCCAAATTTACGCATATGCTCTCCTGTCATTGTTGAGAGCGGGGTAACGTGCCTTCAACGGCCAGGTTCCGCATGCGTAGTGGCCGGAGGGAAGCCAACTATCTGTCAGTCGGCCAGAAATGGCGCGGCGACATCCGGGGGCACGCGCAGGATGCGGCCCGTTTCCTTGTCGATGATAGCCCAGGTGGATTTGGCCGCGACCTTCACCTTTCCATCGGGGCCGATAAATTCCATGTGCCGGTCGAAACGCGCGCCACGCGGACCTTGCGGAATCCAGCTGCGCGCGGTAACGGTTTCGCCCTGCTTCACATTGCCGCGATAGTCGATTTCATGCCGGGTCACGACCCAGATATAGGCATCGAGATGTTCCGGCGCTGCGTCACGCGTCCAATGTTCGGTCGCGACCTGCTCCATCCACTGCACCCAGACCGCGTTGTTCACATGGCCCAATATGTCGATATGCTCGGGGCCTGCGGTGATGTGCGTGGTGTAGGTGGAGGACATTACTCGTTTCCGTTTGGGCTGAGCTTGTCGAAGCACTTCCCCTGTATCGGCAAAGCGCGCTTCGACAGGCTCAGGGCGAGCGTGGGAGAGTGAGACATGCTCACTCCGCCACGCCCATCTGCCAGAGGATGAAGGCAAATTCCTCCGCGGTTTCCTGCAGGCTTTCAAAGCGGCCCGACTTGCCGCCATGGCCCGCGCCCATATTGGTCTTGAGCAGCAGGATGTTGTCGTCGGTCTTGGCCGAACGCAGCTTAGCCACCCATTTGGCCGGTTCCCAATAGGTGACGCGCGGATCGTTAAGGCCAGCCGTCACCAGCAGCGGCGGATAGGATTGCGCCTTCACATTGCAGTAGGGATCGTAGGACAGGATCGTCTCGAACGCCGCCTTGTCCTCTATCGGATTGCCCCATTCGGGCCATTCGCCCGGCGTCAGCGGCAGCGTTTCGTCCAGCATGGTGTTCAGCACATCGACGAAGGGCACATGCGCCACTACCGCGCCCCACAGGTCGGGATCGCTGTTAATGACGGCCCCCATCAGCTCGCCGCCCGCCGATCCGCCGGAAATGCTGATCCGGCCTTTCGATGTGTAGCCGCGCTCGATCAGGCCCTTCGCCACATCGACGAAATCGTTGAACGTGTTGCTGCGCTTGTCGAGCTTGCCGTCCAGATACCATTGCTGGCCAAGATCATCGCCGCCGCGAATATGGGCGAGGGCGAAGGCGAAGCCACGATCCAGCAAGGACAGGCGGCCAGTCGAAAAGCCCGGCTCCATCGCGATGCCGTAAGCGCCATAGCCATAGAGGTGCAGTGGCGCGCTGCCGTCGCGGGGCAAATCCTTCGGGTAGACGATCGACACCGGGATCGGCGTGCCGTCGCGCGCGGGCACCATCAGCCGTTCGGTCGCGTAACGGGTCGCGTCATAGCCCGAAGGGATTTCCTGAACCTTGAGCACTTCCATCTCGCCGGTCGCCAGATCATAGTCATAGATGGTGTCGGGCGTGACCATCGATTCATAGCCGATGCGCAGTTTCGTCACATCATATTCGGGATTGTCGTCGAGCGATGCGGAATAGCTGGCCTCCGGGAAGGACAGGCGCTTGGCCGAATGCGTCGCGTAATCGCGCAACTCGATCTGGTCGAGGCCGTCCTGCCGCCCTTCGGTGACGTAGAAGCCCTTGAACAGGGTGAAATCGGTCAGGTAGAAATGCGCGTCCGGCGCGATCACTTCCTCCCATTGCGCCGGCGCCGCCAGCGATGCCTTTACCAACCGGAAATTGGGGTGGATGTCGTTGGTGCGGATATAGAGCGTGCCTTCATGCTCATCGACATCATATTCGCGGCCGGGCTTGCGCGCGGAAATCAGCAAAGGCTCGGCCAGCGGATTGTCGGCGGGCAGCAGCCAGCTTTCGGTCGTCACATGATCGCCGGTCGCGATCACGATCCATTTTTCCGATGAGGTGAGGCCCACCGATACGCGAAAGCCGTCATCATCCTCGTGGAACAGCTCGACATCGCTGTCGACCGGCTGCCCAAGCCAGTGCAGCCGCGCATTGTCGGTGCGCCACTGGTCGTTGGCGACGCCATAGAGCAGCCCCTTGCTGTCGCTGGTCCACACCAGCGACGACAGGGTGTCGGGGATGACCTCCGGCAGGATTTCGCCGGTGAACAGATCCTTGATCCGCGCCTCGAACCGTTCCGACCCGTCATTGTCGATGGCGTAGGCGAGATAGCGGCCATCGGGGCTTACCGACAAAGCGCCGAGGCGGAAATAGTCATGTCCCTCGGCCAGCGACGGCTCATCGAGGATCAGTTGATCGTCCCCGCCAGCCACGGGACGGCGATACCATTTGCGATATTGCGCGCCGGTTTCGAAGGCGCGCCAGTAGACATAGTCGCCATCCTTCTGCGGGACGGAGCTGTCGTCTTCCTTGATGCGGCCCTTCATTTCCGCGAACAGGCCGTCGGTCAGCGCCTTGTGCGGCTGCATCGCGCTTTCGAAAAAGGCGTTCTCCGCCTCCAGATAGGCCAGGACATCCTTGTCCTTGACCTCAGGATAGCCAGGATCGCGCAGCCACGCCCATGGATCGTCCACCGTAATGCCGTGGCGAGTGAAGCTGTGCGGACGGCGGGCGGCGGAGGGAGGCGTGTTGTTTGCGGTCATTCAAAGTCCAGATTCTCGATCGGGTGATGTGCTGGCATAAGCGCATTTGCCTGCTTATGTTGGCGGTGAAGCGCCTTGCGCAAGGGCTGTGTATCAAGGGAATTGCGATGTCCACCTATCAAGACCGTCTGAACGCCCTGCGCGCCCAACTGGTGCGCGTGCAATTGGATGGGTTCGTCGTGCCGCTGACCGACGAGCATATGAGCGAATATGTCGGCGCCTATGCCCAGCGCCTCGCCTGGCTGACGGGGTTTCAGGGGTCGGCGGGCAGCGCGGTGGTGCTGCCGGAGGAAGCGGCGATCTTTGTCGATGGGCGCTACACGTTGCAGGTGCGCGAGCAGGTGGATGGCGCGCATTGGCGGTATGAAAGCGTGCCGCAGACATCGGTTGCGGCCTGGCTTGGCGCCCATGCGCCCGAAGGTGGGCGGATCGGCTATGATCCGTGGCTGCACACCCGCGCATGGGTGAAGGCGGCTGGCGAAGCGCTGACGGAACGCGGGGCGCGGCTGGTGGCGGTGGATAGCAATCCCGTCGATGCGGTCTGGCCGGACCGGCCCGCGCCCAGCGACGCGCGGCTGGTAGTGCATGAGGAACGCCATGCCGGGCAGAGCGCGGCGGAAAAACGGCAGGCGATGGCCGACTGGCTGACGGTGCGGAAGGCCGATGCGGTAGTGCTGTCCGCACTGGATTCCATTGCCTGGACATTCAACATCCGGGGCAAGGATGTTGCGCGCACGCCGGTCGCGCTGGCCTATGCCATCGTACATGCCGACGCGACGGCGGACCTGTATGTTGCGCCGGAAAAGATCGACGAAACGGTCGTGCAGCATCTGGGCAATGCCGTCCGCGTGCATCCACGGGTCGATTTTGCCGAAGCGTTGAAGGGCTTTACGGGAAAGACGGTGGCGGCGGACCCGGAGCGGGCAGTGGCGGCGATCTTCGAAGCGTTGGAGGCGGGCGGCGCAAAAGTGCTGCCGCTGCGCGATCCCGCCGTCCTGCCCAAGGCGATCAAGAACCCCGTCGAAATCGCGGGGCACAAGGCGGCGCAGGCGCGCGATGGGGCCGCCCTGTCCCGCTTCCTGCATTGGATCGCAGTCGAAGCGCCTGCGGGCGGTATCGATGAACTGACCGCCGCTGCCCGGCTGGAGGCGTTCCGCAGAGATACCGGGCTGCTGGAGGATCTGTCGTTCGACACGATCAGCGGCGCAGGCCCCAATGGCGCGGTGGTGCATTACCGGGTCGAGGAAAAGACCAACCGGCGGATCGAGCCGGGTTCCTTCTATCTGGTCGATTCGGGCGGCCAGTATCGCGATGGCACGACGGACGTCACCCGCACCATCGCCATCGGGACGCCGACCGAGGAGATGAAGCGCCGCTTCAGCCTGGTGCTGAAAGGGAATATCGCGCTGGCCCGGACGCAATTTCCGGCGGGCACGCGAGGGAGCCAGCTTGATGTGCTGGCGCGCCAGTTCCTGTGGGCCGAGGGGCTGGATTACGCCCATGGCACCGGTCATGGCGTCGGCAGTTTCCTGTCGGTGCATGAAGGGCCGCAGCGTATCGCGACCTTTGGCGGCGGCGACGAACCGCTGCAACCCGGCATGATCCTGTCCAACGAGCCGGGCTATTACAAGACCGGCGAATATGGCATCCGCATCGAAAATCTGGTGCTGGTCGAACCGCGCGAGGTGCCGGGGGCCGAGCGGGAGATGCTGGGCTTCGAGACGCTGACCTTTGCGCCGATCGACCGCAACGCTATCGCGGTTGGCCTGCTCACCGGCGATGAACGGGCGTGGATCGACGCCTATCATGCGAAGGTGGTGGAGATAGTGGGGTCGCAACTGGAGGGCGATGCGCTGGCATGGCTGACGGCGGCCTGCGCGCCCCTGTGAATATGGTCTAATCGTCCTGCCTGGGCTTTGGATCCGCAGGCGCGGGGTCGTTCACGCTCTCACGCGCCTGCGCCTTTCGGCGGCGCAGATTGTCGCGCAGCGCCTGCGCCAGCCGTGCCTTGCGATCATCCTGCCCGCTTGTCATGCCCGCGCCATAGCCAAATTGCGCCGCCCGCCGCAACCCGCCTTGACAAGCCGGACGCGCGCGGCCATAGGCCCGGCTCCGCAAGCCGAAAGGCCCTGCGGATGGTGAAAGTGCTGCCGTAGCTCAGTGGTAGAGCGCATCCTTGGTAAGGCTGAGGTCGCGAGTTCAATCCTCGCCGGCAGCACCATTTCCCCTCCCCCCTTCCCGATCAACAGATGAAGGCGGGCCGCCGCGTCAGTCGAGCGGTTTGGGTAGCCAGCTGAGGTCCTGCGCCAGCGTTCTTGCAGGAACGCCGCTGAGCTTGCGCAAGGCGGCCATGTCGAGCAGTTCGATGCCGTGGCCTTCACGCAGGATCAGCTTCCTGTCCTCCAACGCACGAAATACCCGGTTCACATGGACCGCGGTCAGGCCGATGATGTCGCCAATCTGTTCCTGCGTCAGCGGATGATCGAACCGCGCGCCGACGTCAGGCGTGATGAGTTTCAGCCGATCGTGGAGATGCACGAGAAAGGCGGCCAGGCGGCATTCCGCCGAGGTCCGCCCGATCGAACAGAGCCGGTCCATCAGGATCACCCGTTCCTGCTGGGCGCTAAGAAACAGCAGCGCGGCCAGATGCGGAGCGCGCGTAAACAGGCCGCCAAGCGCTGAAAGGCCTATCGTCCGCAGCCTCGTCGGGGTCAGCGCGGTCAGCGTCTCCGCCGCGCGATCCAGCGCGATGCTGGGCGCGCCGAGTATGTCTCCGGGCAGGTGGACCTTCAATATCTGGCGGCTGCCATCGGCAAGCGTGATGCTGCTCAACACCCATCCTTCGACCAGCATGTAGACCGATTGAGGGCGGTCTCCTTCACGCCGGATCGTGCGATGGCGCGCCACGGACTGCACCGGCCCTGCCAGACTGGCAAGAATCGCCAGCTCCGCCGGGCTGGGCGAACGAAATTCGGTCAATCTTGCTCGCGGGAGAGCCTGCGAAAGGGGTTCGTCGGAAAATACGCGCACACAGCCTCAGGACGGATAGTCGCCGCCGCTGTAGCAAATGGCGCATGCGCCCTCTTTAAAGTGGAGCAAGAAGCACATAATTCAGCGCGCAAGGGCGAAGCCGACCCACAGGGTTCGCGGCGTGCCGAGATCCATCGAGCCTCCCGCGTTGCGCGTCACCACTTCTTCGTCGAACAGATTTTCGCCGCGCGCGACAAAGGTGAGGCCGCGTGCGAGCGGAATGCGCGCCACCGCATCGACCGTCAACGCTTCGGGCAGAACATCGGTTTGCAGGTCATCTTCAAATTGCCGTGACACATAGCGCAGCGTCGTGGACAGCATCGGCCCGCTGACGGGTTGCCAGGCCAGCGTGGCGCTGGCGGCATGCCGGGGACTTTGGGCAGGCGTGAGGCCGTCGAAATCCTCAACCGGCGCACGGACGCTGCTGTGGCTGTAGGCATAGGATGCGCTCAACTGGAAATCGTTCGCTCGCGCGGACGCGGTCAGTTCAATGCCCTTGGCGACGATCCGGTCGATATTCCGCCTTTCACGCACGATCATCCTGCGTCCGCCCACCACCGATGAACTGGTCGTCACGTTACCGATCGCGCCATCCAGGCGGTTGTAAAAGGCGGTCGCGGCCAGCGTCACTCCAGAGATGGGAGAAAGGTCGATGCCTGCCTCAACCCCTTTCAGCTTTTCATTGGTCAGCGCCGGATTTGCCCGCGTCGTTACCATTGAGGCGGGGGACGCGATCACGAAAGGCCGGTATAGTTCGTTGAGGGTCGGCAGGCGGAAACCTGTATAGGCCGCCGCGCGCAGCGCGACGCCATCGTCTATCCGGTAGAGCGCCCCCGCCCGCCCGGAATATTCCCATCCGCTGCGGTCGGGGAAGCGATTGTCCGACGAAATGGCTGCATCTGCGCGGAAGAAGCCGTCGCTGATCGACCAGCGGTCGGCCCTTGCGCCCGCCGTCAGCACCAGCCGGCCGATCGTCCAGTCATCCTCGGCAAAGAAGCCGGTCGTCAGTTGCCTGCCCCCGGCGTGGCGGCGCGCGGTCACCGGATTAGCGGGATCGACTGCATTATAGGCATTTTCAAACATGTCGCCGCTGGCGAAGCGGGCGTCAGCACCGACCCGCAGCACATGGTCGCTGCCGACCGGCGGGCGCAGTTCGATCTTGCCGCCAAGGCCGGTCGACGGCGTGGCGCGCTGGTCGAGCGACTTGCGGGAAGGCGGGGTGGAGGAAACCACGATGTTGGTGAAGTTGCGGGCCTGCAGATAGGCAAGCGCATCCACTTGCCAGCGCCCGCGCGACACATAGCGGATGCTGGCGTCCTGCCCTTCGCTCATGCTGTCCGCGCCCCGAAAGCGCAGCGTGCGTTCGTCCCGGAACAGGGTGGCGCGGAACTGCACTTCCGAATTGGCCGAAATGGGTGCGACAGCGCGCAGATTGGCCGACCAGCCATCATAAGCAGCGGGCACGGTGGCGGCGACGCGCTGATCGGCTGGCGTCGTTTGAAATCCGTCGCCCCGGTCCCAGCGGCCCGACAGCGAGACGTAACCGCTTCCAAGGTCAGGAGAAAAGCTGGCGGACAATTCGCTGGCGTCGCGGCTGCCGTACAGCGCGCTGGCGGCGACGAGCGGCAGTTGATCGCGCGTGGCGCTGGCCAGTTCGATGGTCCCGGCGACAGCGCCCGCGCCGAACGCCCCTGCCCCGCCGCCGCGCGTCACGCGGATGCCCGACAGGCGATCGGGCGCCAGCGCGCTGAACGGGATATAGCCAAAGAAGGGATCGGCCATCGGCACGCCGTCGAGCAGCAGCAGCGTCCGGCTGGACGCATTGCCGCCAAGCGCACGCAGAGTCGCCCCTTGCGCGGAGGGGTTGGCCGAACGGCTGTCCGACCGGCGGAACTGCTGAAAGCCCGCGACATCGCCGAGGATGTTTTCCAGTCGCCCGGACGCACTGTTTACGATCCGCTCACGCTCGATGACTACCGAACCGTAGGCGGGCGTGCCGGGCGGCAGGGGCAAACCCGCGCCGGTGATGACAATGCGCGCCTCTGGCCCGTCATTCAGTGCGGGCTGGGCGGCTGCAAGCGAGGGCAGCAGGGCGGGAAACAACAGGGGCGCACATTTTTTCATGCGCCCCCGCTTAATCGTCCGCTGTCATGCTGACAATGAGATGACGGGCCGTTGGCGAAGGCCTGCAATCAGGCGAGCGCCGAACCGTCCACTGCCGCCAGCATCTTGTCGATGGTGATCGGATAGTCCCTGATCCTTACCCCCGTGGCATTGTAGATGGCGTTGGCCACCGCCGCCCCGACGCCGCAAATGCCCAGTTCACCCACGCCCTTGGCCTTCATCGGCGAGCTTTTGTCATCCAACTCTTCGATGAAAAGCACATCCTGTTCGGGAATGTCGGCATGCACCGGCACCATATATTCGGCCATGTCATGATTGACGAAGAAGCCGAAGCGGGTGTCGACGGCCAATTCCTCCATCAATGCCGCGCCCACGCCCATGGTCATTGCGCCGATGACCTGGCTGCGCGCCGATTTGGGATTGAGGATGCGCCCGGCGGCGAAGGCTCCGCCCATGCGGCAGATGCGTACTTCCGCCGTGTCGATATCCACGCCCACCTCGCAGAAATGCGCGCCGAACGTCGCCTGCGCATAGCGTTGGGTAAGATCCCCGAACTCGATCCGGTCCTCGGCCCACAAACCATCGCGTCCCGCCATCGCGCCCAGTTTCTTCGACTGGTTGCCAAGCCGCACCAGCCCGTCCTCGAACAGCGCCTGATCGGCAGGAAACCCGGCCGCTTCGGCGAGTTTGGCGCGCAGCGCGACGCAGGCGGCATAGACGCCTGCGGTCGAGCTGTTCGCGCCGAACTGTCCGCCCGAGCCGGCCGAGACAGGATAACGGCTGTCGCCCAGCCGCACCGTCACGGCGTCGAGCGGCACGCCCAGCATTTCCGCGGCGGTCTGGCCGATGATCGTGTAGCTGCCCGTGCCGATATCGGTCATGTCGGTTTCAACTGTCACATGGCCGCGCATATCAACGCCCACCCGCGCGCCGGAAGCCAGGACCAGATTGCCGCGAAAAGCAGCAGCCATCCCCATGCCGATCAGCCAGCGGCCGTCGCGCACCTGCCCCGGCCGGGGATTGCGCCGGTCCCAGCCGAAACGCTGCGCCCCTTCGCGCAGGCATTCGACGAATTTGCGGCTTGAAAAAGGCCGTTCCGGTCCGGCCTCCGGATCATATTGCACATCGTTGCGGATGCGCAGTTCGACCGGATCGATCCCGCAAGCCTCCGCCAGTTCATCCATCGCGATTTCCAGCGCGAGCATGCCCACCGCTTCGCCCGGAGCGCGCATGGCGTTGCCTTCGGGCAGGTCGAGCGTCGTCAGGCGGTGCGTGGTCATCCGGTGCGCGCCACGATATAGTTGCCGTGTCTGCTGGGCCGCGATTTCAGGGCTGCCGCCGGGAAGGTCGCCGGACCAGGATTCGTGGCCAACCGCATCTATGATGCCATCGCGGCTAGCGCCCAGGCGAATGCGCTGGATGGTCGCAGGACGATGCGTGCTGTTATTGGGTATCTGCGGCCGGGCGATCGCGACCTTGACCGGCCGTCCCACCGCCCGGGCGCCCAGCGCCGCGAGCAGCGCGTCAGCCCGCAGGAACAGCTTGGCGCCAAAGCCGCCGCCGATATAGGGCGCGACGACCCGGATATTGGCCTTCGGAATCTTCAGCGTTTTGGCCATTTCCCCGACAGCCCATGCGACCATCTGGTTGGAGGTCCAGAGCGTCAGTTTGTCGCCATTCCATGCCGCTGTGGTAGCATGCGGCTCCAGCATCGCATGGCTCTGGTCCGGCGTGGTGTAGTGTCGGTCGATCCGAACGGCGGCCTTGGCGAATGCGCCCTCGAAATCCCCCGCCTTGCTGTCCGGCTCGCCACCGAACCCCCCTTTCGGCACAGCCGCCTTGCTGCGTTCAGCCGCCAGGTCGAAACGACCCCGTTCCGGGATATAGTCGATGCGCAACTGCCCCGCCGCATCGCGCGCATTTTCAAGCGTGTCGGCGATCACCACCGCGACGGCCTGCTCAAAATGTTCGATTTGCGGGCCGCCCAGCAAGTGGGCGGTGTTCATGTCGCCTTTGCCCAGTTGTCCCGCATTCTGATGCGTGATGATGGCGAGCACGCCCGGAGCAGCTTCCGCCGCGCGCAGGTCCATGGCCCCGATCCGCCCCTTGGCGATGGCCGATCCCACGATCCATCCATAGGCGGCATTGGGCGCTGCGTCATGACGTTCATAGGCATAGGGCGCGGTGCCAGTGACCTTCGCCGGTCCGTCGATGCGATCATGAGGAAGGCCGACGACGCGGCCGCGATCGATGGGATTGCTGGTGGCAGGCGTGTCGAACTTCACGACCGGGCCTCCTTCTGCCGGAAAATGGATGCGAGCGTCCGGGCGGTCAGGCCCTGTTTGAAGGCGTTTTGCGTCGTGGGCCTTGCGCCCGCCATCGCCGCCTCCGCCACCGCCGCCGCGCCAGCAGATGCCGCCGCATCGGCCTCTGCGACCCGCCAGGGCTTGGGCGCGAGACCGCCAAAGGCGAAGCGCGCCGCGCCATCCTTGCCGAACACCGCCGCCACCGACACCAGCGCGAAGGCGTAGGAGCTGCGGTCGCGCACCTTGCGATAGACATGGGCCCCGCCCAGCGGTCGCGGCAAGGTGACCGATGTAATCAGTTCGCCGGGCTTCAACGCATGTTCCACATTGGGGGTATCGCCGGGCAAAAGGTGGAAGTCCGCAATCGGGATGGACCGCCGCGCGCCATCCGCGCCCACCGTATCGACCGTCGCATCCAGCAGCCGCATCGCCACCGCCATGTCGGATGGGTGCTGGGCAATGCAGGCGTCGCTCGTGCCGATGATCGCCAGGCTGCGGTTGATCCCCTGCAATGCGCCGCACCCGCTGCCCGGACGCCTTTTGTTGCACGGCATGCGCGTGTCGTAGAAATAGGGGCAGCGGGTACGCTGGAGCAGATTGCCCGCGGTCGTCGCCTTGTTTCGCAACTGTCCCGATGCCCCGGCCAGCAGCGCGCGGCTCAACACCGCATAATCGCGGCGCACCGTCCTGTCGGCCGCGAGATCCGTATTGCGCACCAGGGCGCCGATCTTCAGCCCGCCCTCCGCCGTGCGTTCGATACGATCAAGGCCCAGGCGGTTGACATCGATCAGATGGGCAGGCGTTTCGATCTGCAGCTTCATGAGGTCGAGCAAATTGGTGCCGCCGGCAATGAAGCGTGCGCCCGGCGTGGCGGCCGCAGCCTTTGCCGCTTCTTCAGGGCTGGTGGCGCGGGTATAGCTGAACGGTCTCACGCCTTTTCCCCCGCGACATCGCGAATGGCGGCGATGATGTTGGGATAGGCGGCGCAGCGGCAGATATTGCCGCTCATCCGCTCCCGCAGTTCCGCGTCCGACAAATCGACCTTCTCGAGATCGTCGGTCACATGGCTTGGGATGCCAGCATCCAGTTCATCGAGCATGGCCACCGCTGAACAGATCTGCCCCGGCGTGCAATAGCCGCATTGATAGCCATCATGGGTGATGAAGGCGCGCTGCATCGGATGCAGCTTTTCCGGCGTGCCCAGGCCTTCGATCGTGGTGATCGAATCCCCTTCGTGCATGACGGCCAGCGTCAGGCAGCTGTTGATCCGCCGTCCTTCGACAATGACCGTGCACGCGCCGCACTGGCCGTGATCGCAGCCCTTCTTGGTGCCGGTCAGGTGCAGATGTTCGCGCAGCGCGTCCAGCAGCGTCGTCCGCGTATCGATCTGCAGATGCACGTCCCGGCCATTCACGGTCAATTCCACGGCAGCCATGGGCTCTCCCTTGCTTGATGGCGGCTGGCGGCGCGGCGCAGCCCGCGCCTCGCCCAGCGAAGGAAGCGCCGCAGCCGCAGCGGCGCTTCCCTGCAACAGGCCACGGCGTGTCAGATTATCGGACGTCAAAGCTCCACCTCCTGCTGCTGGCCCGGATCATATGACGCAACACAGACCAAGATGATCCCGGACCCGCCGGAAAAGTTGAAGGCCGCAGACTAACAGCCCAACCCGCCGCGCCAAGCCGAAAAGCGCCCAAGCGCCGCGCGGGACCGCGAATGAAGAAATTTGCGCCGACGGCCATTTCTCCCTTGCCCAGGTGAATAACCGCTGCTAGTTGCCCGCCTCACCCGCCGAGAGGGACATCCTCCGGCCGCCAGAGCGGGCGTAGCTCAGGGGTAGAGCACAACCTTGCCAAGGTTGGGGTCGAGGGTTCGAATCCCTTCGCCCGCTCCAGTTTTTCTTCGCAAATCTCGCATGGCGGCTTCAGCACCACTCCACGCACGGTGCGACGCCAAAGGCCGCCCACTCGGCTTTGCCCTGACACCGGCGGGCCCACGACATCCAGGGCTTCGGCCCGCTGTTCCGCATGATCGAGGCGCTGCTGGCCGACAGAGGCTATGACGCCGATGTTTTCCGCGCGGAACTGGCGAAGGCGGAAGTCGAAGCCGTCATCCCGGCCAATAGCACCCGACGCGAACCCATCCCGCACGACCGCGAAATATGCCGCTGGCGAAATCTCGTCGAGCGGCTGTTAAACAGCTAAAGAACTGGCGGCCTATTGCTTCCCGCTACGACAAAACCAGGGAATCCTACCTCGGCTTTCGTCAGAATCGCTTCAGCGTTGCTATGGATACCCATTGTCCACGAAACCTAGTGCCAACCACCATGACGTTCCCGGTGGCGATGGGACGACCGAAGACTGCCAGGTTCCGCATGAATTTCGACAGCTTGATTGTTCTTTGACTTCAATGAAATAGGAGTATCACCATAGGCTTTTTTAAAGAGCCTTGTAAAATGTGAGGCATCTTTAAAGCCGACATCATGGGCGATTTTTGCTATGTGCGCATTATTTGATCTAAGAATTTCTCTAGCGACTTCGAGTTGAATATTTTGCAACCATAACTGCGGAGAAGTGCTGTTCCGTTGAAATAGTCTGTACAAAGACCGCACGGATATACCGAAATTCTTTGCCAACTCATCGACTGTTATCTTCTGGATGAGCAGTCGTGATTTGACCCAGCAGCACATTCTGTCAAGCAGCAGCGCGTCATCAGATATATTCGAGGACCATTGCTCCTCGAGTCCTTCACGAATGAGCTGTAATATGATCCCGCGACCGGCGGCTCCTGCTGTTTCATCCATTTTGTGCAGCGTTGTAAAAAACGATCTGACGATTGTAGAGAGCAATACTCCCTTTCCCTGATCTCCTGGTATGACCAAGCCGGCGGGGATCTGCATCGGCAGCCCGGCACTGGCGATTTCGTGTCGTGGGATCGATAGGGAAAGAAAGCAGGACTCACTGTCTGCCCAGAAAACATTGGAGGTTAGCGGGTCCAACAATGTTACGTCGCCAGGTTTGACCGTGAAAGCATGGCCATCTTCACAGGCGTGGAGGTTCCCTTTGGCTTGAAAATTGACAAAGACATCGCCGTGCCAGCGTTCCCTGAGATCTCTGTGTGTTCGCACAACCGCCACGTTGGACAATCTGGAAACAAAGAGCGCACTGGAGGCGCAATCGCGTTTCTCGATGTCGAAACGCGCCTGTCCCGGCCCACGCAGATTGAGGCGGATGGGACCGACCAGCTGCTGCAGAACCTTTTCGCGCCGTTGGAGCGGCGAATGGACGTTGCGACACGACATCTTCGCAGCCTGACGATTCGGCGTATTGATTTCAACCAGAAACAGCGGGCAGAAGCACCTCGGCAATGTCGGTGCCGTACTCCACGCCCGGTGTCTGCTGCACTGGGCCGTTTCCCCTAGTCACAATCGGCCGCTTTCTGGGACGATACTGCCAAACTTTGGTCTGTCAGTGCCAGTCTTTGCAATCGCCATTCGTGCCTTTGGAAAAAACGCCATTAAAACCAAATGTTTGAGCATTTTCCTTTGCGTCCCTGCCTTGCATCGCTCGCATTTTGACAAGCGCTTCTTTGCTGCACAGAAAATCAAGCAACCACGAAAAGATCACGCCTGCTGAGAACTGTTCAGGGGAAAGGGGCGAGCGTGGAACGCAATAACGGGGAGATAAAAATGGCTTCTAAGATGCCTCATGTTCAAGCGTTTGCGGCGGTCGTTTCGCTGATGGCGCTTTCTGCGGCCTGCCAGGCGCAAACCGCATCCCAAGGTGGGACTGCACAACCAGACGATCCTGAAAATGGCGCAGTCGGCGAGATCGTCGTCACGGCGCAGCGCCGCGGGGAAAGTATCCAGAAGGTGCCGATCAGCATTAGCGCCTTCACCCAGGCGACCCTTGACCGGCAGGGCGTGCGCGACATCCAGGACATCGTCCGTCTCACTCCAGGCTTGAACTTCAGCCGGGGCGGGCAGCAGGGGCTCACCAACATTTCCATCCGGGGCATTCGGTCGAACGGTGGTGCGAGCACGACGGGCATCTACCTGGACGATGTTCCTTTGCAGGTTCGTCGTGCGGGCTACTCGGGCGGATCGCCCTTTCCGCTGACCTTCGATCTCGAGCGTGTTGAAGTGCTGCGCGGCCCTCAGGGCACCTTGTTTGGGGCGGGCTCCCAGGGGGGCACGATCCGCTTCATCACTCCAGCGCCAAGCCTGACTGACTTTTCAGCCTATGGACGTGCGGAGATAACGCAAACGAAGTACGGTGGCGTTGGGTACGAAATCGGCGCCGCGGCGGGCGGTCCCCTTGTCGAGGACAAGGTTGGTATTCGGGCGAGCGCATGGTATCGCAAAACCGCAGGATGGATCGATCGGGTTGATCCTCGGACCGGCGCCGTGCAGGACACGGACGTAAATACAGGCAATGCATTTGTCGGGCGCCTTGCCATTGCGCTGGCGCCGACCGAAGGCATCCTGATCACGCCGTCGATCTACTTCCAGAGAGAGCATAGCGACGACGTCAACAGCTATTGGGGTTACCTTTCATCGCCGAAACAGGGTCGCTATATCAGCGGCAATGAACTTGCCTCGCCGAACACCGACAAGTTCTACATACCGTCGCTCAATATTTCAGCGGAACTGGGCGAGAAAGTCTCGCTGGTTTCGGTAACTTCCTATTTGCATCGCGATCAGAACGCGATTGCCGACTACACGGCTCAAGGCAGCGCCATCATACTTGGCACTCCCATCCCGATCCCGGGCAACAAGGGGCCCAACCTGTTCGACAATTCGCAAAGAAGCTTCACCCAGGAAGTGCGTTTGCAGTCGACGGATCCCTCGCAAAAGTTGCGGTGGGTAGCGGGTGCTTTCTACCAGAATACGCGGCAGAACGCTTCCCAGTTCGCCTACGATCCGTTCATCGCCAGTCTCTTTGGCAGCCCTGCAGGCGATCTCGTCTTTTTCCAGGATCCCTTCCGGACGAAGGATACCCAGATCGCCGGCTTCGCGCAGGCGGATCTCGATGTTCTTCCGGGATTGACGACCACGGTGGGCCTGCGCGTTTCGAACACGAAGTTTTCCTTCGAGACCACGACTGGCGGTCCGTTCGCCGGTCCAACCTTCAATGACTCAGGCCGACAGTCCGAAACACCTGTCACGCCGAAATTCGGGCTGGAGTATCGCTTCGATCCCGATTCCAGCGTCTATGCCTCGGTCAGCAAGGGCTACCGCGTGGGTGGCTCCAATGCCCGGCAACTCGCGGTGTGCGGCCCGCAGCTGGCAAGCCTGGGATTGGCGGGCATAAACCCGACGCGCTACGATTCCGACACGGTCTGGAGCTACGAAATCGGTAGCAAGAACCGACTATTCGACCGGAAGCTGCAGGTTAACGGAAGCCTGTTCTACGTAAACTGGAACAACATCCAGCAGTTCGTTACCCTCGCCAGCTGCGGTGGCGGCTTCCTTGCGAACCTTGGTCGAGCAGTCAGCAAGGGCTTTGACCTCGAAGTGTCGGCCAGCCCGGCGCCCGGATTGAACCTGGGCCTTGCGGCGGGTTACACTCATGGCGAGTTCAAGGACACGGTCTTTGCCGCAGGCCCTGTCCCGGGGCAATCGGCAGTCAGCCGGGGCGACCGGATCCAGGGCTCGCCGTGGCGTATCTCGGCAAATGCCGAATATCGCCACCAGGTTTCCGACAGCGCCGAAGTCTACGGGCGCGTAGATTATCAGTTCGCCAGCCAGGAACCGGCGAATGTTGCACAGACAAACCCGACCAACGGCCTGAACTTCATCCCGCAATATTTCGGGGCGGCGGAAAGCCACTTCGTCGCCTTGCGAGCGGGTGTAAAGCTTTCGAGGTTCGATGTGTCCCTATTCATCGACAATCTTACCAATACGACGGCAATCCTGGACGGGCAAAATCAAAACAATACTTTCCTGACGCGCTTCTCCGGCTTTCGGCCAAGGACGATCGGGCTGACTTCAACCCTGCGATACTGACTCGCGGGACCAAAACTGGCGCCGTGAAAACGGCGCCAGAGCACAGATTGCAGGAGCATTCATGAAAAACGCGATCCTAACGGCGCCAGTGATTTTGGCCTCCCTGTTCACGAGTGCCGCTGGCGCCGCTGTTGCCAGGGAGGCTCCCGCCGACCTGATACTTCGGAATGGGTCGGTCTATCTGGTCGAACCCGAAGGCAAATGGGCCGAGGCAGTTGCGGTGCGCGACGGTAAGATTGCTGCTGTCGGGACAAATCGTCAGGTCGATCGACTGAAGGGTCGTGCAACGAAGATCATCGATCTCAAGCGGCGGATGGTGATGCCGGGAATTGTCGACAATCACGTGCATGTCGCTGCAGCAGCGTTTGAACTGCAAACCTATACCTGCAACTTTTCCGCTTATGGCGACCTTGAAGCATTGCTCGCAAACATTCGCAAATGTGCAGCCGAGACAAAGCCCGGCGACTGGATTCTTGGCGAGAGTTGGGGAAGCGGACTGTACGGGCGTCTGTCCGACGCAACCGCGCTGAAAATGCTCGACGAGGCCAGCGGCGACCACCCGGTCCTTTTGCGCAATGACAGCATTCATGACCGTTGGGTCAACTCCAAGGCTCTGGCTCTTGCGGGGATCACAAAGGATACTCCGGATCCAAAGAGCGGGAAGATCGGGCGCGATCCGAAAACGGGCGAATTGAACGGTCTCATGCTTGAGCGCGCCGGCGAACTCGTCGAGCGCGTCGTACCCGCGATGAATGCCAATCCGACAGTCGAGGCAGAAGCGGACGCCCTGGCCGTCGGCATTCGGTTCTTGAACTCCCAAGGCATCACCGGCTTCAACGACGCAGGCGTCACGCACAGTCCCGGAACATTTTCCGACGTGCGGGCCTATCGTCTGCTGGACAAGCGCGGAGGTCTGACAGCGCACGTCGCCCTTTCGATGCTTGTCGACCCGGATGGCCCTGCGCTCGATGAGATTTACGCAGATCGGGCCGAAACCAACTCGGCGCTCCTCAACATGAACTTTGCGAAGATCATGGTCGATGGAGTCATGGTCAGCCACACCGCCGAATTCATTGACCCTTACTTGCCCGATGAGGCGCACGGATCCGACTTCAGGGGGATGACGAAGATAAGCGGGGAGCGATTGACCCGGCTGGTCAAGGAACTCGACCGCCGCGGGGTATCGGTGAAGATGCACGTGGCCGGCGATGGCGCGGTGCGAATGGCGCTCGACGCGATCGCAGCGGCGCGCAACGCAAATGGGACGAACGGGCCGATCCATACCCTGGCGCACGCGGGCTACATAGCCGACTCTGATATTGCCAGGTTGCCCGCCCTTAATGCTGCCGTCGATGCGTCGCCCACGGTCTGGTATCCGGGGCCAATTCTGACGGGCACGGAGGCCGTGATCGGCCAAAAGCGCGCCAACCGTTTCTGGCCCTTCAAGACTTTTGCAGAAAATGGCGTTGTCGTCGCGGGTGGAACGGACTGGAAAACGTTGCCGGGCGAGTTCTCAAGCCTGTGGGACGGCATGCAGGGCATGGTCACGCGCCGAAATCCGCGGGGCGCAGCACCAGGTGCGCTCTGGCCCGAGCAGGCAATCGACGTCGCAACCATGATCCGGTTCTACACGATCAATTCCGCCAGGGCGATGGGAGCCGACGCCCGCATTGGGTCCATCAAGGTCGGGAAGGATGCAGACCTTGTCGTACTCGACCAGAATCTGTTCAATATCTCGCCTGACAGGATCGCCGCGACCAAGGTCGATATGACGCTATTCGGTGGCAAGACAGTCTACGAGCGGAAGTAAGCTCCCAGAACCGGCTGATGAGCGGCATCGCGGCAGTATCGTCGTCGCGATGCCGCCCGAAACATTTGGCTCGATATTTTTTGCGAGGGCATCGAATGAGCAAATTTTCCCATTGGCTGCGGCTGGCAATATTGCCGCTGATTTCGGTATCGATTTGCGCCAGTGCTGCGCAGTCAAGCACCGGCGCTTCTGGGCAGTCTTCGAGCAACGAGGCGGAGGTCAGCCGGCTGACAGCCGCCAGCGAGCAATGGATCACTGATGTCAACAGCAAGGACGTGGCGCGCGGAATTGCCGGCATGACCGCTGATGCCGCGATAATCGCGCCTGATGGAACCCAGGCTCAGGGGCGGGAGCAGTTGGTCGGCTATGTGTCGAAGCTGGTGGCGACGCCCGGTTTCCACGTCGAGTTCAAGCCGGACTCGGTGTCGTTGAGCATCGATGGCAATGTCGGCTACGTAACCGGCAAGTCCGTCATTTCGTTCGCAATGCCCGACGGCCAAAAGCAAACGCGCGATGGTCGTCTTTTGACGGTCTGGCGAAAGAGCGACGATGGCAAGTGGTTGTGCTACCTTGATGTGGTCATGGGCAATCCCTGAAGCAGGTCGAGCGCATAACCGCCGCCTTCGCGGCTCATCCCGGAGATGCCGGCGCCGCCGAAAGGGGACGGTGAGACACATGCGGGCGAAAACATAAGGATCGTCCTGCGACCAGCGCACACCACCCGCCGTCGCCGCTCTGGATTCGTTACCCGTTTACTAAATGGCAGGGGAGTTCCTGCTACTCCGGGGAATAAATCACCGGGAATTTTCACCATGCAGAAAGCTGCTCACGGCAGGCTCATAACGCGCAGCGCGACTGTCGCCTGGTTTTTTAAGCCGCTCGGCAACGTGAACGACACGGGCCGCGGGTTTTTGCTTGGGCAGCTCCTGAACGCTCCGTTGGCCGCCCTCATGGGCTCATTTTGCGCTCTCATGGTTTTGGCCACCGCTTACCTGCGAACCGCCCACTTCTTCTTCGGCGTCCTGATTGTTGTCGAACTGGCGCTTGCCGCGGCGCGCTTTCTGGAGTGGAGATGGAGGCAAGCGCATCTTCGCGCACATTCAGGATATGTCCCCGCCATTGATCTCTCGGCGCTGTTGTCCCTCCTCTGGTGCACGCTTCAGGGGCTGTCGACATACATCATCATGTCGAGCGGAGACTCCGTATTGCGCGTGTTATCGGCAACGCTGGTCATGGCGCTCATCGGACCCATCTGCTCCAGGAATTACGCTGCCCCGCGTTTCGCCTTCTTGCTCGTACTCCTGCTCGACCTGCCTTTTGTGGCAGGAGCCATTGCCTCTCATGATCCGTGGTTACTCGTCCTCGTCGTGATGACACCGCCATTCCTGATCGGAGCGATGCAGATCATCGTGTCTTTTCACCGCGCGTTATTGCTTAGCCTTGAGGCCCAGGCTCGAAATCTCCACCTTGCCCAACATGATTCACTTACCGGCATCCTCAATCGCCATGGGATGGATACCGCACTTAGTCGCATCAAGCCTGACGCGCAGCGTAAGATGGCGCTGATGGCGATCGACCTTGATGGCTTCAAACAGGTGAACGACAGCTACGGTCATGGGGCGGGCGATCTCCTCCTGATCAAAGTGGCGCAACGGATCCAGGCCCTTGTTTCTGGCGAAAACCTCCTTGGACGAATGGGAGGCGATGAGTTCATGGTGGTGATGCGTGACGTGTCTCCTGCGCAGGTCGGTCCCTTCGCGGAAGCCCTGATTGCCGCCATATCCCATCGCCCTTATGAGCTGCATGGCGGCATGATGGCGCGGATCGGCGCCAGCATTGGCTATGCCTGTTTGCCAGAAGATGCCGCTACGGCGGCTGAATTGCGGCTAAGGGCAGATCAGGCGCTCTACAAGGCAAAGGAAGCTGGCAAGGGCATCGGCGTGCGATACCGTGACAAGCGGGGCAATGTCAGTACGGCCCTTTCATGCGCCGGAGAAGCGAGATCAGGCTTCCACCGATTGCAGCCGCAGCGAGTTGCGCCAAGATGACCGGTTACCGCCGTCTCCATTCCTGAAAGTGGAGTTGCCGTCACCCACCCCCCTTCAGCGTTAAGCGGTCCCAATTAGCGCATGGGCCACGCCATTGGCGACCCTTCGGTTCGAGGCGCGCAAGCTGCCCAGCGGCGCACGGTACAGAGGGGCGCCTTAGGTCATGATCGATACATAAAAATGCCACATCAATAATGTCCATCGCTATTGTCAGCGCTGACATATGGATGTACGGGCGGGTGTAATGATCATCCAAGGGAGGATTTGATGAGCTCGATACGGCGGCAAATCATCGGCTCGGCTGCTCTGATTGGGGCGCTCTGCCTGCCGATCGCGGATGCGGGCGCCAGGTACAGTTCCCCCGATCATATCGCCAAGGATACGAACGCGTCCCAGACGCGGCCCCGCAACATCATCTTCATCATATTGGATGACCTGCGCTATGACGGCATGGGCTTTCTGCAGCCGCAGATCCGCACGCCCAATATCGACAAGCTGGCGAAGAGCGGGACCTATTTCCCCAACACGGTGGTCACATCATCGCTTTGCAGCCCCAGCCGCGCGACCATCCTGACGGGCCAGACCGCCCGCAATCATGGTGTTGTCGATAATAATAACTCGTCGGAAAAGGGCCTGACCTACTTCCCCAGCTATCTGCAGAAGGTGGGTTATCAGACCGCGTTCATCGGCAAATGGCATATGGGGCAGGACAGCGACGCGCCCCGGCCGGGCTTCGACAAGTGGATCAGCTTCAGCGGTCAGGGCCATTATTACCCGACCGAGGCCATTCCGGCAGACCAGGTGGCCAAGGGCCGCGTCAACATGCTGAACGTCGATGGGAAGCGGGTCCCGCAACGGGGCTATATCACCGACGAGTTGACCGACTATGCGATGAGCTGGTTGCAGAAGGAGCGGGATGCCAACAAGCCCTTCTTCCTCTATCTCAGCCACAAGGCGGTCCATTCCGACCCGCTGCCCCCGCCCCGCTATGCGCATCAATATGACAAGGTGAAGTTCAAGCTGCCCGCGAGCGCGGCGAACACGCCCGAAAATTACAAGGGCAAGCCGATGTGGGTCTATAACCAGCGCAACAGCTGGCACGGGGTGGACTTCTTCTACAATAGCGACATGAAGATGGAGGATTACCTCCGCTATTATTACGCCACCCTGTCGGCGGTCGATGACAGTGTGGGGCGGATCATGGCCTATCTGAAGAAGCAGGGGCTGGAGAAGGACACGCTGGTCGTTTTTACGTCCGACAATGGTTATCAGATCGGCGAGCATGGCCTGATCGACAAGCGGACCGCCTATGAGCCGTCCGTCAAGGTGCCGATGATCATGGTCGCACCGGGCACGGTGCCGGCGGGCGTTGTCAATCCGGGCCGGCTGCGCAACCTTGACTATGCGCCGACCTTCCTGGACCTGGCGGGAGCCGAGCGCCCGCCGCAATTCGAAGGGCAAAGTGCCTGGCCGCTGATCACCGGCAAGGTCACGGCCAAGGATTGGAAGGCGCCCGACTTCGTCTATGAATATTATTGGGAATGGTCTTTCTCGATGACGCCTGGGACCTTCGCCATCCAGCGCGGCGACCTGAAATATATCCAATATTACGGCATCTACGACACGGACGAGCTATATGATGTGGCGAAGGACCCGGACGAGATGCACAATCTGATCGACGATCCGGCTTATGTGAACGCCAAGGTCGAGTTGCGTTCGGCCCTTTACAAGCAGCTGGCGGACCGGGACGGGCGGCATGTCATTCCCTATACCGGTCGCATGTCCATCGGCAGCGTGCGGCGCAGGATCGGCGGGACCGACGCAGCACCCTTCCCGCGGCAATGGTTCGTCGAGCCCAACCGAGCCGATCGGTTCGACGATATTGTACCGGACAGCAGCTTCAAGCAGAAGCTGCATGCGCAGGGCAAAGCCTTCCTGGACATGCCGATCCTGGGTCAGGGCCGTAGCCGGGTCGACGTGCTGGCGGCGGAGATGCGGAAGCTGCAGGAAAATAAGCCCGGCGAGCAGTCCACCGAGAAGCCGGAGCAGTAGGACCGCCAAGCCGCAGTTTTCTGGACAGGAGCGGGTCCCCCGCCTTTAAGTGGCGGGCGGGCTGCTTATCTCTGGCGGTTGCGGAAAATATGTGGAGCATCGATGCGTCATTCTTCCAGGCACAAGTCGATGCGAGCATCGCGGACCGTGCAGCCGGACACCAGCGGCATGCGCTGGGTGGAGGGCGGCGCTTTTGCGATGGGATCGGAAAATTTCTATCCCGAGGAAGCGCCGGTGCGGCGGGTGCGCGTCGACGGCTTCTGGATCGACGAGACGCCCGTCACCAATCGCGCATTCGCCCGCTTCGTGGAGGCGACCGGCCACAGGACGGTCGCGGAGATTGCGCCCGATCCCAAGGATTATCCCGGCATGCCGATCGAACTGGCGCAGCCGGGATCGCTGCTGTTCCAGCGCACGGTGGGGCCGGTGGACCTTCAGGACCACAGCCAATGGTGGACCTTTGCCCTGGGCGTGGACTGGCGGCATCCGCATGGGCCGGGCAGCAGCCTCGATGGGCTGGAGGATCATCCGGTGGTCCATGTCACGTTCGAAGATGCGCGGGCCTATGCCAAATGGGCGGGCAAATCGCTGCCGACCGAGGCGGAGTGGGAATATGCCGCGCGCGGCGGCCTGGACGGGCAGGATTATGCCTGGGGCGGCGAGCTGGCGCCCGAAGGAGAGATGTTGGCCAATTATTGGCAGGGCGCCTTTCCCTTCGCGAACACGCTGGACGATGGGTGGGAAAGAACATCGCCCGTGCGCAGCTATCCGGCGAACGGCTTTGGCCTGTACGACATGATCGGCAATGTGTGGGAGTGGACGTCCGATTGGTACGCCCAGCCGCGGGTGGAGGCGAAGGCGCGCGGCAGCTGCTGCGTGCCCGCCAACCCGCGCGGCCCGACCCGGCACGAAAGTCTGGACCCGATGAGCGCCATCCCGCGAAAGGTGCTGAAGGGCGGATCTCATCTGTGCGCGCCCAGCTATTGCCAGCGCTACCGACCAGCAGCGCGGCATGCGCAGGCGATAGAATCCTCCACCAGCCATATCGGATTTCGCTGTGTGGTGCGGAACAAGGCTTGAGGTGGCTGCGGATTCATAGGTTTTGCAGAGGTGACCTGGCGGTCCCCGCACTCAATAGAAAAATATTGCCCCAACCACCCTCAAATAGTACCGAAGCGTTCGAATAATAGACAGAGAGACGGGTAGAGGGTGGGATGGATGACGGCCGCAACCCTCTGTTAACAAGGCCTTCCCACAATATCGGGCGAGTGAAATGAGGTTCAGCAGGCTGATCCAAAACCGGATCGCAGCTCAGTCCGTTGAAGCAACAGGCTTTGGCAGTCCGGCGCCCGAAGAGGCCGTGATACGGCAAGATACCCGAAAGTGGCTCAAGCAATATTGGCGCGTGTCACCAGCGGCAGAATGATCGCTCCCGCTATTTGATCCATTGGGACAGAAAAGAAAATTCATGAACCACAAGATTCAGCTCACCCGGCGCACATTGCTCGGATCCACCTTCCTCATCATGGCAGCACCGGCGGCAGCCGCAGTGGCTGGCGCGACCTACCGCGACCCCAATGCGCCGGTCGCGGATCGCATTCGCGATCTTTTGTCGCGCATGACACTTGAGGAGAAGGTCGCGCAGCTTCAGTGTATCTGGTTCGGCAAGGGCAAGATGGTCAATGCGGCGACCGGAGCGTTCGACCCCGAAAAGGCAAAGGCAGCATTTCCGAATGGCATTGGCCAGTTGGCCCGTCCTTCCGATAACGCTGGATTGAAAGAATTCGGCAAAAACCGGTTCCGCACTTCCGAAGATGCCGTCACCTTCCTGAACGCCGTGCAGCGTTTCCTGGTCGAGCAGACGCGGCTCGGCATTCCGGCCTTGTTCCATGAAGAAACGGCGCACGGGCTGGCGGTCAAGGATGCCACCATGTTGCCGACGCCTACCGGGCTCGGCGCGACTTGGGATCCGGAACTGGTGGAACAGGGGTTTGCACTGGTGGGCCGGCAGGCGCGGCTTCGCGGGATCACGTTGGGATTGAGCCCTGTGATCGATCTGCTGCGCGATCCCCGTTGGGGCCGGAGCGAGGAATTTTTCGGCGAGGATCCCTTTCATGTAGGCGAAATGGGCGCAGCTGCCGTCCGCGGATTACAGGGCCGCACCCGGCCAATCGCATCCGATCGGATTTTCTCCGTCCTCAAGCATTATGTCCACGGCACGCCGCAGAACGGCCTCAACGTTGGGCCTGCCGACATGTCGGAGAGGATGCTGCGCGAAATTTACCTTCCGCCGTTCCAGCACGCGATCAAGGCTGCGCATGCGGCGGCTGTCATGCCTGCGTACAATGAAGTGGCGGGCGTTCCGGCGCACGCCAGCACGGAACTGCTGCAACAGACAGGGCGCGGGCTCATGAGCTTTGGCGGTCCCTATTTCAGCGACTATAACGGCGTTCGCGAACTCGCTTCGGTACACAGGATCGCCGCCGGGGCGGCCGATGCCGCCGTTCTCGCGATCACTGCCGGCGTCGATGTGGACATGCCCGAAGGCGCAAGTTACGCCCACCTTCCCCCACTGGTCCGCGAGGGTAAGGTCAGCGAAGCGGTTATCGATGCCGCTGTTTCCCGCGTCCTGGCGCTGAAGTTCGAAGCCGGCCTGTTCGAGCGGCCATATGCCGACCCGGTCCGCGCCGCGCGCGTACTGAAGGACCCTGCCGGTCCCACTCTGGCGCGCCGGCTCGCGCAACGCAGCATGGTTTTGCTTAAGAATGACGGCCTGCTGCCCCTTGACGCCAAGCAGCCCAGGCGGATCGCCATCATCGGGCCTAACTCAACGAAAGCTATGCGGGGTGGCTATTCCGGTGAGCCGGCCCAGGAGGTTGGCGTTCTGGAGGGAATCCGCGCAGCAGTTGGTAAGAGCGTGGTCATCGAGCAGTCAGATGGTGTGTGGATCACGCAGCCCGGCGAAGGCGCCCCCGAAACAGTCATGATCCGCACCGTGCCGCCGGCTGATAACGAACGACGCATTGCAGACGCCGTAGCCGTCGCAAAACGCGCCGACCTGGTTATACTCTGCGTGGGCGATAATGAGGCGGTCACGCGGGAAGCTGTTACAGGTTCGCTGCCCGGTGATCGCAACAGTCTGGGACTATATGGCGATCAGGACGCATTGGTGGAAGCGGTGCTGGGTTGCGACAAACCCGTCGTCGCAGTGCTCATCAATGGTCGGCCGCTCACCATCGGCAAGCTGGCGAACGGCGCATCGGCGCTGATCGAGGCATGGTATCCCGGCGAGCAGGGTGGTCATGCTGTCGCTGACGTCCTGTTTGGCAAGGTCAATCCGGGCGGAAAGCTGCCGGTTACCTTTCCCGCGTCCGTCGGGGAATTGCCTGCCTGGTATAATCGGCATCCCTCGGCGGACAAAGTGCCCTATGTCGAAGGAAAGCGCGCTCCGCTTTTTCCCTTTGGTTTCGGCCTCAGCTACACCAGCTTCGAAGTGTCGGAACCGCGCCTGCCAGCCGCTAACTTGAAGGCTGGGGAGACTGTCCGGGTCGAGGTCGATGTAACGAATACGGGATCTCGCGAGGGCGATGAGGTGGTCCAGATCTATATCCGTGACATGATCGCATCGGCGCCAAGAGCGACGCTGGAACTGAAGGCATTCCGGCGTATCACCCTTGGCAAGGGAGAGCGTCGTACGGTCGTGTTCGATCTGGCGCCGGATGCGTTCAGCTTTTGGGACAGAAACATGGAATGGCGCATCGAACCTGGAGAGTTCAAGATTCTCGCGGGCAACAGCTCCACCAATCTCAAGGAGACGACGCTGACCCTGACCTGACACTGTTGGGATTCGGCAAGTCAGCCATGGCCTGCACCCGCCGTAGGGGCGCCTCCTCGGGACAGAAGGCCTCCGATCCCATGGCCAAGCTGCCGCCGGCGATGCGCGTCATGCCCTCGCGGTGGGCGGCCGTGCGGGATGGGACAGGTCTCATTGATTTACCATCATCGAAGACAGCCGGGCGATTTTGGTCCCGTACTCTGCCGGACGACCAGTTCGACCGGGCAGAGGCCGGGCTCCTCGCCGCCGATCAGCAGTTGTACGGCCCTGTCCGCCATCATGTCGAGCGGCTGGCGGATCGTGGTCAGCGGCGGCCAGGCGAATTGCGCGGCAGCGCCGTCGTCGAAGCCGGCTACGGACAGCGCATCAGGCACCACGAAGCCCAGTTCCTGGGCGCCGATCATGACGCCTTGCGCATATTCGTCGTTGAAGGCGAAGATCGCATCGGGCGTGCGCGGCTGCCGCAGCAGCGCCCCGGCCGCCGCGCGACCGGACAGCATGCCTGACCCCTGCCAATCGAACGGCGCTACCATGGCGTCGCCCGCGCCCTTGGCCGCGAGGCAGCGCAGGAAGATGTCGTTGCGGCCCTGCAGATAGGGGCGGTTGGGCGGCGGCGCGCACAGGCCGAATGTCCGGAGCCCCAGCGACCAGAGATGGTCGAACAGGGCGACGACGCCCCTGGCTTCGTCCACGACGACGGCGGGCGAGCGGCCTTCGTCGGTGGCGGGCGCGATCAGGACATGCGGCATGGCGTCGGCGGTCAACCGGTCGATCAGCGGCCCGTCGTTCGACAAGGGCGGCGGCAGGATGACCCCGTCGCAGCGCATCCGGCGCAGGCTGAGTTCGTAGCGGTCGAGCGCCGAGCCGCCCTGCGCGGCATCATATTGCTCCAGCAGCAGATGATAGCCGGTGGCGGCGCACGCGGCCGCGGCGCCGCGGAACAGGTCGGCATGATAGAGCGAGCTGTGGTCGGGCAGGAAGATCGCGATGAGGTAGGATCTGGCCGCCGCGAGCGAGCGGGCAGCGAAATTGGGGCGAAAGCCGGTTTGGCGGATCGCCGCCTCCACCTTCTCCCGCGTCGCCTTGCTGACGTGCAGGTCGCGGGCGATCACCCGCGCTACCGTCTTTCCCGACACGCCGGCGAGGCGGCCTACATCCTCCTGCGTGACGCCGCCGCCTCTCCGGCGGTGAGATGTGTCAGTGTCCATAGCTCATGCATAACAGCGACAGCGACATCCTGTCCATTGCAGTTGTCAGCGCTGACATAGGCAAATGTTGCAGATCGGCGGAGGAGAAGCACGGTGGCGCAATTGGCCGACTGCCGAATAGGTAGAGCGCCCGATACTTATGCAAGTTTGCGGGTCCAAACTACAGGAGACCAGTGACCATGAAGCGCCATGCAATTTGGCGATCTTGAGATCAGGGAGGTTTTCTGTTAATAGCTTTCGCTACAACGCTAGGCGATCCTGCCTTTGCGGCGCAGCGCGCGCCATCGATAGTAAATTTCCAAGGATAAAAATTGCCTTCTTATAAAGCTCCTTCGTTCCAGGACCGCATCGCCGCAGCAGAATCGGCCAAACAGAAGGCTCTGAATGCATTGAGAGCCAAACCGCCCGTAGATGAGGCAATTATGGCGGAGCGACGCCGGGCGAGCGAAGCGAAAGATCAAGCAATTGCAATCGAGCGGGCCGCCAAGGCTAAGTCTGCTGCTTTGGCGAAAGCTCAAAAGGCAGAACGCAAAGCGGCCGAGCTGGCGGCAGAAGCTGAAAAGCAGGCGGCCGCAGAGGCCGCAGCCGCACTCAAGGCCGCCAGGCTGACGCCCGCCAGCGCCGCGGAAATGAAGGCTGCGCGCGATGCGCGTTACGCTGCGCGCAAAGCCCGAAAATAGCTAGTTGATGCTGGCGCTGGGGTGCCAGCACGCGTCCGGCAGGCTTGCGGGGAAGTCCGCCCACCGCTTTGGACCTGTTGCTTAGGACAGCGCACCAACACTGAGCATCCCCCGAATTTTCGGAGAAAATATGGCCGACTTGTATCTGAAAGCGTTGGAGTCGGAACGCCGCAGCCTGTGGGCCGAATGCAGGCTGAAGGGCCTCGCAAAGGATACCCCGGAGCGTATCCGTATAGCAGAACTGGACGAATTGCTTGCAAAGCATAAAGCCAAGAAAAACAGCGGATCTGCTCCGTCTGGCCCTGAAGCGAACATTCCATGAATGGGTATGCCGACTTCGAGACTCCCAATGATGAAGATACCGCAAAATATGTCCATCCATTACTTCCAGCTCGCGCGGGCACAGGCTGGCGATCCGATCGGGCACTGACTGCCGCTCAGCTTGGGCTTGGTCGTCACCCGCCTGCCTGACAAGCGCCTTGCGGATCGCGGAGAACATCCAAATTTCCCCTCCGGGTCCGTCGGCATAGATGGAGGGGCCGCCGCACCGGCTTTCCCGCAGAAGGCGGATCGGATTACGGAAAGCCTGCAACTTGGCGTGCAATTCTACCGCGAAAGGAATGAGGCATGATCGATCACCTTCCTGACGGGGTCACGCCCTATAAGCGCACGCCGACCTTCACCGAGAAAACCATACCGGCAGGTTTGCTGAACGATCATCACACCAAGGATGGCACCTGGGGATTGATCCACGTTGAGGAAGGCCAGCTGCGCTATATCGTTACCGACCCGCGCAGACCGCCATCAACGGCAACCCTCACCACAGAGACACCGCCAGGCGTCGTGGAACCCACAATCCTCCATCGCGTCGAGCCGCTTGGCGAGGTCCGTTTCCATGTCGAATTTCTGCGAACGGAGCCGTGAAAAGCGCCCATGGGCGCCACTGAACCCTGCTGAACCATGCGCACCGGGGCGGCCTCACCCGCGACGGCTGCCGAGCGGCTCAACTGATCAGCAATAGATGGATTTTCACATGAACGATATGAATGATGATTATGTCTATGACGAAGCTTCGGGAGAGTGGATCTCCACATCGGAAGCTACCGCGAAGGCGTCTGAAGCCAGCCGCGTCCAAGTGCGGGACTCCGCGGGCAACCTCCTGACTGACGGCGACAGCGTCATCACGATCAAAGATCTGAAGGTCAAGGGCGCCGGGCAGACGCTGCGCAAGGGAACCGTGATCAAGTCGATCCGGCTCACTGGCGACCCCCAGGAAATTGATTGCCGCTACGAAGGCATCAAGGGGTTGGTGCTCAGGGCCGAGTTCGTTCGCAAACACTGATCGATGCGGGCAGCTGCACAGCCGCGCGTGAGACTTTGCCTGCAGCAGACGAGCCTTTGCCCGGAAGCAATGGAAGAATATGTGCCGCTCGGACAGATGCTGCCGCCGGCAATCAATTCTCCCCTAGAGATCGCACTACAGCAGCTTCAACCGAATATTTCGATATTCAACCTTCATCGGCGGACCTACATGCACCTGCATGCCTAATTCGCCATTGCGCCGGCGGCCCTTTGCCTCATCAATCGCCGCCGCCATCAACTGGCCATTCAACAGGTGATAAAGCGCCGGGCCTTTTGCAATAATATGAGCTTCATTCCAGTCAGGTCTGATTGTCTTCAGAGATCCTGGCTCCCCAATCGTTCCAATAACTTGTGAAGGCGGTGTGGTCGTTCGCGTGAATTGACCGCGGCGGGCGATAAAGCTGCGCCCCCGCTCTTCGTAAACCATAGCCGTAAAGAGATTTCGGCCATCAATGTCGAACTGCAGCCCTGATAGCGCAAAGCGGTTGGCCGGTGTGATCTCATCTTTAACAACCACGCTGCGATAATTGATCCCGCTGTTGCCGCCGAGTGTTATTCTATAATCCAGCTTCAATTCGAAATCTTCGGGTTTACCGCCGCTCCATATCAGAAATGTATTGCTGCGGAGCAGAGTGTCCGGCGTAACTTGGCCAACTATGGCGCCATCCTCCACACGCCAGTATTGGGGATCCCCACGCCAGCCGGAGAGGGTTCTGCCATCAAACAACGGCTTGAACCCGGGGCCGTCGCCATCGACCCGCTGGGGCATCGGCGGTATGGCGTGCCGTGCATGGCCCTCCCGCGGCTGCGCCGCTGCGGCCAGGCGCGGAAAAACCGCCAAAGCGCCCACGCCCGCAATAAATGTGCGCCTCGTCTCGTGATCCATGACCCTCTCCCTCATGCCGATGTGCCTGCTTTTTTGCTCACCACATCGTTGCCGAAAGTCCTGCTAAGCACAAGCAGAGCGCCTGCGCGCTCTTGCAGATTTCGCGATGCTTTTGCTCGTTCATCAGCATTGCCCTGACCAGCGAGTTCGACCCTTGGCGGTCGCTCAGCCCCGAATATGCGGCGCATTGGTGCGGACGGACTGCTATTCAAAATTCCCTCTTCAAGATAATCCAATTGCACTATCTGGGTTGCTGGAGAGCGGCCAGCATAGAGGTGAATTATGGATCGAGCGGTAATCTTGACGGTAGTCGGCAGTGACAGGCCCGGTCTCACTCGATCGGTTGCCGAGGCGGTTTATGCTGCAGGCGGCAACTGGTTAGAAAGCCATCTCTCACGGCTCGGGGGAAAATATGTCGGTTCCGTGTTGGTCGAACTGCCCGAGGACCGTTTTGATGAACTCGAGCAAGCGGTTCGCGGCATCGATGCGACCGGGATCAAGATCGACATCATCGCGGCTGCCGAAACGGAAGAGCGCAGCGGGCAGTCGCTGGCGATCGAAATCGTTGGGCAGGATCGTCCCGGGATCGTTCGCGAGGTGACCTCCGTGCTCGCCAGGCTCAACATCAATATTGAAGACTTCGTCACAAAAATCGAAGGTAGCGCCTGGTCCGGCGCGCCGCTGTTTCGCGCAAAAGTGCAGATGATGCTTCCCGCCGATCATTCCACCGACGAAGTGCGCGAGGCGCTCGAAGCCATATCGAGCGAAGTCATGGTTGATTTTGAGTCCGCCTCCCACTGAAGGGGAGCATCGGGCCTCACCTTCGCCGGTATGTCAGTCCGAAGTTCGACATCAAGACTCGCCATCGCTGCTCAAATGGACACTCAGCGTGGGAAACCGCGTGCCGGATTCCTGCCGTTCGTTCGCAACGGGGAACCCCCTGCATTCGCAGGTCGGCGCAGCCAAGTGCCGCGCCGCCCCGGAAATCAGCTGCTACACGATGGTATTCGACACGACAGCGTGGCTGCCCTCTTCGCTTGCGTTGATCTTGCCTCCGAAAAGCATCTTGAGTTTCCCGGTCAATGACATGTCGGACTCCCAAAGCTCAGCTTCGTCGATGTCGAAGCGCAGAAGAGCAAGGTTGGGATCGGTCTTGCCGCCGGGAAACCACGCTTCCGCGGGCTTTGACCAAAGCTTGTCGATCATAGCCGGGTCATTATCCACTGTGACGCTGCCCGACAGACATGCGAAGAAGTCCTGCCCCTTGGAAACGAACTGTGCCATGACTGAACCGCCTTTTGCGAGGCGATTGTCCTTGCCGATGAAAAACCAGATCGTATCGACCTGATCCTTGTCGAGCTGTGCGGTCAACGGCTCTGAATGGCTGCTGCCGTCTGCAAGGCCGATCATGATGAAGGGCCCCTCCTCAAGCTTATCCCACATATGTTGCTTCAGCTTGTGCGTATCTACCGCCATTTCACTCTCCTCAGGTTGCGTGATCGACAACGCTGAGGGACGGGCGGAGTTTCGCCAGCACGCGGGACAGGTGCTTGAGGCGGTCGTAAATCAGCTTGGCGTGATACCCTGCTGTGCCGTTGGCCCCTCAAGATCCGGAGGCGGCGTTGCATTCTGGTCCGGATCGCGGCCGTGCTGACGATCCAATGTTCGCATGATCGGTGTGACCGTGAGGCCATGGAGCAGGATTGACAGAAGGGTGGTCAGGCCAACGATCGCCCATAGACGCTCGGTTTCGGCAAAGGGCGCATGGTTAAGCCCGTAGGCCAGGTAATAGAATGAGCCGACGCCGCGGATGCCGAAGAAGGCAAGCGTCAGCTTCTCTGAGCGGTCAGCCGGGAAGCGCGTGAGCCCAACCAGCCCTGCGATTGGCCGCACGACCAGGATAATTGCGAGGGCGGCAACGGCATCCTGCCACTGCAAGGTTCGCAGCATGCCGCTCACCAGCGCGCCGCCGAAAAGGATCAGCAATACCATCATCGCCAGCCGCTCCACCTGCTCGGTGATTGCGTGCATTTCATGGTGGAAGTCGTGGTTGCGATGAGAGCGCCGCAGGGTGATCGCCGTGACGAACACCGCGAGAAACCCGTAACAGTCCACCATCTCGGTCAGGCCGTAGGACACGAAGGTGGCGGCAACGGCGATCAACCCGTCGCCCGTTTGCGCCAGCTTTGTTTCGGCAGGAAGGTGGAAGGTAAGCCAGCCAAACAGCCAGCCAATTGCCCATCCGCCGGCAACGCCCATGCCAATCTCCCATAGCACAGCGTGCAACACCCAGTCGCGGGCCCATGGTTCGCCTGTAGCGGCTGACAGGCTGAGCGCGATCGCCAGATTGACAAATGGGAAAGCCAGCCCGTCATTCAGGCCCGCTTCAGAGGTGAGGCCAAAGCGCACTTCGTCTTCCTCGCCCGTTTTGGGTGGTCCGACCTGTACGTCGGCCGCGAGAACCGGGTCGGTCGGCGCGAGGCTGGCCCCGAGCAACAATGCTGCGGTCCAGGATAGACCCAACCCCCAACCGCCAATGGCCGTAGTGGCGAGGATCGACAGCGGCATCGTGATTGCCAGCAGCCGCCATGTGACATTCCAGCGCCGCCAGCTGAAGACGCGGTCAAGCTTCAGACCGGCGCCCATGAGGGCGATGATGACGACCAGTTCGGTGAACCGTTCAGTGATGTCGGGGAACGACCACGGCAGGGGAACCAGGCTGATAGCCGGGAGCAGGAATAGGCCCGCGCCAATCGCAATGCAGATGATTGGCAGCGAAAGCGGCAGGCGTTTCAGCGCCAGGGGCAGCCACGCGACGAGCGCGATCAGCAAGCCGACGCCTGTTAGCCACAGAATATAGGGTTCAGGCGACGAGAAGCCGAGCACCGATTCTCAACGATCAAACTGTGATTGAGTTCAGTTATGCCGTGAATCATCCCGGCCATGGCCATGACCCAAAACGGCGGTTCACGAGCAAAAGTCAGGCTCCTGAAATCAGCCGTTGATCGGGGCATTCGGCACGGCCAACCTCGCAGGATTATCAGTGATCGCTCGCGGCAAAAGCGCCTATGCCTGTCTCCGCCCGCACCCGTTGCGCTGGATAGCCCGCCTTGTCGACCTCCGCACGCCGGGAACGATCGAAAAGCGAGATCAGCCAGATTGCGATGAAGCCCGCCGGAACCGAAAAGATCGCCGCTGAACTATAGGGAAATGGCGCAGTTCCGAGATTGAAGCTGTTGGTCCAAACGGCTGGTGAGAGCAGAGTAAGAACAAAAGCGGTCAACAATCCAATCGCACCGCCCCATGCAGCGCCGCGGGTGGTGCATCCGCTCCAAAGCAGCGAGAGAATAAGCACCGGAAAATTCCCTGAAGCTGCCAGCGCGAAGGCCAGGCTGACCATGAAAGCTACATTCTGCTTTTCGAACACAAGGCCCAACAGCACCGCCAGTGCGCCAAGCGCCAGCGTGGTCAGACGCGACATGCGGAGTTCGTCTGCGGACGTAGCGTTCCCGTGTCTAAATACGGTGGCATAAAGATCATGGCTCACAGCCGAGGCCCCCGATAGCGTCAACCCGGCCACGACAGCCAGGATAGTCGCAAAGGCGACCGCTGAAATGAAGCCAAGAAAGGCGTTGCCGCCGATTGCGTGCGCGAGATGGATCGCGGCCATATTGCCGCCGCCCCGCAGCGCTCCTTCAGCATCAAGATAATCAGGCTGCGTGCCGACGAGCACGATCGCACCGAAGCCGATGATGAAGGTGAGGATATAGAAATAACCTATCCAGCCCGTAGCCCAAAGCACGGATTTGCGGGCTTCCTTGGCGTCAGGAACGGTGAAGAAGCGCATGAGAATGTGAGGAAGGCCCGCGGTGCCCAGCATCAGCGCCAAGCCAAACGAAATGGCGGACACGGGATCCTTGATGAAGTTTCCCGGCGCCATAATCGATCGGCCCTGCTCCGCAGCTTCCGCTCCGTTAACCCCCTTTGCAAGCGCCGCGTCGGCCTTCACCTCTACGGCGCGAGTAAAGAGGTTCTCAAATGAAAAACCCACATGCGCCATGACCATTAACGCCATGAAGCTGGCGCCGCCGAGCAGTAGCACCGCTTTTATGATCTGGACCCACGTCGTGGCGCGCATGCCTCCGAACAGTACGTAGAGCATCATGAGCGCGCCCACGATCAAAACGGCCACGGCATAGGGGAGGCCGAACAGGAGCTTGATGAGCTGTCCCGCCCCGACCATCTGCGCAATCAGGTAGAAGCTGACGACCAGCAACGTGCTGATCGCGGCGAAACTGCGAACCGGCGGTTGGGCGAAGCGATAGGACGCCACATCAGCAAAAGTGTATCGTCCCAGGTTCCGCAACCGTTCCGCCATCAGGAAGAGCAGGATCGGCCAACCGACCAGGAAGCCTGTCGAGTAGATAAGGCCGTCATAGCCATCATTGAAGATCTGTGCCGAAATGCCGAGGAAAGAAGCCGCCGACATGTAGTCGCCGGCCATCGCCAGGCCGTTCTGAAAGCCCGTGATGCCACCGCCTGCCGTATAGAAATCCGACGCGGTGCGGGTCCGTGCGGCGGCCGCCTTGGTAATCCAAAGTGTCAGCCCGACAAAGGCCACAAACATGGCGATCGCTACCCAGTTGGTCGGCTGACGCTGCGCTTCCCCCTCAAACGCCGCGGCGAAACCCGGCGCCGGCAGAAGGATCAACGGAAAAGCGAGCGCGATCAATGTCGCCCTCATGCACCATGATCCTTCAGGATTTCCGCCATAGCTGCGTCAAAATGGCGATTGGCGTAGGCGACATAAGCGGCAGTCAGGGCGACGGCGAGCAGGATGATGCCAAGGCCGACCGGAATACCAAGGGTCGTAACACCTCCAGCGAGAGGCAGGCCCAGCAGCGCCTTGTCGAATGCGATCAGCATCAGATATCCCAGGAAAGTAAGGAAGATTATTGCTGACAACGACCAGCCGAGCCGCGAGCGATGCTTTACCAACATCATGTAGCGCGTGTCGGCCGCCACCGCCGAAATGAGGTCCGTTCCCTCTCCATCGGTCATTCCCGCTTCCCCCTGTTTCGGTGCGTAACGATAGAGTTGAAGCCTGTGATTGCAAGCCCGACAGGTCACTGACGTCGACGCCAAGGGTCCGCAGTTCCGCCACAACGTGGAGCCAGCAACCTATACGCAATTGGTAGCTGACCGCGTCAATGTCCGCTTCCAGGTCTGCCACGACCGCGTGCAGAAATGTGCCGACCAAGGAGCGCTGCTGCGAGAATGGAATTGGCAACTTGCCCTGACCATTCAAAGGCCGTATCGCGAATCACTATCATTAGCGAAACTGATACGGGGGTTGTCTTGTCTATATTCCGCGCGGCGCTGTTTGCGTCTGTTCCCGTCTGGGCGTCGATGGCTTCCGCACAGGAAGCCCCTGCATCGGCGCCAGATGCGGCCTGGGCCGATAGCGATCAGATCATCGTGACGGGACGCGCACAGCGCCTCTACCGCACCGAAACCACGACCGTCGGCAAAAGCGCCGAAGATCCGCTCGACATTCCACAGGCGTTGCAGGTGATCAACAAGGATCTCTTCGCCGATCAGGGCGCGCGCGACGCGACCGACATCTATCGCAATATTTCGGGTGTCAGCTTCTTCAGCTATGCGGGCGTGACGTTCCGCGGATTTCGCCAGGACCAGTCCTTCTATGATGGGATGCGGGGAAATCCATTCATCGGCTTTTCCGTGCCGCAGCTTTTCAATATCGAACGGGTGGAAGTGTTGAAGGGACCGGCGGGGCTTTTCTTTGGTCCAGGGTCGCCCGGCGGCATCATCAACTATGTGTCGAAGGTGCCCGGAGACACCAGCGCCATGCGCTTGGTGGCGACGGCGGGCAATTATGGTCGTCGCGGCATATCCGCCGAAGCGAACGGCCCGGTGGATAAGGACGGGATCGTCACCTACCGCCTCGGCGGCTTTTACGAGGCGATGAACCCCTATCGGCGCAATACGAAGAATGTGTCGCTGATCGGCGATGGCGGCCTTGCCATCAGGACCAACGAGGGCGGCAAGCTGACGCTTCAGGCGACGGTCTATGACAATGATCTTCAGGCCAACCGTCTGCGCGGCATATTGACCGATGATGACGGCAATTTTCTGACTGACATCCGTTGGAACGCCAACGAGCCCACCGATTTTCTCCATCTCAAGTCGCAGGCCTATCAGGCGCGTTACGCGACCGCGATCGGAGACAGCGTCACATTCGATGCGGGCGTGCGCTATTTCAAGGCGACCGAAACGCAACAATATCATGAGCCGCGCGGGTTGGTCGCAGGTAGCGACGATCTGGTCGCGCGCGAGTTCCGCGACCAGATCCGCGATGTCGATGGCCTGTCCTTTTCCGCCAATCTGACGGCGCAGGTCGATCTGCTCGGCATGGAGCATAAGTTCCAGACCGGCGCGGACTGGTATGACGAGACGAGCGTGCTCAGTTCGCGCATCCTGCGCGCAGGCGTGACGCCGCTTAGCCTCAGCAATCCCGTCTATACCAACAGCGCGCCCGATGTGGCGCGGGCCGCTTTGCTGCCCTTCACCGTCACGGATACGCGCACCAAGCGCCAGGGCGCCTATCTGCAGGACCAGATCAGCCTGAGCGATGCCTTCATGCTGGTGGCAGGCGTGCGCTACGACAAGTTCGAGGATCGCGTGGTCAACGCCGCCTCTTATGAAGATGACGATATCACCTTCCGCACCGGCGCCATCTACAAGCCGCGCAAGGATGTTTCGATCTATCTGAGCTGGTCGCAAAGCTTCGAACCGCAGACCGCCGCCAGCCAGAATGGCGACGTCGGCGGTCCCTTCGCCCCCGTCACCGGCGACCAGTTCGAAGGCGGCATCAAGACCGACCTGTTCGACGGCAGGCTTCAGGCCAATCTGGCCGCCTACCGCATCGTGCGCAGGAATATCCTCCAGGCCGATACCAGCCTGCCGCCCGTGAATGGCCAGGACCAGTTGCGCCCGATCGGCGAGGTGACGAGCAAGGGGTTCGAAATCGACCTGTCCACCGACATTAGCGCCAACTGGGTGGCGCTGGTCAATTATGGCTATAATGATACGAAGATCACCGGTACGATCGCGGGTCAGGCGATCACCAACGCCGTCGGCAATCGCTTCGCCAATGCGCCCAAGCATAAGGTCGGCTTCTGGACCCGCTATCAGGTGCCGACGATCGACGCCGCCTTTGCGGTCGGCGGCGAACATGTGTCGAAGCGCATCAGCCTCTCGGGGCAGACAGTGAAGCCTTACACGATCTTCGACGCATCGATCACCAAGGGGCTTGGCTTTGCCGAACTGATGCTGCGCGTCGATAATATTTTCGACAAAGTCTATGCCGCATCGGGCTTTTCGGCACAGAGCGGGCACTTTCCCGGCGAACCGCGGACATTTCTGGCCGAACTCCGCTTTCAGTTCTGAACATGGATCAGCTGCGCGCAAAAAAGGGCCGGTCGCTCTGGTGGGTGGTGCATAGCTGGATCGGCCTGAAACTGTCGATCTTCATGACCTTCATCCTGGCGACGGGCACCTTTGCCGTGTTCGCGCATGAAATCGACTGGCTGGCGACGCCCGCAATGCGGGTATCGCCCCGGTCGGAACCCGTCGCGTCTTGGGGGGCATGGGCGCAGGCGGCGGCCCGTGCCGCGCCGGATGCCCGGCTTCAGACGCTCTATGCGCCCATAGACCCCTGGTTTACGGTCGAGGCCTGGGTCAGTCGCGGCGAGGGCGCCCCGGAGCGGGTATATGTCGATCCCTGGACGGCGGAGGTCACCGGCAGGCATGGCTGGGCCAATGTCCACCGCTTCCTGCGGCAGGCCCATCGCCACCTGATGCTGCCGACGAAGATCGGCATACCGATCGTCTGTTCGCTCGCCCTGCTGCTCGCGGTATCGCTGGTTTCCGGCATCGTCACCTACAAGAAATGGTGGCGCGGCTTTTTCCGAGCGCCGCGCGGCGGGGATGGGCGGCGGATGACGGGCGACCTGCATCGCCTGATGGGCTTGTGGAGCCTGTGGTTCGTGGCGCTGATCACGCTGACGGGCTTATGGTATCTGGTGGAGACATTGGGCGGGAACGCCCAGGTGCCCAAATTGCCGGAAGTGGCGGCTGGCGCCATGCCGACCGGGACCGCGCTGGACCGGCTGGTCGCCGTCGCGCGCCGCGCCGATCCTGCGCTCGACATTCGGGAAATCCGTTTCACGCCCGACAATGGCGTCATTTTCCTCGGCCAGTCCTCCGCCTGGCTGGTGCGGGATCGCGCCAACGCGGTGGTCGTCGATCCAGCTACGTCGCGGGTCCTAGCGCGGCTGGACGGACGCGCGTTGAGCGCGCATCAGCGCATTTCTGAAATGGCCGATCCGCTGCATTTCGGCACGTTCGGCGGCCTGTGGACCAAAGCCATCTGGTTCCTGTTCGGCGCGCTGCTGACGGCAATGGCCGTCACCGGCACGATGATCTACGCGATGCGGCTGGCCCGAACGTCGCGATCCGACACCGGCAGCATGAAGATCGCCTGGCAGGGCATGGGCGCCTGGGGATATATTGGCGTCGCCCTCATTCTCCTCACCCTTATCTTGACGCCGGGGGCGATTGGGGGAGCGAGCTGAATATCCGATCCCCTAGTTTGGGAAGGGCAGCTCTTCATAATACATCTCAAAGCTGCATTTGCTGGTGGTTCGGTTTGGACAAAACATCCTAATGTGAGAGCAAATCTTTCCGGCCAAACAGATCGATACGGTGGAGTGACGCTTGCCGAACCTGCCGGAATATCCATTATAGCTGATTTTTGAAAAGACGGCGGCAGCCGCGGCGCAGGAGGATGTGATGGCGGGTATAGCGGGAAAGAGAGCGATCGTTACGGGGGCTGCGCAGGGCATCGGCGCGGCCATCGCACGCCGTTTCGTGCAGGAAGGCGTCCGCGTCATCCTGGCCGATCTTGACCGCGATGCCGTGACGGCGCTCGCCAGCGAACTTGATCAGCAAGCAATCCGCGTCGATGTCGGCCTACGGGAAGATCTCGACCGCATGTTCGATCTTGCCGAGCAGCAGTTGGGCGGTCTCGACATCTTGGTGAACAATGCCGGCATGACCTGTGCGGCGGAGTTGGACGACCTGACCGAGGAAGCATTCGACCGTGTGATGGCCGTGAACGTGAAGGCTGCGTTCCTCGGTATTCAGCGAGCCGCGCGATTGATGGATCGCGGCGGGGCGATCATCAACATGTCGTCGGTCAATGCGGAACTCGCAATCCCCAACCAGATTGCCTATGCCACCTCCAAAGGAGCGGTCAAACAATTGACCAACGTAACGGCGCTCGCGCTTGCTCCTCGCGGGATCAGGGTGAATGCGATCGGGCCAGGCACGATCCTGACGGAAATGGCGCTTGGCATCATGTCGGACGACGAAATGAAGCAGCGCATTCTCAGCCGCACGCCGATGGGCAGGCTGGGCCTGGTCGAGGAGATTGCCAGTATTGCAGTTTTTCTGGCCGGCGATCAGGCGTCTTATATCACCGGTCAGACGATCTATGCGGATGGGGGACGATTGGGGCTGAACTACACCGTACCGGTGCTGCCCGAGCAGATGCAGGAGAATTCAGCATAATGGACAGGATCGGCTTCATAGGATTGGGCGCGATGGGGCGGCCCATGGCTTCCAACATGGCGCGGAAGGGTTTCAACGTGCTTGCCTACGACCTCCAGCCGCAGGCGCTGGATGCAGTCGTTTCCGCGGGCGCGACGGCGGCCAGCAGCAGCGCGGATGTGGCGGCGCAGAGCGATATCGTCTTCACCATGCTGCAAAACTCCGCGCAGGTTCAGGCCGTGCTGGAAGGCGAAGTCTTCCCCAATTTGAAGCCCGGCGGGATCGTCGTGGACATGAGCACGATCGAGCCTTCCGTTACCGATCGGATGATCGAGCGGGCGGCCAAAGCAGGGCTGATATTCGTCGATTCACCTGTGGGCCGCACGACCACATTCGCCGAGCGAGGCGAATCGCTGCTGATGGTTGGGGCAGAAGCGGAACATCTTGAACGTCTGGAGCCTATCTTGCGCTCCATGGCGACGACGATCATCCACTGCGGACCGCCGGGACACGGCATTCGTATCAAGATCGTCAACAATTTCATCGTCATCAACACCGTGCAGGTGAACGCCGAGGCGCTGGCGCTCGGCGCAGCCCTTGGTCTCGATGTCGAAGCCGAATTGGAGGTTTTCAACGGCACCCTGGCCACCAACGGCTTCCTGAAGGTCGGCTTTCCGGAAAAGACGCTGGCAGGGGACATCGAGCCAGGCTTTCAGATCGATCTGGCGCATAAGGACATTTCGATCGCCATTGCCACGGCCAATGAATTGAAGGTTCCGCTCGCCGTCGGTGCTGCTACCCGTGAAGCGATAAATCTCGCCCGCGCGCGAGGAATGGGAGGCAAGGACTTTACACCCGGATTCCCCATGTCTGGCATATTCGGCGGCACGGGATGGAAGAACTGGCGGCCATCCCGGGGATAACCCTGCCAGGCATCATGTAGGTCCGGCCACTCCGGTCGGGCAGTTGCTGGAAGCCGCGATGGCGGCGCACAGTGGACACCGCTTGCACCATCCGCGCCCAGACGCGCGGACCGCTGGTGTGCGAGCTGCAAATGACACCCCCTACCGACGTTTACGCGCGCGAAGTGGTGATGGCGCGCGTCAATCATCTGATCCGGCGCAAACAGAATGAGATCGAACGCATCGCGCGTATCATTCGCGCCTGCTTCGAGCCCGAGACGGTCCAGGCACCCCAACCGGGGAAGATCAGGTTACAGGCCTTCTCGACAGTCTGGTCGATATACTATATATGTAACGTTTTCAAACAATCACCCGAAATGGAGCAATAAAATGAATGAAAACGGCAGTTTACTGATATTAAATGAATTTAACTACTATTCATAACTACAAACTCCATTAACTACTGGAATTATGAACCGACAGGAAATACCTATGGTTGTGAGCGATATTCCTAAACTGATGAGAGATATTCATCAGACATGGCAAGATAACCTTGCTATGATGCCCGCAGGGCTGTTTTAAACCACCGCCAGCCGGTGAAATTGATTTTTAGGTGGTCAGGTAGCGGAGCGCCCTTGAGGGCCCTCTACGGGGCTGTATTTCAACAGTTCTATATCCATGACAAAGGCGTGCCGGACGTTACCTCCACCACCGGATGAGGGTTACAGAAAATAACGATCTGCCCGCCTCCAACGTAGACGGTGAAGCCCTTGGCCCAAGCCATCGTTATCAGATCTACAAGCCCGTTCGCCTTTTTTGCGGCCCTGATGCTCCGGCGGATCACCCCTCCATCTTTCGCAATCTTGCGTTCGAACGCTTGGGCTGCCCATGATGCGCCCTTCGGGCCACGGTGCCTTTTAGTTGTCACGGCCCGCCGCCTTTCGGACATAGGCCCGCAGATCATCGGTGTAATAGAAGCACATACCCCCGATCTTATGGGAGGGCGGGCCTTTGCCCGTGCGTTTCCACTCGGCCAGCGTTTTGGATTGAGTCCCGAGGAATCGGGCAGCGTCCCGACGGCTTAAACGGCCCTCCGCTCCAGCGGCGGCGGATTCGTATGATATTCTTGGCATTCTTGTCGCTCCTCAAGTCGTTGAGGGCGATCCATATAAAGGAGATTCGCGGGATCGCAACAACAAATTAATAATTGTTGACAGTAGATCACCGCTAATACTTAATGATATTAGATATGATCTGAAGTGTGAATGGAATAGGATAGGAAAACTCCGAAGGTAATCGGCACGTTGACTCCGGACAATCGGGCATACTATTTACGTGCCACAAGGAGTCTTCATGAGCATCAAGCTGCCTCTAACCCGCAAATCCATCCGCACCCTTCGCCAAGGCGATAAGATCACAGAAAAGGGGATCACCGCCGAAAAGCTGACCGATGGGGTTGAGGGCGATGTGCGCTACTCGATTAACGTGATGGTGGACGGAAGCCGCGTACACCGGATCATCGGCAAGGGCAGTGAAGGCGTGACGCTAACGCAAGCGCAGGAAGCTATCGAGTTGCTGCGTACTAGGGCTAGGGAAGACCGGCTGGACCTGCCCAAAGGCCGGAAGGTTGCCATGTCATTCAAGGAGGCGGCAGACGGCTACATCAAGCGCCTGAAGGAAGAGGGCGGGAAAACAATCGAACGCAAAGAGCGGACGCTGGAACTCTATTTGACGCCCGCGCTGGGACCAAAACCGCTTTCCAAAATCACTTCATCGGACTTGGCTGTTTACCGCACCCAACGCAGAAAGGCAGGTGCGAAAGATGCGACGATTAACCGCGAAATGGCTGTGGTGTCCCACCTATACAGCAAGGCAGTTGATTGGGGTTGGGTCACGGCAAAGCCCAAGATAGTTCGCGCCAAGGAAGGCGATGGAAGGATCGCCTATCTTACGCCGGAGCAGTGCGCCCGAATCATTTCAGCGGCTAGGAACGACCTCAGCCCGCATATCCATCCATTTTGCGTCATTGCTCTCTCGACCTCCATGCGAATGTCCGAAGTGCTGAGCATCAAACCGGAGCATCTGGACTTCGATAAGCGCCGTATCTTCATTCCAAGCGCCAAGGCAGGCCAGCGGGAGCAACCGATGACCAAGGCCCTGTCCGACTTCTTGAAGGCTCATCTGGGCGGCTTGCCGGATGATGCCGAATGGCTTTTCCCGAACAGTGCCAGCAAATCAGGTAGGGTGATGACCATACGGAAGGCACACCGGCGGGTCGTCAAGGCGGCTGGCCTGAACCCCGATGAGGTTCTGCGTCATACGTTCCGTCACACAGCTATTACGCATCTGGTGCAGGCAGGCGTGGACCTTCCAACCGTCCAGAAGGTGAGCGGGCATAAAACCCTAGCTATGGTTGCTCGCTATGCCCACGCGAACGGCGAACATATTGATGCCGCCATGGACAACCTTGAACAGCGCATCGCACTGCCAATTTGATCCAATTACACAGGAATTACACAGGGAAGAAAGCGCAACTCACTTAACAGACGAAAAACCGTTATTTTTCAGTGAGATAGTGGTGCCCGGGGACGGAGTCGAACCGCCGACACTGCGATTTTCAGTCGCATGCTCTACCAACTGAGCTACCCGGGCACTGGCGCCGGGGAGAACCACCGGCGGCTTCGAGAGGCGTGCCTATAGGCATCAATCCGGGGGGCTGTCCACCCCATAATCGTCGCTTTTTTTCATCTCGTCGGCGGCCGGTGTGCCGGGAACGCGATATCCGTCACCAAGCCATTGTAGCAGGTCTCGATCGCGGCAGGCCTTGCTGCAAAAGGGGCGCGAGCCAGCCTGGGATGGCTGGCCGCAAATCGGACAGGGGGATGTTTTAGGCGACATGGCCGCCGGATATGGCGAGGCTGGCGTCCGCCTTCAAGCTGATCGCACCACCACGGCGGCGGGCAAGCTGCTCAACCCAGTCGGAGGTCTTGTGCAGGCGGTCGATGATCGCCGGCGCGGCGGTGATCGTTGCGGGGCCGCCATTGCCGTGGCGTTCGGCGCGGCGCAACAGCGCGAGCGTCGCCGTTTCGACCGGGTCGGCGCGGAGCAGCTCCATAAGACTCATCCGCTCACGACGGCGAATGATCTGGACGAAGCCAAAGCCGTTGACAGCCGTGCGCTCGAAAGGGAGCGGCAGATATTTGTCGATCTGCGATGCGGCTACGGTGCGTTCATCCTTGTTGTTCATCGTCGGCAGGTCGATGCCGATGGACCCGGCCAGCCCCATGCGGCGGATCGCCTGAGCCGCGAGCTTCGCGCCTTTGGGGCCGAGTTTGGCGGGAGGAAGGGAGCCATCGACGTCGATCAGAATCATCGCAGGGGTGGGAAAGATGCGTAACGCCGCTTCCTCCGTACCGATCTCGCCGGAGATCGCCTCTTCCATGAGTTCGCTCCACCCATGGGCTTCGAACCGGTCTTCTTCATGTGCGGGGCATGGTATCACCGGCAGGTCCGTTGCCCGCAGGCGCTGGAGCAGGCTGGGGGCGGGATGAGCCTTTGAACCGGGCTGCGCAATGCGGGCCTTGGCCAGCTTGGCGCGGCCTTCCTCTGGAATGGCTTCGCGCAGGATGTCGAGGAGAACGGTCGCCCCCTCCGCGATCTTCGGGGGGATGGGTTCGACCAGCACCTCTTCGCCGGAGATCAGGCGGGCGATGCCCCGCTTTTTAGGGATAATGGTGCGGACGAGCTTGCCCTGCATCACCGATCCGGTGCGAGCGGCGTCGCTTTCGCGTTCGATCTGCGCTTCGACCAGACGGCCCTTTTCAATTTTCGCGGCGCGGGCTTCGCCAATGCCTTCTTCGTAAAGCCATTCGGCCATGTTCAGTCCAATGGATAGCCCGCTGCCCTGAGCAGCGCGCGGGTTTCGTAAAGGGGCAGGCCCATGATTGCGCTGTGGCTGCCCTGGATGGCCCGAATGAGGCCAGCAGCTCGCCCCTGGATCGCATAACCGCCCGCCTTGCCGTGCCATTCCCCGCTGGCAAGATAGGCGTCGATCTCGGCGCGGTCGAGGCGCTTGAAGGTGACGATATTGGTGGAGAGGCGGTGCCGCGCCCTGCAGTCTGCGTCGATCAGCGTGATCGCGCTCAGCACCCGGTGGCGACGGCCGGAAAGAAGTTCAAGGCACTTGCGCGCTTCGGCCTCGCTCTCCGCCTTGGGAAGGATGCGGCGGCCCGCAGCCACAACGGTGTCGCCCGAAAGCACGAGCGCGCCTGGATGTCGTTGCGCCACCAGCGCCGCCTTGTCGGCAGCGACACGGGCAGCGTAAACGGCAGGCAGTTCGGCCTTCAATGGTGTTTCATCAATATCGGCGGGATCCACCGCATCAGGAGACACGCCGATCTGACCCAGAAGTTCACACCGTCTGGGAGAAGCCGAAGCAAGAATAAGCCGCATGAGAAAAATGCGGCTTATTTGAAGCGGTAAGTGATCCGACCCTTGGTCAGGTCGTAGGGAGTAAGTTCGACCAGAACTTCGTCACCCACCAGCACGCGAATGCGATTCTTGCGCATCTTGCCGGCGGTGTGGCCGAGGATCTCGTGATCATTTTCAAGCCGGACGCGAAACATGGCGTTGGGGAGAAGCTCCACAACCTGTCCGCGCATTTCAAGCAGTTCTTCTTTTGCCATAATATCCTGGGAAGCCAAAAAATCGCGCCGCCATAGCGCCAAACTGTGGAAAATGAAAGTCAGGGCGCGATGCCGAAAATATCACCGGCTTTTGAGAGGAGCGCGAAGATGCGATCGAGCTGATCTGCATCAAGGCAATAAGGCGGCAAAAGGTAAATGGTGTTTCCCAAGGGCCGGAGCAATAGGCCATTTTCAAGAAAGAAGGCGCGCAGGCGCGGGGCGAGATCGGAAAGATAGCCTGCGTCCTTCGCGATCAGATCGATCGCGGCGATCGTGCCGAGCTGGCGCGGATTGGCAAAGGCAGGATGCTGCGCAAGACAGCCGAGTCGCTGCTCGATCCCTTGCGACAGAGCGGCGATGCGGCCCAGCACATCTTCTTCCCGCCAGATAGCGAGGTTCGCGGCGGCGGCGGCGCAAGCGATCGCATTCGCGGTGTAACTGCTCGAATGGTAGAAAAGACGGGAACGGTCGGTCGAGCTATGCGCGTCAAAGATCCGTGATGTCGCCAATGTCGCCGCGAGCGGAAGCGCGCCGCCGGTAATGCCTTTTGCCACGGCCATGATATCCGGGACCACGCCCGCCTGTTCGCAGGCAAAGAGAGTGCCTGTGCGCCCCCAGCCTGTCATCACCTCGTCCGCAATGAAGAGAACGTCGTGCCGCGCGCAGATCGCGGCCATTTCACGCAGGATTGCAGGCGAATAGAGGAGCATGCCGCCCGCCCCTAAAATCAGCGGTTCGACAATGAATGCAGCGGGATGCTGGGCACAGGCGGATTCCAGCGCGTCCAGCGTCTTTTGTTCGGCGCCAGCAGCGGGAAAGGGGATGGTGCCCACGTCGAACAAGAGGGGGTCCATGCGGCATTATAGACGCCCCGCTCGCCGATCGACATCGCCCCGATCGTATCCCCGTGATAGCCATGTTCCAGCACCAGGATGCGATGGCGCGGCGACGATAAACCGTCCTTTGCCCGATTGTGCCAGTAGCCGAGCGCCATTTTGAGCGCGACTTCGACAGCCGTGGAACCGCTGTCCGAGAAAAAAACATGGGCTAGCGGATCGCGGCCCAACTTTTGGGGCGCGATGTCGATCAGACCGCGCGCCACCCGTTCGGCAGGCTCATGCGTGTATCCCGCGAAAATAAGCTGGTCGAGCAGCCCAGCCTGCGCCGCGATGGCCGCAGCGATACGCGGATGGCAATGGCCATGCGTCGTCACCCACCAACTGGAAATGCCATCGATCAGCGTGCCGCCGCCAGCGAGGTGCAGCATCGCGCCATCGGCCCGAACCACTTGCGGGATCGCTTCACCAAGGCCGTGTTGCGTGAATGGGTGCCAGACAGGAGAGGTCATGGAATGACGCTTAGAAGAGCAAACGCGTCACGCCAAGCTCCTCCCCTGCCATAAGTCTGCCCTTAGTTGGCGGGTGCAGCAGGCGCTGCCGGACTCGCCGGCGACGCCGGGGCCGCTGGCGTAGCCGGAGCGGCAGCCTGAATACGCTGCTGAAGCGCCGGATCGGCCGCAGCAGCCTGGCCGATTTCGTTGAACTTTTCAGGTGCAATGCCAGACGCCTGCAGAGCGGCGAGCATTTTCGGCTGCTTTTCTGCGGCCGCGATCGAAGCGTCCGACTGAATCTTGGTCACTTCCACGGCTGCGGCAGCAAACTGCTTGATGTCGGCCTCGCTAAACTGCGAAGCCCCGGCCGAAGGGGTCGCTGGCGCGGCAGGCGTCGCCGGCGATGCGGGAGCGGCTGCATCCTGCGCCAGAAGCGGCGCGGCGGCAAACAGAGCGGCCGATGCCAGGCCAGTTTTCAAAAAGGTCGATGAACGAAAACCCGTCAACATGCTTCTCCTCATGATTAATGAGTAAAAAATGTGGAAGAGGCGCATCATCTTAAAGAAGGATTCGGCGAAGCGTGACATTTCAGGGATGACGGCAAGCCGTCGCAACTACTTGCCGCTCGCTCCCCACCATCCAACGCAATGGTGAATCGTTACCTACGCGGAATAACTACCAGATTTCTACCCGGTCCTGCGGTGCGAGGTAGAGTTTGCTGTCCGGCTTGGGCTTGAACGCCCCATACCATTGATCGAAATTGCGGACGGTGTTCGCCCGATATTGCGATGGCGAATGTGGGTCGGTCACCAGCCGCTGGCGCAGGTTCGGCTCGCGATAGTTGCGACGCCACACCTGCGCCCAGCCCAGGAAGAAACGCTGGTCGCCGGTGGCGCCGTCGATCACCGGCGCCGGCTTCCCGCCGAGCGAAGCATGATAAGCGTCGAGCGCAACCGCCACGCCGGCGAGATCCCCGATATTCTCGCCCAGCGTAAAGGCCCCCTTCACATGCGCGCCGGGGAAGGGTTCATAGGCGTCATATTGCTTCACCAGCTTGTCCGTCAGCCCCTTGAAGGCAGCGACGTCGGCATCGCTCCACCATTGGTTGAGCTTCCCCGTCTCGTCATATTTGGCGCCCTGATCGTCGAAATGGTGGCTCAGTTCATGACCGATCACTGCGCCGATGCCGCCATAGTTGACCGCCGGATCGGCATGGGGATCAAAGAAAGGCGGCTGCAGTATCGCCGCGGGGAACACGATCTCCACCATGGAAAAGTCCGCATAGGCGTTGATCTCCATAGGCGTCATCTGCCATTCCCAGCGGTAGATGGGCTTGCCGAGCTTCCCCATCTGATAGTCGAATTCATATTGGTTCGACCGCAGCGCATTGCCGAACAGGTCCGCTGGGCTGACCGTCAGGCCGCTATAATCGCGCCACTTTTCGGGGTAGCCGATTTTGGGCTTGAAAGCGGCGAGCTTTTTGTGCGCCCGCGCCTTGGCGGAGTCGCTCATCCAAGCCAACCCGTCGATGCGGCGGCCCATTGCGGCAATGACATTCTTGACCAGATGGTCCATCGCGGCCTTGGTTTCGGGCGGGAAATATCTGGCTACGTAGAGTTTGCCGACTTCCTCGCCCATGGATCCCTTTACGAAATCGACAGCGCGCTTCCACCGTTCTTCCCGCTGCGGAGTGCCGGAAAGGGTAGTGCCGTAGAAAGCGAAGTCGGCGTCCGCGACCCGCTCAGGCAGGTAGGTCGCATAGGCGTGCAGGCTGCGCAGTAGCAGCGCGTCCTTCAACTGTTCGACCGGCGTTCGGGCGATAAGCGCCGCTTCGCCCGTGATCGCGCTTGGCTGCGCAACGAGCAACGCTGCGGGCCTGAGACCGCTAGCCGAAAAATAGCTGGTGAAATCAAAGCCCGGCGCAGCTTTTTGCAAGTCGGCGAGGGACATCCTGTTATAGGTCTTGTCAGCGTCCCGGCTGTCGACCCGTGTCCAGTGAATCTTCGCCACTTCGGTTTCAAAGGCCATCAGCGCGGCCGCCCGGCGTTTTGCATCGGCCTGCCCGGTAAGCGTCAGCATCTGCTCAAGATGCGCGACATAGGCCGATCGGATCGTCGCCATCTTGTCATCGGGCTGAAGATAATAGTCCCGGTCGGGAAGTCCCAGGCCAGCCTGGCGAAGGTTCAGGATATAATGTTCGGGATCCTTGTCATCCTGACCCACATAGAATGCGAACGGTCCGGAAACCCCCGCCCGGGCAGCCTCGGCGGCAAGCCGGGCATAATCGCCCTTGTCCCTGACGGCTTGAATCTTCGCGAGCCACGGCTGGATGGGAGACAATCCCTTCGCCTCGACCGAAGCGACGTCGAGGTAGCTGGCATAGGCAAGGCCGATCTTGCTTGCGGGATCGGACCGTGCGGCTTCCAGAATGCCCTTCGTCCGTTCGCGCGACAGATCGTCGAGCACGTTGAACGCGCCATAGTTGGACTTGTCGGCCGGGATCGGCGTCTCCCTCGCCCAGCGGCCGTTGGCGTGCAGGTAGAAATCGTCACCGGGAGCAACGGCAGGGTCCATACCCTGCGTGTCGAAACCATAGCTGCCATAGGTGGGCTTTGCCGTGGATGCCTGGTCGGCCTGCGCAACGGAAGCGGCCAGAACCAGCGCCGAGGCTGCGGCGCCGAGGAGGAGGAATTTCATCGAAGCATCCCTTGCTTGACCCAATCGCGGGGAGTTGAGCCGCAACATCGCGTCAGGGCAAGCGGATATTCGCCGCGAAGGCCGCCCGGAGGCTGTGCGCATTGAGCGGATCGAGATGCGGCAGGCGGCCAAGGCTGGGTATGCGCCCCAGAGCCGGGATGATCCGCTCATTCTCCGCATGCGCGTCGCCGATGAAGGCGATTCCGGCCAGCGTAACGCCACGGCTGCGCAGCGCCTCGATGCTGAGCAGGCTGTGGTTGATGGTGCCCAGCGCGGTGCGTGCGCACAGGATGACCGGCAGGCCCCAATGCGCAAAGAGGTCGGCCATCAACAATGTCTCGCTGACCGGGACCAGGACGCCGCCCGCCCCCTCCACCACCAACGGTCCGTCGACCTGTGGCAGGGCGAGCCGGTCGAGGCTGATCTCTACCCCGTCGAGACGGGCTGCCAGATGCGGCGAGGCTGGCGTCTTGAGGCGATAGGCTTCCGGCAGGATTTGCGCGGCAGGCAAGCCCGCAAGCCGCGACACGGCCTCCTTGTCGCCCTCTGGGGCGACACCGGCCTGGACCGGTTTCCAGTAATGAGCGCCGAGCGCGCCCGCGAGGCCGGCGGCAAAGACCGTCTTGCCGATGTCGGTGTCGGTGCCGGTAACAATGAAGCGGCTCATGCCAGAACCCCCCGCAAATGTTCTCCCAGCGCCGCGATGTCGGCGCGGCCGACATTCAGCGTCAGCGAGATGCGCAGGCGGCTGGTGCCGGGCGGGACGGTTGGCGGGCGGATGCCGCGCACGTCGAAACCGGCCTCCTGCAAGGCTGAGGCGGCGGCCATGGCGCGGCGATCATCGCCCAAAAGAACCGGCACGATCTGGCTCCGCGGTTGCGGCAGGCCCAGCGGAGCGCAGATCACCTCTCCAGCATCGACGCACAGCGTCTTGAGCCGGGCGCGCAGGTCGTCGGCCTGCTCGATGCGATCGATCGCGGCGGAAACGGCAACGGCCATAAGCGGCGACGGAGCGGTCGAGAAGATAAACGCGCGGGCGCGGTTGATCAGATAGTCGATAATGATCTGCGGCCCGCAGATCAGCGCCCCTTCCACTCCCATCGCCTTCCCGCAGGTGTGAAGCGTGACGACATTATGGAGCCCGTCGAGCCCAGCTGAAAGGCCCCGCCCGCCCGGTCCGAAAACCCCGGTGCCATGCGCTTCGTCCAGGATCAGCATCGCGTCGTGAATGGCGGCAAGCTTCGCAAGATCGCTTAGTGGAGCCGTGTCGCCATCCATGGAATAGAGTGTTTCGACCGCGATCCAAACGCGCCCCTTGCCCCCTTCGTCACGCCATGCGCCAATCAGGTCGGCGAAACTCTGCACGTCATTGTGACGGGCAAAGACGGTGGCCGCCTTCGACAGGCGGATGCCGTCATGGACGCTGGCATGAATAAGCTCATCGGCGACAATCAGGTCGCCGCGCTGCGGCAGCGTTGAAAAGAGCGCGCAATTGGCGGCAAAGCCGTTGGCGAGGAAAAGCGCGCCCTGCGTGCGGAAGAAGGCGGCGGCTTTCGCCTCCAACCCCTCATGCTCAGGGGCATTGCCGCGCAGCAGGCGCGACCCTCCAGACCCAACCGGCACCCCGCGCGCGACGGCGTCGGCTACGGCCTGCCCAATCAGTGGATCGGATGCGAGGCCCAGATAGTCGTTCGAAGCAAAATCGCGTCCGGTGCGGGCGATCAGGCGACGCAGCCGCCCTCGCTTGTCAAGGGCCGCCAACTGCGAGCGGAAGGGTTCGCTGGTCATGGACGCGCCTATAGGCCGCCACATAGCGGCGGGGCAAGCCGCTCAGGGTCTGTCATCGACCGGGCAACAGCTTCAGAAAGATAGGCTGAGCGCGAATGCGGGAAATGCCCTCCCCGTTCCCGGAGAGGGCATTCAGGTCAAGCGCCGTGCGCCAGCGCAGCGAGCAACAACAGGGCAACGATGTTGGTGATCTTGATCATCGGATTGACGGCAGGGCCAGCCGTATCCTTGTACGGGTCGCCTACGGTATCGCCAGTCACGGCCGCCTTGTGCGCTTCCGATCCCTTGCCGCCATGATTGCCGTCTTCGATATATTTCTTGGCATTGTCCCAAGCGCCGCCGCCCGAGGTCATCGACAGGGCGACAAACAAGCCGGAGACGATGACGCCCAGCAGCAGCGCACCCAAGGACGCGAAGCCATTGGGCGTACCCGCCACGGCCGAAATCGCGAAAAAGACGACGATCGGGGCCAGCACGGGCAGCAGGCTTGGGATGATCATCTCCTTGATCGCGGCGCGGGTGACAAGGTCGACGGTTCGCGCATAATCGGGGCGCGACGTTCCTTCCATGATCCCTCTGTTGGTGGCGAACTGATCGCGCACGTCCTTGACGACGTCGCCCGCAGCACGGCCCACGGCCGTCATGCCCATCGCGCCGAACAGATAGGGCAGCAGCGCTCCCAGCAGCAGGCCGACGATCACGTACGGATTGGACAAGCTGAAATCGACCGGCTCAGTCAATCCAAGCGCGGAATTGTAGAATTTCAGGTCTTCCGTATAGGCGCCGAACAGCACCAGCGCGGCGAGCCCTGCTGAGCCGATGGCATAACCCTTCGTCACCGCCTTGGTCGTATTGCCCACGGCGTCCAGCGCGTCGGTCTTCAAACGCACACTGTCGTCGAGATGGGCCATTTCGGCGATGCCGCCCGCATTATCCGTGACCGGACCATAAGCGTCGAGCGCCACCACCATGCCTGCCAGAGCCAGCATGGCCGTCGCCGCGAAGGCGATGCCGATCAGCCCGGCAAGCTGGTGCGCGACGATGATGCCCGCCACGATTACCAGCGTCGGAAGCGCGGTCGCTTCCAGACTGACCGCAAGACCCTGAATTACGTTGGTGCCATGGCCGGTTTCGGATGCCCGGGCAATACTGCGCACCGGGCGGTAGTTGGTGCCGGTATAATATTCGGTGATCCAGACGATCAGGCCCGTGACCGCCAGACCCACCATCATCGACCAGAACAGCGCGATGCCGGTATAGCCGCCATTGCCGTCAAGGTCGGCGCCGAACCGTGCGTTGAGGTCGCCCAGGGTGAACTGGGCCGCGAAATAGATCGCCGGGATCGACAGGATGGCCGTGGTCCAGAAACCCTTGTAGAGCGCGCCCATGATCGACTGACTAGCCCCCAGCCGTACCATGTAGGTGCCGATGATCGACGTGATAATGCACACGCCGCCGACGATCAGGGGCAGGGCCATGAGCTGCAGCAGGAAGGCATTATCGACCCCAGTCACCAGCAGCGCGGTCAGCACCATCGTCGCGCCCACCGTCACGACATAGGTTTCGAAAAGGTCAGCCGCCATTCCTGCGCAGTCGCCAACATTGTCGCCGACATTGTCCGCAATGACTGCGGGATTGCGTGGATCATCCTCCGGGATGCCCGCCTCTACCTTGCCCACCAGGTCAGCGCCGACGTCGGCCGCCTTTGTAAAGATGCCACCGCCCAGACGCGCGAAAATGGAAATGAGGCTCGCCCCGAAGGCCAGCGCGACAAGGGAGTCGATCACCAGGCGATCGTCAGGAGCATGGCCGGCCGGGCCGGTTAGATACCAGAAGAAGACGCTGATCGCGAGCAGCGCCAGCCCAGCCACCAGCATGCCGGTGATCGCACCTGCCCGAAAGGCGACGGTCAGGCCACTCTGCAGCGAGGTCCGCGCAGCTTCGGCGGTGCGAACATTTGCGCGCACCGAAATATTCATGCCGATGAAGCCCGCCGCCCCCGACAGGATCGCGCCGATCAGGAAACCGATCGCTGAAACCGCGCCCAGGAAATAAAGGACGATCGCCGCGACGACGACGCCCACCACGCCGATGGTCATATATTGGCGGCTGAGATACGCCCTCGCGCCTTCCTGGATGGCGCCGGCGATGGATTGCATGGTTTCGTTGCCAGCGGAGGCCGCCAGCACCTGTCGACTGGTGAACAGGCCGTAGAGCACGGCCAGAAGACCGCACCCTATGGCAATATAGACAATTTGCATGGATGTTCCTCTCCCCCTGTTATTACTTTCATCGGCCGCTCCGCAGGGAATAACGGGCAGGCGAAAGGCGTGAAACGGGGCGGCCGGAATTCATGCATCCGGCATCGGGCACCGCGTCAATCAGCATCGTGGATTACGCACATCATGGGCGTCCAACCGGGCTGAGAAAGGATGGACGGAAGCTACAGCCAGTACGGGCGGCGTCAAGCCGTTACGGAACTGACCTGAATCAGCATGTTGCGGGGATGGCGATCATCCATGTTCCCACCCAAGGCTGGGGGGAAGCGGCATCGCCGCCCCATCGATGACGAGGCTGAGCCCCGATCCTGTGGAGAAGCGCCCCACGGGAATGGCCCTTACCGGCGGCTTGAGCGTGGGCGGAAGGGCGAACAGCAGTTCATAATCGTCCCCCGCTTGCGCCGCGGCGATCTGTAGCGCGGTGCTGGCGCCGCGGGCCAATTCCAGCGCGGAGGACAGCGGTATATGGTCGATGGTGACGGCGAGCCCGCTCGCCTCGGCCATGCGTGCGGCGTCGATCAATAATCCGTCGGACACATCCATCATCGCATGAACATCCGGGCAGAGCAGCGCGCCTTCGACGAGGCGCGGTTTCGGTCGGCGATAGGCATCGACCAGAGGCCCCGACGCACCCGGATTGGACCGCAACAGGTCCAGCCCTGCGCCGGCGTCTCCTACCGGCCCCGTAAGATACAGCCTGTCGCCCGCCTGCGCGCCCGCCCGAACAGGCACAGGGCCGCTGGCCTCACCGATCGCTGTCAAGCTGTAGCTGCGCGGGCTGCCCGCAGGCATTTGCACGGTGTCGCCGCCCAACAGCGGCATTGCATAGCGGCTGAGCGCCTCTCCAAGGCCCTCAAGGAAAGCAGCGTCCCAGCTGTCATCGCCCGACAAAGCGTAGTTGAGCAGGCAACCGACCGGCCGCGCGCCCTTCGCCGCAAGGTCCGACAGGTTCACAGCCGCAAGCTTCCAGCCGATATCGGCGGGCGGGTCGGTGGGAAGGTAATGCACCCCCTCCACCATCGTGTCACTGGTCAGGACCAGGCGGACCCCTCCCACCTGCAACACCGCCACGTCATCCTGCAAACCCTGCGCACCGGGATCGTTCGCCAGCAGACGGAGCAGGGTCAGGAAGCGGGATTCAGCCGACATGACCGAAGATCAGCCTCTGCTCAAAACCAGACAGGCCGCCTGTTTCCGGCATGGCGCTACTTCCGCACATCCTTTGCCACGCCATCGAGCAGGCCGTTCACGAAGCCTGCCTCGCGCTTGTCGTAAAAGGCGTGGGCGACATCCACATATTCGCTGATCACCGTTCCGGTCGATACGTCCTTGCGCGCGAGCAGTTCATATGTGCCCGCCCGCAAAATCTGCCGCATCGGCTTGTCGAGCCGTTCCAGGCTCCAGCCCTTGGACAGGCGCGACGCGACGATGCCGTCGATCTCGCTGCGACGCTTGTCGACGCCGGTCACAATGTCGTCGAAGAAGCTTTCCTCTGCCTGGGCATAGGTCACATCCTCGATTGTCGCGCCTAACCGGTGCTGATGGAACTCGTGCAACAGCGTCGCAAGCGGGATGCCCTCCATCTCCAGCTGATACAGCGCCTGAACCGCGGCGAGGCGGGCGGCGGAGCGGGATTTGGAGCGTTCGTTCATAAAGGTCTTTTATTCCGTTTGGTTCTGGCCTGTCGAGAACCCTGCGCATCCGGTTCCCGACAAGCCAGAACCGAATGGAACATCATCACCGCAGCCGCACAGCCACCGATGCTGCGTGGGCGGGCAGTCCTTCTGCCTCCGCCAAGGCGACCGCAGCCGGACCGATGGCCTCGATCGCAGCCTTGTCGAGGCTGAGGAAACTGGTGCGCTTCATGAAGTCGAGCACCGAAAGCCCCGATGAGAAGCGCGCCCGGCGGCCGGTTGGCAGGACGTGGTTGGGACCAGCGACATAATCGCCCACCGCCTCTGGCGTCATGCGGCCAAGGAAGACCGACCCGGCATGGCGCACCTGCGCGAACAGGGCGTCGGGATCATCGACGGCCAGCTCCAGATGCTCGGCAGCCAAGCGGTTCACCAGCGGCATCGCTTCTTGCAGGTCGCGCACGAGGATGATCGCACCGTTGGCCGCCCAGCTGGTGGTCGCTACCGCTTGGGTTGAAAGCAGCGGCAGGCGCTGTTCCACCGCCGCCGCGACGGCATCGGCGAAGGCGGCGTCATCGGTGAAGAGGATCGACTGGCTGGTCGGATCATGTTCGGACTGACTGAGCAGATCGGCAGCGATCCAGGCCGGGTCATTCTGCGCGTCGGCCACGACGACGATCTCGGACGGGCCTGCGACCATGTCGATGCCTACCACGCCATACAACTGCCGCTTGGCCTCCGCCACCCAGGCATTGCCGGGGCCGGTTATGACATCGACAGGCTTGATCCTGTCAGTGCCATAAGCGAGCGCCGCAACGGCCTGCGCTCCGCCAATACGCCAGATTTCCTCAATCCCCGCGATGCTGGCTGCGGCCAGGACCAGCGGGTTGATCTCGCCATTGGGTGTCGGCGTCACCATCGCGATGCGCGAGACGCCGGCAACCTTGGCCGGGATGACGTTCATCAGCAGCGAACTGGGATAGGCCGCCCGCCCCCCGGCACGTACAGCCCGGCCGCATCGACGGGCGTCCAGCGCGCGCCCAAGCGGACACCCGCCGCATCGACGCTGTCGCTGTCCAAAGGTTTCTGCTTTTCATGATAGGTGGCGATGCGCGCCGCCGCCAGCTCCAGCGCATCGCGCAATTCAGAGGAAATGCCATCCAGCGCCGCGCGGCATTCAGCCGGCGCCACCGCCCAGCCGCCTGCGTCCAGATCGTGCCGGTCGAAGCGACTGGTATAGTCGGCGATCGCCGCGTCGCCTTCCGCGCGCACTTTTTTCAGGATCGCGCTGACATCGCGCGACACATCTTCGTCCGCCTCGCGCCGGGCATCGACCAACGCCGTGAAGGCAGCATCGAAGTCTGCGTCGCGGCTGTCGAGCCTAAGCGGCATTCTTCACCCCCACGGCCTTGCGGAAGGCCTCCACCAGAGGTGCGAGGTCGGCCGACCGCATCTTGTAGGCGGCGCGATTGACTACCAGACGGGCCGACACCTGCATGATGACATGGGTTTCGACAAGGCCGTTGGCCTTGAGCGTCGCGCCCGACGACACCAGATCGACGATCCGCCGCGAGAGGCCGAGCGAGGGCGCGAGTTCCATCGCGCCGTTCAGCTTCACGCATTCGGCCTGGATGCCACGTGCTTCATAATAGCGGCGCGTGAGATAGGGATATTTGGTGGCCACGCGGACATGGCTCATAGCCGCTTCGTCTTCATCGGCAAGGTCGACGGGTTCCGCGACGGACAGGCGGCAATGACCGATGTCCAGGTCCACCGGCGCGTAGAGTTCGGAATAATCGAATTCCTCGACCACGTCGGAACCAACGATGCCGATCTGCGCCGCGCCATGAGCGACGAAGGTTGCGACGTCAAAGGCGCGCACGCGGATGATCGATATGTCGGGCCGATTGGTGGCGAAGCGGAGCGCCCGGCTCTTCTTGTCATGAAATTCCGCCTCCGGCTCTATGCCGACGCGCGCGAGCATCGGCAGCGCTTCATCAAGGATGCGGCCCTTGGGGATGGCGAGAGTGAGCGGACGAGTCATGACCGGCGGGCCTTACTTGGCGGGGGTTGAAAGGGCAAGGTCGCGCAAGGCGGATCGGGAAGCGCGCTTATCAGGCCGCCTCGGCCAGCGCCGGTTCGGTCGCCGCGATCCAGCCACCGCCCAGCACATGATCGCCCGCGTAGAGCACTGCCGCCTGCCCCGGCGCGACGCCGAACTCGGGCGCATCGAAAACCAGCCGTCCGCCATCCAGCCGCGCGGGCACCGGCTTTGCCATCGACCGCACCTTGGCCGTCAATGGCCCGCTGAAATCACGGCCGAGCCAGTTGATGTCGGACAGTTGCGCCGCAGAAACGGCAAGGGCAGCCTTTGGTCCAACGATCACCCGCCGCGCTTGTGCATCCAGCCGCACGACGTAAAGCGGTTCGGCCTGCCCCCCGATCTCCAGCCCCTTGCGCTGGCCGACCGTGTAATGGATCAGTCCCTTGTGCGGCCCAAGCACACGACCGTCGATATGGACGATCTCACCGCCTTCATCGGCATCGGGACGCAGTTTGCGCACGATCTTGGCATAATCGCCGTCCGGCACGAAACAGATGTCCTGGCTGTCAGGCTTTAGCGCGACCCCGAGGCCGAGTTCGCCCGCGATCTCGCGCACCTGCGGCTTGGGCATGCCGCCAAGCGGGAAACGCAGATAATCGAGCTGCGCCTGGGTTGTGGCGAAGAGAAAATAGCTCTGGTCGCGTGCGGGATCGGCGGCCCGGTGCAGTTCGGCGCCCTGCGGACCTTCGACCCGCCGTACATAATGGCCCGTCGCCAGACAGTCCGCACCCAGGTCGCGCGCGATTTGGAACAGGTCGGTGAACTTCACCCCCATATTGCACTTCACGCAGGGGATGGGCGTGCGTCCCGCCATATATTCATCAGCAAAGTCGGCGATGACCGAATCCCGGAAGCGGCTTTCATAGTCGAAGACATAATGCGCGATGCCGATACGGTCGGCGACCGCGCGGGCGTCGCGAATGTCCTGGCCGGCGCAGCAGCTGCCGGTGCGGCCCACTGCCGCGCCATGATCGTAAAGCTGGAGCGTCACGCCGATGGTCTCCGCGCCGGTGCGGGCGGCAAGCGCGGCGACGACACTCGAATCCACGCCGCCGGACATGGCAACGACGATTCGGCGCGCGCTGAGCGGCTCGGGCAACTGGAACTGGGGCTGCATGATCGCGCATATAATCGGGCAGGCGCCCGCATTCCAGCGGATTCCCGCCATACCGTCGCGACATGCATCATTCCGGCGCAGCGAGTTTACCGGACTTTATCCTTTATTCGCTATCCCTCGCCTCATGGACTTCAGTTTTCTTCGGGCGGGCGGGCTCAGATCCGCCAATGCCAGACCCGTCAACCGGCCGCATGCGCCGGTCTGGCCGATGCTGCGGGCCGCTTCGGCGGCGGCGCAGGCGGCCAGCCCGACCGCGCAGGCGGTTGCGGGGGTCCTGCGGGGGCAGGGCCAAGAGGGCGACTGGATCCAGGACCTGGCCGAAATCTTCGCGCCACGGACCAGCGGCATGATCGCAGCCGCGCGCCCGACGGGCAGCTTCAACCCGTTGATCGCACAGCATTTAGGAGTGGGACAATGATGATGAAGGCAGCGTTTACCGTGGCGCTTTAGCCGATCTTCAGGGCTGACGCGCATAACGGTTGCCGCTGCTGAATTCGGCAAAGCCAGTGCCGCTTTTTGAGGTGAGAATGATAGAAAATCAAAAAATACGGCCTGCACAGGTCGTCGGGCCGCTCGGAGAACCCCTGACGCTGGAGAGCCTTCCTCCAGTGAATACGACCCGCTGGGTCGTACGCCGGAAGGCCGAAGTGGTCTCTGCCGTCAATGGCGGCCTGTTGACCGTGGACGAAGCCTGCGCGCGCTATTCGCTGACGCTGGAGGAATTTGCGGGCTGGCAGCGCGCGGTTGATCGTTCGGGCATGCATGGCCTGCGGGTCACCCGGATACAATATTACAAGTCGCTCTACGAACGTCAGCAGAAATACTGATCATCGCCTCCGGCTTCGCGCCGCAAGAGTGAAAAAGGGCCGCCGGATGTGCATCGGGCGGCCCTTTTCGTTTCCGCGCGCACCGCGATTCGCACCTAAATGTCAACCCGGAAACATTTTCGACGGAACGCTAAGTCGACTTCGCCGTTGAACAGAATAGCCAACCCGCTGGGGGCGCTGGTCCAAGGAGAGTGTGAAATGGGTATCATTCTGTGGCTTGTTGTGGGCGGTATCATCGGCTGGCTTGCCAGCATGGTCATGAGGACCGATGCGCAGCAGGGCATCCTTTTGAACATCGTCGTCGGCATTATAGGCGCCTTCATCGGCGGCCTGATTTTCAGCGGCGGTTCAATCAATGATGGCCTGACGCTTTACAGCTTCCTCGTTTCGCTGGTCGGCGCAATCGTGCTGCTTGCCATCGTCAATCTGGTCCGTCGCGGATCGGTCCGTTAAACCGACCCGCAAGCTCAGCTGGCGGGTATGAAGGGCTGCGTTTCGACGCGGCCCTTTTTTTTGCGCCGGTCAGCGCCGCTTGGCAAACCAGCGATATATGGCCAGAACCCCGATGGAACCCAGCACAGCCGCCAGAAAGCTCGCCTGCTCCCCCGGATCATAGACGCCAAGCAGGCGTCCGACATAGCCCGCGAGCAATGCGCCGGCGATCCCGAGAAGGATCGTGACCACGCAGCCTCCCGGATCACGGCCCGGCATCACCAACCGCGCGATTGCCCCCGCGAACAGGCCGACGATGATCCAACCAAGCAATTCCATCCTAGCCTCCCGCCCTTTGCGTCCTTCATAGCGCCATAGCCGCAAAGATTTGGCAAGGGACAGCCCGACCGCGATTGTTGCTGCGCAGTTGTGCAAAGTGTATGGAGGGTTGAGCCAGGTGCATTGTTTATATAACACAGTGCTCCAGTGGCAAGACGCCGAGCGATGGAACCGCAATGAACTACGAAACTCAGGTCGCCGGGGATGCCCCGGCGGGCATCTTTGGCGAAGAAGCGCAGCCCGCACGGCGGCGCCTGCTGGTCATCGGTGCGATCATCGCCATCATTCTCATCGGCATCGCCGCGTGGATCACCATGAATGGCAAAAGCCCGGAAATGGCGGCAGCGGCTCAAGAGGCGCCCGTAGTCACAGTAATCGTGCCCGGTCAGTCGGTTGTGCCGCGCACGATCAGCGGCAACGGTTCACTCGCTGCACGTGTGGAAATGCCGGTCGGCGTCGTTGGTGAAGGCGGGGAAGTCAGACAGGTGCTGGTTCAGCCTGGCGACTGGGTCAGCGCGGGCCAGGTGCTGGCGGTGATCGAGCGGTCCGTCCAGGCAGAGCAGATAAAATCCCTGGCGGCTCAGGTGGAAGTCAATCGGGCTGACGCCAAGCTGGCTCAGGCGCAGCTTGATCGCGCCCGCGCCCTCGTGCAGCGGGGGTTCATCAGCCAGGCGGATATAGACCAGCGCACGGCCACCCGTGATGCGGCGAATGCGCGCGTGAATGTCGCCGTGGCGCAGCTTGCCGAACAGCGCGCGAGAACGGGACGGCTGGATATCCGCGCACCGGCGGCGGGACTGGTCCTGACGCGCGAGGTCGAGCCGGGCCAGATAGTCGGGTCAAGCAGCGGCGTGCTGTTCCGCATGGCCAAGGGCGGCGAAATGGAGTTGTTGGCGCAGCTGAGCGAAGCTGATCTTGCAACCCTTCGGCCGGGCAACAGCGCGACAATAACGCCAGTGGGTGGCCAAGCGCAGTTTAGCGGGCGCGTGTGGCAGGTTTCTCCGGTGATCGATCCGCAAACGCGGCAGGGAATGGCGCGTATCGCGATCGCCTATGACCCCGCGATCCGTCCGGGCGGTTTTGCGTCCGCGACGATCGTCAGCGGCTCCGCGACCGCGCCGATGCTGCCGGAATCGGCGGTGCAGACCGATGCCAAGGGCCATTTTGTCTACGTCATCAACGGGCGTGACGAGGCTGAACGACGTGACGTCGAAGTCGGCCAGGTATCTGACAAGGGCGTGGCCGTAACGCGAGGCCTGAATGGCAATGAACGCATAGTGGCGTCGGCGGGCGCCTTCCTGCGCGCCGGGCAGAAGGTCCGGCCGCAACTGAAAAAGGCCGGGTAAAACCGCGCGGGCGAGGAAGCCGTCATGAGTTTTCGCAATATTTCGGCCTGGGCGATCCGTAATCCGGTATCCCCGCTCGTGCTGTTCGTCGCGCTGCTGATCGCTGGCATGGTCAGCTTCGGCCGCATGGACATCAATCAGCAGCCCGACATCAGCTTCCCGATCGCGCAGGTGATGGTGTCGCAGCCTGGCGCTGCGCCCCCCGAGCTTGAAACCCAGGTAACACAGCGGATCGAAGCCGCCGTCCGTGGGATCAGCGGTGTCGATGAGATTACCTCGACAGTCTCGGAAGGCCAGTCGATGACGATCGTGCAGTTCCAGATCGGAACGCCGATCGACCGCGGGGTCAATGACGTCAAGAATGCCGTCGATCAGATCCGCAGCGATCTGCCCGAAGGCATATTGGAGCCGCAGGTCACGCGGATGGACGCCGACGGACCTATCGCTTATTTCAGCGCCGAAGCGACCGACATGACGCTGGAGCAATTGTCCTGGTATGTGGACAATACGGTCGCCAAGCGGCTGCTGGCGGTGCCCGGCATGGCCGCGGTCAAGCGCGGCGGCGGGGTCACCCGAGAAATACGCGTCATTCTGGACCCAGCCAAGCTGCAGTCGCACGGCATAACCGCTGCGCAGGTCAATCAGCAACTGCAGCAGGTGAACCTGAACGCGGCAGGCGGCCGCACTGAAATCGCCGGAGCAGAGCAGGCGATCCGCGTACTCGGCAACGCTGAAGACGCCTATGCGCTGGGCCAGACCCAGATTGCCATCGTCGGCGGGCGCACGGTGAAGCTGGCCGACCTGGCGGACGTGCGTGACATGTATGCGGAGCAGCGGTCACTTTCGCTGATGAACGGCACCCAGGTGACGAGCTTCAGCTTGGAAAAGGCAAAGGGATCATCGGACGTCACCGTCTTCGACAACGCGCTCAAGGTGCTTGAGCAGTTGAAGAAGGAAAATCCGAAGATCCGCTACAAGCAGCTCTTCTCCAGCGTCGATTATACCAAGAGCCAATATCATACGGCGATGCAGGCGATGATCGAAGGCGCGGTGCTGGCCGTCGTCGTCGTTTTCCTGTTCCTGCGCGATTGGCGCGCGACGATCATCGCGGCGCTCGCCATCCCGCTGTCCGCGATCCCGACATTCTGGTTCATGGACATGATGGGCTTCACGCTCAACGTCACATCGCTACTGGCGCTGAGCCTGGTGGCGGGCGTGCTGGTAGATGACGCCATCGTGGAAATCGAAAATATCGTCCGTCACATGCGCATGGGCAAGACCGCCTATCAGGCGGCGATCGACGCCGCCGACGAAATCGGGCTTGCCGTGCTGGCAACGACGATGGCGATCGTCGCGGTGTTCCTGCCGGTCGCTCTCATGCCGGGCATTTCCGGACAATTCTTCATCCAGTTCGGCATGACGGTGGTCGTAGCCGTACTGCTCAGCCTTGCCGTCGCCCGACTGATCACGCCCATGGTCGCCGCCTATTTCCTCAAGGCGCATGGCGCGGAAAGCCATGGCGAGGGTTGGATGATGGACATATATATGCGTGTCCTGCGCTGGTCGCTGGACGAACGCCGCGCCAACGCCCATCGGGCGCGCACAGGTCGGCGGTTTACCGCCTCGCTGCGTGATCACCGTATCTGGACCGTCGGGATTGGCGGGCTTGCCTTCGCCACGACTCTGGTCGCCTTCGCCACCTTGCCGATGGCGTTCCAGCCGTCGATGGACACGGACTTCAGCCAGGTAAAAATTGAAACCGTGCCGGGCAGCACGCTGGAGCAGACCACCGACGTCGCCAGGCGTGTTGCGGACATGCTGGCAGCCGACGAGGCCTATGTCGATGCGGCCTTTGCCGACATCGAGCCGACCAGCGCCAACATTTATCTGACATTAAGAAAGGACAGGCCTTCCTCTTCTGTCGAATGGGAGCGCGCTGTCGCGCCGAAATTCCAGCAGATTGCCGATGCGCGCGTAAACTTCCAGTCGCAGGCAGGGGGCGGCTTTGGCCGCGACGTTACCATCATGCTGGGCAGCGATGATGCGGACCTGCTGGACCAGACCGCCAACAAGCTTGTCGCGGAAATGTCTGGCGTGAAGGAAATACGAGCGCCCCGCGTGCAGGGCGACATGAACCGGCCGGAAATCATCATCAAGCCGCGCTTCGACCTGGCCGCCAGCCTGGGCGTGACCACCGCGGCGCTCAGCCAGGCGATCCGGGTCGCGACGATCGGCGACATAGACCAGAATACCGCCAAATTCTCGCTATCCGACCGGCAGATACCCATCCGCGTGGCGGTTGCCGAAAACAGCCGTCGCGACATCGCGACGATCGAGAATATGCCTGTGCCCACCGTCAGCGGCGGTTCCGTGCCGCTGAAGGTGGTCGCCGACGTCACATTCGGCGCCGGACCCACTCAAATCCGCCGCTATAACCAGATCCGGCGCATCGTCGTCGATGCGGATTTCGCGCCCGGCATCGTCAGCAGCCAGGCGACGGGGAAAATCAACGCCTTGCCAACGATGAGGGCGATTAACGAAGGCCGCATTCCCGGCCTTGAAAAAATCAACACCGGCGAGTCCAAATGGCAGGCGGAGATGGTGGGGAATTTCCTCACCGCCGTGATTTCAGGCATCATGCTGGTGCTGGCGGTGCTGACGCTGCTCTACAAGCGGTTGATGCCGCCCTTCATCAATCTGGGATCGTTGCTGCTGGCGCCGCTGGGCGGAGCGATCGCGCTGCACCTTACCGGCAATCCGATTTCCATGCCGGTGCTGATCGGCCTGTTGATGTTGCTTGGGATCGTTGCGAAAAATTCGATCCTGGTGATCGATTTCGCCCTGGAGGAAGTACAGAAGGGCGTGCCGCGTTTGGAGGCGATCGTCGATGCAGGGCACAAGCGCGCGCAGCCCATCGTGATGACGACCGTCGCCATGGTCGCGGGCATGGTGCCGACGGCATTGTCGCTGGGCGGCGACAGCGCCTGGCGCGCGCCGATGGGCATCACGGTGATCGGCGGCCTGCTGCTGTCCACCCTGCTGACGCTGGTGATCGTGCCTGCCACGTTCAGCCTGGCGCTGGAGATCGAGGAATGGGCAGGGCCCCGCCTGAGACGCCGGTTGCTGACCTACAAGCCAGGGGACGACACAAAGCATGAGGGAATCACACAACCGGCGGAATAATGAGTTGGACCGGCGAAGGGGCGGTGGAAGCGCTTGTCTGAACGAAACGGCGGCGTAACCGTTGGTCGGACGATGAAGATGCTTCCCGTTCCTGTTCCCGCCGCCGACGCGCCGGTCCGATCCCCCCGAGACATGCGGCTGATGGCGACGGGCATGCTGATCGCCATGGCGATGCTTTTTCTGATAGCGCGGGCGACGGCCCACCATCATCCCGCCATCGGATTCGTCCAAGCCTTTGCCGAGGCGGCGATGGTGGGCGGGCTGGCCGACTGGTTCGCCGTCACCGCGCTGTTCCGCCACCCCCTGGGCCTGCCCATCCCGCACACGGCGATCATTCCCCGGAACAAGGACCGGATCGGCGCCACGCTGGCCCTGTTCCTGCGCGACAATTTCCTGACCCCCGCGGTGGTCGCGCGGCGAATGCAAAAGCTGGACGTCGCGGCGGCCGCCGGGCGCTTCCTGGCGAGCCCCTCTGGCGGCGACGGACGCCTGCGGGAAGGCGCGTCCCGGCTGGCGGCGGACATGCTGGAGGCGCTGGACCAAGAGCGGCTGGGCGGCATGGTGAAAGGCGCGATTGCCCAAAGGCTGCGGGGCATGAACCTCGCCCCGCTACTGGGGCAGGCGATCGAGGCGGCGATGCGCGATGGTCGGCATGCGCCGGTGATGGACGGCATCATCCATTGGGCGGATCGCACGCTGGAGGCCAATGACCATCTGATCCGCCAGATGGTCCACGAGAGGGCGGGCAAGATCCTGCGCTGGACCGGCCTTGATGAAAATCTGTCCAACGCGATCATCGACGGCCTGCGCCGGATGCTGGCGGAAATGGCCGCCGATCCGGGGCACAGCCTGCGCCTGAAGGCGGAAGAGGGCATGGCGAAGCTGGCCAACGATCTTCAATTCGATCCGGCCATGCAGGAGCGCGTGGCGCGCATTCGGGACGAGATCGTCGATAATCCCGCCATGCAGCGATGGATCGATGGCCTATGGGAACAGGCGCGATCCGGGCTGCTGCGCGCGGTACGCGATCCGGGCAAGGCGATGGCGGGACGGCTGGGCGAAGCGCTGCAACAACTGGGCGGGACGTTGCAGGAAAGCCCCCGCCTGCGATTGCTGGTCAACCGGTTCGTGCGACGCGCGGCGGTGGGCGCGACGGCAAGCTATGGCGATTCGATCGTCAAGCTGGTGAGCGAAACCGTGCGCGGATGGGATGCAGGAACTGTCACCAGCCGCCTGGAAAACGCCGTGGGACGCGATCTTCAATATATACGCATCAACGGAACGCTGGTCGGCGGACTGGTGGGACTGGCAATTCATGCGATCGACATGCTGTTTTGAAGACTTGTGTTCGGGGGAATTGAAAGGGCGGCGCGGCCCTCAGAGTCTTTCTGACTTAATTGAGGCATAACCGAGCGACGGTTCAGCGCTATCGCCCGGATCCGCGAGCGCGAGGTCAGGCTCCTCGGCCGTCGGATCCTCCATATCGAACATGGCGCCGATCAGGATGCGCTGTGCCTCATCCGGTTGCCCGTTCCGTCGTGGGGGCAGGACGTTCCTACCGCTTCACTTTTCGCGAGCCGAGCATGGCAGGTCGTCAGGGCCGAGCGTTCCGGTGCATCGCCGAACCGCGCCTTGCGCCTCGGGGATTTCGATAAGCTTCTTGGCGTCGCCCTCGCGCACGAGATCGAATCCATCGTAGAGCCTGCCGCTGGCGGTGTAGGTCCGAAACAGCAGCCGATCGGCCTCGACGCGAACGGCCTGATACAGCTCGGTGTCCTCCGCGACACGGTCGGGCTGCGTCGCTGCGCGATCGTTTAGGGCGTACATTTTGGAACCGGTGACCGAAACCAGATAGACCGGACCTTGAGGCGCGCCCGCCGCGCGCGCTTTGGCCGAGACGGTTTTGCCACCTTCGGCGGTCAGCCTGCTGTAGCAATGGTCGTGGCCCTGCAGCACCAGATCGACGCCGTGCGCCTCAAAAACGGGCTTCCACGCCGCCTTCAGCTTTTCTGTGTCCGATGGACGGGCGCAGGTGAAAATGGGCTGGTGAAAGGCGACCACGTTCCATTTCGCCTTGCTTGCCGCCAGCGTTGCATCGAGCCAGCGCGTCTGGCTGTCGATCGTCCCAAGGTCCAACGCCGACGTACCGTCCAGCACGATGAAGCGCACGCCCTGGAAATCCACATAATAGGTCGTGGCCTTGACGCCCTCTGCACCATTTCCGGGAAGCGCGAACTGCCGCGTCCAATGCGGGCCCAGTTCATAATGTTCCTGTCCGTCGGGGCCGGGCTTGTCGATATATTCATGATTGCCCGTCGCGGGCACCTGCGGCACGATGCTGTAGTTGTAGCCGCCAGCCTGGGTCCATTCGCCCCATTCGTCGTCATGCACCTTGTCGTCGCGCTGGGCGACCAGATCGCCGGCATGGACGACGAGAGCGGGTGAAGCCGTTGCGTGGAACGCCTGCCTGATGACGCGGGAGGCGATTGACAGGATGTTGTTCTGCGTGTCGCCGAAATAGAGGAAGGTGAAGGGCTTGAACCCCGCCGCGGCGGTGCGGAACTGAAGCCATTCGCTCCAGCCCGCCGTTCCCCGCACCCTGTAGACATAGGCAGTGTCTGGCTTGAGCCCGGTGAAGCGGGCCTGATGATAACGCGCCTGGCTATTCTGCGTGATGATCGCCGAGCTTGTGCCTGTGACGAGTTTGGCTCGCGCTTCTAGGCTGGGCCCGTCGATTGCGGGAGCGATCTGGGCTTCGGCCGCAGCCTGGTCGCTGTCGGTCCGCCAGGTGACCGCCATCTCGCTGACCGGATCGGCTCCCGGCGTCAACACGATACGGTCGGGCAAATTGCGCGCCGCATAGGGCTGGCCGGGCGAATGCGGCACGGGCTGCGCCGCAAGAGGGGCGGCGCAGACAGCGCCACCCATGAGGATGGCGCTGACTGTCGTACGAAGCGATGCGAAACCTGTCATCGCAACTTCCTTAAAAGTTTGCCCGAACACCGAATTTGGCGGTGTAGCCGTATTTTTCATATTGGAGCAGTTGGCGTCCATTTCCGGTGCCGCGCTGAAACGCGACATATTTCGCATTGTTGATGTTCACGAACTCGCCGAAGATCGTGACATTGGGCAGGACGCGGAACTTGGCGCTCGCGTCGAGCTGGAAGTGATTGCGGACATAGCGGTCTTCCTCCGCGCTGCCTGCCAGCTCGTCGAGATACTCATCGCGATAGGTGCCAGCGAAGCGGATGCTGAGCGGCCCCTTCTCATAGCCGAGCACGACGTTGAACGTGTGCCGTGCCGCGTTGAGCAACGGGATGTCGCGGAAGCCGTCCTCGGTGGGCACCTGACCGTCGGCATCGGTGAACGTATAGTTGAGGTTGGCCAGCAGGCCGTCGAACGGCGCGGGGAGCATGCGGAAGCTTTGCGCATAGGCCAGTTCCAGACCCTTGATCTCAGCGTCACCAGAGTTGAAGCGGATCGTCGCTTCGTCATAGGTGAAGCCGTTCAGCGCGTAGTCCTCGATTTCCTGTTCGACGATATAGTCCTTCAGCTTCTTGTAGAAGAAGCCGCCCTGAAGGACGCTCGACGGTGCGAAATACCATTCGGCGCCAGCGTCGATATTCCATGCGCGATAAGGCTTGAGATTGGGATTGCCGACATCCACCGAAGAATCGTCGCCGTCGCGCTCGGCCTGAACGCGCGGGGCGAGCTGGCCAATACCCGGTCGGACAAGGCTCTTGAACGCGCCGAGGCGCAAGATGAGCTTGTCGGTCGCCTCATAGCGGACGAGCGCGCTTGGCAGCCAGTCGGTGTAGCTGCGCTTGATCCGGTTGGGCGTGACGCTGACGGTATCTTCGTCAAGCTCTTCGCCATCGACTTCAGTGCCTTCGGTCAGCAGCGTGACGAAATTGCCCTGCAGGTCATTCCTGGTCCGCTCGACGCGGACGCCGCCGATGACCCGCAGCGGTCCGGCGTCGTAGCGGCCCATCAGATAGCCCGAATAGACATCCTCGCCTACGCGATAATCCGCGATGCTCGATTCGATCGCCGTGTCGATGGCATTCAGCTCGAAGTCATTGAAATTGTCTCTGAAGAAACCGCGCACGCCGCGCTTCTTCACAACCGGTCCCAGTTCGGCGAGGCGATAGGTCTGTGTGCCAAGCGCGTCATTCAGTGTGAAATCGCCGCCGAAGCCGTCGAAAACGTCCAGCGTCAGATCGTAGTTCTTCTGACGCAGCCGCGCCTTGCCTCCGCCCTGAACGGTGAATGTGCCCTGGTCCAGCGGAATGGCGTAGGCGATGTCGCCGCGGAAATTCCACTCGCGATCGATCGAACGGCTTAACGTGGTGCGCTCAAGCTTGTCGAATTCATATTGCGACGGATCGTTGAAGTCCGCGGCGCTCGGCCCGGAAATGGCGTAGAGCGGAATCTTGTAATCGGAATAGTCGAAATCGACGGTCAGGTCGTCGCCCTCGATCGCTTCAAAATCGCGACGGAACACGACGGGATCGATCGATCCGTTCTCAATCTCCTCGGCGCGCGACCAGGCGGCGGAATATTTGAAGGTCCAGGGCCCGCTCTCGGTTACGCCACCGATCTGGTACGACTGGATCTTCTGCACTTCGAACCGGTCCTTGAGGTCGCGTTCGACGCGGATGCGCGATTCGTCTTCGTCGTCGCCCGGCACGCCGCTGTTGAGGCTGAATGACGTGCCATTGGCCGAGGCAAGATTGGCATCGCCGAGGTCGAAGACCAGGCGGCGACGGTCTTCCTGGTCAGAGAAACGGTTGTAGATGCCCTTGGCATAGAGCTTGGTCGACGGGGCCGGTCGCCAGTCGAGTGACAAGGAGCCGCCGGTGCGCAGGCGGCGCACGTCATAGTCGCGATATTCGAGGCTCTCGGCATAGCCCTCGTCGGTATAGTCTTCCGCTTCGATATTGTCGGTCTCGAACCGACGCTTGTAGTAGGAAGCGCCCCCGGCAATGCCGAAATTGTCGGTGAGGCGCGTTGAGAAGTCGAAGCTGCCCTTTGGTGTGACCGCGTCGGCATAATGGTTGTACGAGCCTTCGATCGACGCGGCGAGAAGATCCTTGCGCCGATCAAAGGCGCTGGTCGTGTTGATTTCGACCGAGGCGCCGATCGTGTCGCCGTCCATGTCGGGCGTCAGCGATTTCTTGATCTCGATCGATTCGATCAATTCAGAAGCGACTACGTCAAGCGCCACCGAGCGTGTGTCCGCTTCGGGAGCCGGGACGCGCACGCCGTTGAGCGAAGCAGCGTTGAGCGAGGGATCGAGGCCGCGCACGGCGATGAAGCGGCCTTCGCCCTGGTCGTTGAGGACGTTGACGCCCGGTGCGCGGCGCAGCGCCTCGGCGACATTCTGGTCGGGAAACTGGCCGACCGCGTCGCGGGTGAGCACATTTTCCACGCCGTCGGCAGCGCGCTGGCGCGACAGCGAACTGGCCAGACTGGCCTGTTGACCGATCACCAGGATGGTGCCGCCGTCGCTGCCGAGCAGGATGACTTTGTTGATGTCTCCTGTCTGGGACACCGTGATCGTCTCGCGATAGTCGGGCACCCCGCTATAATGCGCGCGCAATGTGTAGGTGCCTGCCGGGACGTCGGTGAAGCGATAGCTGCCGTCGCCCTGGGCTTCGACCTTGCGGCCAAGTTCGACAATGGTGACCTCGGCGCCTTCAAGCGCCCGCGTGCCGGTGCCGTCGGTCACCACGCCGCGCACCGTGCCCGCGAAAGCATGGCTCGAAAGCATTGTCGCCGCCAGCAGAGCGGAAACGACTGAAAGATTATGACGAATGCCCCGTCTCAAACGCATGATTAGCCCCCTGATGAGATTCTCGCCTTAAATGCGAGTTGGCAGGGGCACTGGCAGCAATGCTTTGCATTTTGAGGATGTTTCCATTGCAACGGCGCGACATTAAAATGACTGTCCAGTTGCAGTGTTCGGAACTCTGTATCTCACGCTACGCGCTTGATCGACATTTTCTGTAGGCAATTGAGGGCGATGGTCAGCTATTCCTCTGCGTCGCCAGGGGTGATGTCCATTGGTCTGGCATACAGACCCGGCGTGCCATTTATGAGTTCACGCCCTAGAAAAAGGCGAGCAGGACGGCGCCCAGTCCGACCCGATACAGTACGAAGACGATCATCGACTTTGTCCGCAGAAACCGCATCAGGCCGGCCATCGTGATGAAGGCGGCGACGAAGGTCATTACGCCAGCGACGAAAGCATCCCATTGCATCTCGCGCGTCGCCTCGGCGAGGTCGAGACCTGCGAGAAGTCCTGCTCCCGCAACCGCCGGGATCGACAATAGAAAGGAGAAGCGCGCCGCTTCGGCGCGGTGGAAGCCCAGCACCCGCGCCGCCGTCATGGTCACGCCGGAACGGCTCGTACCCGGAATGAGAGCCAGCGCTTGGGCGAGCCCGACGATGATGGCGTCCTTCAGGCGCATGTCCTCGTAGCGGCGTTCCTGCCCCCCCACCGATCCGCTGCGCCGAGCAAAAGCCCGTAGAAGATCAGGTTGAAGGCCACGAGATCGGTCGAACGGAACTGGTCGAGAAAGCCGCCGGTCTTGAGAAACAGGCCGAGCAGGACCGCCGGGATCGTGCCGATGACAATCCAGATGAATAGGCGCCTTTGCTCGTCGGCGCGCCCCACTCCGACGGTGGCCAACCCACCTTGCGCCAGACCTCGCACATCGCGGAAGAAATAAATGATGATGGCAAGCAGCGAGCCGACATGGACCGCGACGTCGATCAATGGACCCTGATCCGGGAAGTCGGTGAAATGCGGGATAAGGATCAGGTGCCCGGATGAGGAGATCGGGAGAAACTCGGTGATGCCCTGAACGATGGCGATGAGCAGTTGCTGGAAGAAGGTCATGGGTCGATCAGGATCCCTGTTGTATCGAATTTAAAATGTCTGGCTGTATCAAGCGACGGGGCGTGTGCGCCATTGTCCAAAGTCGCGCGGAGGCCCGCTGCGCTGGCTCAATCCTCTCCTGCTACCTTGATCGGCTTCCCCAGGATGGATCGCACGTACACACGCTGGATCAGGACATAGACGACTATCGTCAACGGCGCCGCGAGCAGCACTCCGATGAAACCGAACAGCAGGCCGGCGGCAAATACCGCGAACAGCAGCACAGCTGGCGGGACATCCACCGCGTGCTTCTGAATCATCGGTTGCAGGAAATTACCCTGCAGCTGCTGGATGACGAGGAACAGGAGCAGCGTCCATAGCGCCGTCATTGGCGATACGGTGAAGGCAAGGAGGACGGCGGGAACGCCCGCAATAACCGGACCGACCATCGGAATGATATCCAGCAGGCCAGCGATAACGCCAAGCCCGCCCGCCGCGGGCACGCCGAGCAGCGCAAGCCCTGCCCAGGTCAGCCCGGCGACGACCAGTGACGAGACTGCCTGACCAACCATCCACCCGCGTAGCCCGACCGAAGCATCATCGAGCGCCAGGGCGGCAATTTTTTCCGCTCTGGCAGGGATAAGGAGAAGCAGTCCCCTGCGATAGGTCGCAGGGTCGCCTGCAAGGAAGATCGCAGCGACAAGCACAAGGACGAAGTCGGCCAGGCCACTACCGGCGGCCATTGCATAGCCACCCGCCTGCGACGCGAGACGGGAGATGTCGTCACCGCCGATTTCGGCCAACTTCCGCACCCGTTCGCCCATTCCGTAACGGTCGAGGAAGCCTTCGACCGATTGAACGGCGCGCGGAACCGTCTCGCGAATCGTGTCGAATTCGCGTGCGAGCTGCGAGCCAAACAGCGCGAATGCGCCGATGAAGAGCGCAAGCATGCCAATCACCGATAGCGCAAGGGCAACCGGACGCTTCATCCTGGTCATGCGGCAAAGCCAGGAGGCGATCGCGTCGAAGACTGCCGCGATCACGACTGCTGCAAAAACGAGCATCAGGAAGCGGGTCAGCTCGATCGCAAGCCACGCCATGCCCACGATAGCCACGACGATCAAGGTGGCGATGGCTATCCGTCCCTGATCAAATTGCATAGGCTGCGGAGTTATCTCGCGCCGTCGTTCTGCTGCGGATGCTTCGCCAAAATTATTATCGCTCATACAGCGCTTGTATCGCGGATGGACTGCCGCGCAACCTCTGCCGGCGTATCAGCTCGCTTGTGAAATGCATTGCATGGGCACGCCGCCGCCGGCGCGGTCAGCGATGCAAAGTCTTTCTGGAGCGCGCCGCGAAAGTGTCTGCTGACGTTTGCCGGCATGCCCGAGGAGAGCGATATGAAAAGCTGGAGCGAAGGCGGCGGCTTCTTCGCCGGTTTAGGAACTGATAGCCTGAACCTGCCGACGGTCGGCGGCGTGAGCCGTGCCCAAGGCAGGATGATCCGCAACGCGCCATGATGCGTCCCTGGCCATCGCCCGGTAATCTAGGCGGGCGATGACGCACCGCTTTGGGAGGACCAATGGAAGAACTGATCGCACGCGCCACCGAAATCATTTCGGAGCACGGCGCCTGGGCAGGTCCCATCGTTGGCATCCTTGCGTTCGGTGAGTCGCTCGCGGTCATCGGCCTTTTCATTCCGGCGACCGCCTTGATGATCGCGGTGGGCGGGCTGCTCGGCGCGGGGTCGATCGATCCCGTGCCGGTACTCGCCTGCGCTGCATTCGGCGCGATATTGGGAGACTGGGTTTCGTACAGGATCGGGCGCAGGATCGGGCCGTCCATATACCGCCGCTGGCCGCTCAATCGCCATCGGTCGATGGTCGCCCGCGCGCGGCTATTCTTCCGTCGCTATGGCTTCGTCTCGATCTTCCTCGGCCGTTTTCTCGGACCGATCAGGGCCACGATCCCGCTGGTCGCGGGCGTCATGGAAATGGACCAGCGTCGCTTCCAGCTGGCCAATGTCACTTCGGCGCTTCTCTGGGTGCCGGTGATATTCGCGCCGGGATATTTCGCGGTGAAGAGCATGGGATCGGTCGAACACATTACCGAAGCGCACCTGCTGGGCATCGGCGCCATCGTCGCCGTCCTCACGATCGCAGCTACGGCGATTGCTGCGCGACTGCTGGGACGGGTCGATCGCAAGCGGGGCGCCGGGCGCCTCAGCCCTGCAAGCCTGGACTGACGATCACTGGCAACCCCGGACTGCCATGCGCTTCCGTTCCCTGGCCCCCTTTTGCAAGGGGGCCTCGGTTCCACCCCAGATTTCCGCTCAGCCCGATCAGAACCGGGCGCGAACGCCTCCAAGCGCAAGGCGCGGTGCGCCGGGACGCGCGCCCGCCGGAGAGAAGGCCGCATTGTAGGTGACGTCGAAGAGATTCTGCACCGACCCGAACAGCGACACATTGGGAAGCAGATCAATTTCAGCCGACAGGTCGACAAGCACACGATCATCGATCCGGTCGGAGAGGATGATCGGCCCCTGACCTGCCGTGGCGCGCGCCTTGTCGACCCAATTGAGCGTTGCGTTCAGTCGCGCGGATTTCAGCGCCAACCCCGCATTCACCGTCATTTGATGGCGCGGCAGATAGGGCAGCCGATCACCCACCGCTACGTTGCCCCAGGGCTCATAGCCGCTGGCAAAGCTGGTTTTGAACCGGGCGTCGGTAAAGGTGTAGGCAAACGACACCGGAACCTCGAAGCCGTCGTTCGCGATGCTGCCGAGCGTGCGGCCAGCCGACATTTCGACACCCTTGATGTCCACCTTGCCGCCTTCGAACTGATCGCCGATGTTGCAGTTGCCGCCGGTGGAAGCCGTGCAAGTACCGACCAGCTTCGCATAATCGTTGAAGAAGCCGATGATCTCGGCGCGCCAGCCATTGCTGCCGAGCTTCAATCCCGCTTCATAGTTCCATGAGGTTTCAGGATCGACGGTCGACCCAGGGCCCGGGCTGGCGAAGCCCCGGTGAACGCCCGCCACGATGCGAACCGCGTCGGCGACGCGCCAGGTCGCCGAAATGCCTGGAATGAATATGTCGATGTTTGACTTCGCGACGGTGGTTAGCCCCGACCTGTCGGGATCAGTTGTCGCCCAGCGCGTTTGCCGCAGATCAATCGTCTCGTAGCGCAGGCCGGGCACGAGCGTGAGATTGCCGGCCTCGATCGTGTCGCGAATGAAGAAGGCCCAGGCCTTGGCATCGCCAATACGATTGTCCTGGCTGCCCGGCGCGCCCGCCGATGTCAGGACCATGCGGCCATCGACCATCTGATAACGGTCGTCCTGCTGGAACCGGTCTTCGTCATCCTCATGATAGCGTGCGGAAAGTTCGAGTGTGTGGCCGATCCCGCCGGTTCTGAAGCCAGCGGTCAGCACGCTCTGCACGCCCGTCGCCAGATAGACGCGGTTGTTGTTACGCACGCGCAGCGCGCCCGCGCGTCCGGTGAACCCGTCCGCGCCGACCAGGTCGGCCATCTGCAGGGGGTTGGCAGCCGGATTGTCCAGCACGCTGTTGATGGGGGTCCAGCCGGTGTTGGCGGTGTCGCGCACATCGTTGAGCTTGTACCAGGCGCGCGCGGTATCGGTGCGGTAGGCGACGGTCGTCAGGTTCACATTGGGCGATATGTCGAAGCGATGGCTAAGCTGATAGGTCTTGTGCTTCGCATTCATCACATCGAGCTGGCTACCATTGTAGCGCCGGTTCGGCGAAGCCGCGAAATCGGCGAGCGTCAGGCCAAGATAGGTCTCGTTGCTGGTTTCGTCATAATTTTGGTACTTGAATTCGAGCGCGTGCCGGCCATCGGTCGAGCGCAGCCCCAGTTTCACTGTCCAGTCCGTAATCTCGAAGCCGGTGTCACCGCCAACGTCGAGCTTCTTGAAACCGCCCGAATGTTCATACAGCCCTTCGGCAAGCGCACCGATTTCAAGCCCGCCGCCCAGTGGCGTCCAGCCCCCGGCCCAGCCATGCGCACGCCGGCCGTCATGATTACCCGCAAGGAGTTCGGCCTTGCCGGCGAGCGTTCCAGCATCGACATCCGGGATCGGCGTAGAGAAGAGATTGAGCGCACCCCCGACGGTCATCGGGCCATATTTGATCGCCGCCGGACCTTTCGCAACTTCGACGCCAGCGATGCGCGCGACACGCGGGAAATAATAGGCGGCCGGCGCCGAATAGGGCGCGGGCGCGATCAGGATGCCGTCTTCCATAACGGCAATACGTGAGTTCCGGTCAGTACCGGACCCGCGGATGCCGATATTGGGGCGGAGGCCAAAGCCGTCCTCCTCCTGAAGGTAGACGCCCGGCACCTGCCTGAGGATCCGGTTGACGTCATTATATGAAAAGCGTTCGAGGTCAGCGGTATCGAGGCGCTGGATCGAGCCGCCGATGTCGAGGGTGTCGGCCTTGGTCGCCGTGACGACAATGCCGTCGATGACCCGACCCGAATCGGGTGCTGCTTCTTCCGCTGTTTCAGCCAAGGCCGGATAGGCCCAAAGAGTGGCGCCAACCACCAATGCACGCCAACTCGCACCCATGCCCCTCACAATCACAGAAACCCCCTTCCGACATTGATTGCGCGCAAGTAATGAAAATTAGAACGATTTGCAATAGCGATATTCTGCCATCATATCCTGCCGCAGGCTCATCACGCGCTGGCGAGGCCCAGCGCCGGTTCGGGGTAAGAACATGTTGAAAATCATCTGGTGAATAGCCCAGAGGGCGGGCATCGTATAAATAGCTGTTCGATCCGTCGAGCCTGCGCTCGTCTTGCACGAGCGAGATCTTCCTGAAAGCGCGCCAGCTACCCAACTGCGCAGCCATGATGATTGGCCAAAGAGCCACGTTGGCCGCTGCCGAGCGCCAGGCTGCGCCAATTGACCACGCGGGCTTACGCGCGCGTCCGTCCCCGCAAATGCGCTATTCGACGCGCTATTTCCGGCCTAAATGCTTCCAATATGTTTTGGGGAGTAATTTCGGCATGAAAGCCATGATAACAAAAACCCCATCAAATCGTTGATTTGATGGGGGTGATTTTCATTTGATATTGGTTGCGGGAGCAGGATTTGAACCTGCGACCTTCAGGTTATGAGCCTGACGAGCTACCGGGCTGCTCCATCCCGCGTCACCGATATTATGCTTTGAGGGATCGGTTGTGACCGGTTTTCCCTTGAAGCGCAAAAGGGCGGCTTTATGGGCCGCCCTTTTTTTGAGATGTGGATGGGTTTTGTTGTTTCAAAGCGCAAGCTTCAATGCCTGGCGACGCCCTACTCTTCCGGGGCTTGAGCCACAGTACCATCGGCGCAGACTGGTTTCACGGCCGAGTTCGGGATGGGATCGGGTGGGTCACAGACGCTATGGTCACCAAGCAATGAAGCTTGCGCTTTGGGTTGTTAATCGATGCCGTGCACGCATGTTTGTTATGTATCTGGCTTGAGGTGATCACCACGTTCGATGACTGACGCTGTATCCAGCATTGTCATTGATGGTGGGACTCTCAGGCGCGATCAGAGCAATTAGGACCGGTTAGCTCCATATGTTACCACACTTCTACATCCGGCCTATCAAGGTCGTGGTCTACGACCGCTCGAAGAAATCTTATCTTGAGGGAGGCTTCCCGCTTAGATGCTTTCAGCGGTTATCCCGTCCATACATAGCTACCCTGCTGCGCCCTTGGCAGGACGACAGGTACACCAGAGGTATGTTCAACCCGGTCCTCTCGTACTAGGGTCAACTCCTCTCAAATTTCGACGCCCACGGCAGATAGGGACCAAACTGTCTCGCGACGTTCTGAACCCAGCTCACGTACCACTTTAATTGGCGAACAGCCAAACCCTTGGGACCTGCTCCAGCCCCAGGATGTGATGAGCCGACATCGAGGTGCCAAACGATTCCGTCGATATGAGCTCTTGGGAATCATCAGCCTGTTATCCCCGGCGTACCTTTTATCCGTTGAGCGATGGCCCTTCCACGAGGGACCACCGGATCACTATGACCGACTTTCGTCTCTGCTCGACTTGTCAGTCTCGCAGTCAGGCGGGCTTATGCCATTGCACTCTAACAGACGGTTTCCAACCGTCCTGAGCCCACCATCGCGCGCCTCCGTTACTCTTTAGGAGGCGACCGCCCCAGTCAAACTACCCGCCACAGAGGGTCCCTGCACCGGATAACGGTGCGAGGTTAGACATCAGAAAACAACAGGGTGGTATTTCACCTATGGCTCCACGACAACTGGCGTCATCGCTTCAAAGCCTCCCACCTATGCTACACAGTTCTTTCCTAATGCCACTCTGAAGCTGCAGTAAAGGTGCACGGGGTCTTTCCGTCTAACCGCGGGTACTCCGCATCTTCACGGAGAATTCAATTTCGCTGAGCATATCCTGGAGACAGTGGGGAAGTCGTTAC